>DATHCO010000386.1:0-3116 GCA_035319505.1 Steroidobacteraceae bacterium | reverse complement strand
CGATCTGCGGATCGGGAGGGCGCGCATTGAAGACCTGCATCACGCATCCCCACCAGAAATTGTCATTGAGGAGACAGCCACCCGAGTAGTGCACGTCCTCGGCGAAGCGATCGTCCGTCCCCATGACTGCAATGATCGCCTTGAGTGCGGGTGGCCTGCGGGCTGCGACCTGTAGCGAGTTGAAGGCCCCCCAGGACTTACCCATCATGCCGACCGCTCCCGAGCACCAGGGCTGCCTGGCGATCCAGGCAATCACCTCGAGTGCATCGTCCTGCTCCTTTTTCAGGTACTCATCTTCCAGGATTCCATCCGACTCGCCCGAACCGCGCATATCGACCCGTACCCCGGCGTACCCTTCGCGCGCGAACCAGCGATACATGCCTTCATCGCGGCGACGCATGAAGTCGCGTTTGCGGTATGGGATGTATTCCAGGATCGCCGGAACCGGCACGGCATCCACGCCCCGGGGAAGAAAGAGGCGCGTGGCCAGGCGACAGCCATCGGCGAGGGTGATCCAGGTGTTCTCGATCTCGCGTATCTCCATCGGGACACCTCGGGGCTTGCGGTCTCTGTTGTGGATAATGTGCCAGGTTGCGACACTGCGTCCATGCGCGGCTCATCATCATCGTCCCCACCGGATGTAGAAGCCTACCGGCTGATGCGCGCCGGGCGCTTAGCCGACGCCCTGCCGCTCGCCGAGCAGGCCGTGGGGAGGGCGCAGGTCTGTGTTTCCGCACACGGCATGCTCGCGACGATACTGTTGCAACTCGGCCGGGCGAAAGACGCAGAGGCGGTCGTCTGCCGGGCGCTGCAGCTCCAGCCCGGAGTGGCCGACGCCTACGATTCGCTCGCGCATGTTTCGATGCTGCTTGGCCGGCACGAGCGCTCCAATGCGCTCTATCGACGCGTCGTCGAGCTGGCACCGGGAGATCCTCGATTCTGGTACAACCTGGCCTCGAGCGAGCGCAGCTTCGGGCGGCTTGCCGAGGCGGAAGCCGCCTGCGATCGCGCCATCGCGCTCGATGCGACCCATTACGCGAGCTACCTGTTGCGCTCGGAGCTGCGTATTCAGTCCCCGGACGCCAATCACCTCGAGCAACTGCAGTCGCTGCTCTCGCGCACCGATCTACCCGACCGGGCGCGGGTGCCCCTCGGCTACGCACTCGGCAAGGAGCTCGACGATCTGCAACGATTCGATGCGGCATTTAACTGGTTTGCTCAGGCGGCCAGCGCACGCCGGCGTCAGCTCGCCTATGACGTCACGGTCGATGAGCGCAAGATCGAGCGCATCCGGGAGGTCTTCCCGGCAGCGCAGTGGCGCAATGCGGCACCCGGGCGGGATTCGGATCGATTCATATTCATCGTCGGGCTGCCACGATCTGGCACGACGCTGCTCGAGCACATCCTGACCGGTCTTGCGGGTGTCCGCTCGAACGGTGAAACGGATGATTTCGCGCGGGCATTGATGGCGGCGACGCCGCCGGGCTCTGCCGATCTCTTTGCTCGCGCCGTGGCGGCAGACCCGGAGATGGTTGCCGCAAACTATGAGCGGCTCGCCGATCGCGGCCTTGGAGGCACGAAGATCATCGAGAAACTGCCCCTCAACTACCTGTACCTCGGGGCCATCCGCCACGCACTGCCGGAAGCGAGGATTCTGCTCGTCCAGCGGCAGCCGCTTGACAGCTGCTTCGCCATGTACCGAACGTTGTTCGGCGCCGCCTATCCCTTCAGCTACGACTTCGAGGACCTCGCACGATACTACGCAGCCTACGACCGACTCGTCCGCCACTGGCGCGAGAGTTTGGGTAACGCCCTTTGTCAGGTCGAATATGAGGCTCTTGTTCGCGATCCGCAGACTGTCGGCGCGCGGGTGGCGGAGTATTGCGGACTCGATTGGACGGCGGAGGCGCTCGAGGTCCAAAAGAGCGCGACCGTTTCGTTCACGGCGAGCGCGGCGCAGATACGCCGACCCATCTACGGGTCATCCTCGGGTCGCTGGCGCCACTATCGTCAGCACTTGGGTCCCTTGATCGATGGCCTGCGGCACCGCGGGGTGGCGGTCCCTGACGAAGCCTAGCTCGCGAGTCTCGAGCTCGACTTCGAGCCCGAACCGTGCGTCATATCGTGCGCTTGTGGAACCGACCGCCATTCATGATGACCGCGAGGTGCTCCCCATGCCCCGTCAACACCCCGATGTCACTGAGCGGATCTCCGTTCACCAACAGTAAGTCCGCACAAGCGCCTTCTCGAATACACCCGAGCCGTCCTTCCTGTCCCAGGATCTCTGCGTTCACGGCACAGGCGGAGCGCAGGATGTCGAGTGCCGGCAGGACGCGGGCGCGGAGACTGAATTCGGTGGTCTGACGGGTATGCAGCGGTCCGAGGAGGTCCGAGCCGAAACCCATCTTGACGCCCGCCGCCTTCATCAACTCGAGCCCCGGCAGCGCACGTTCACTGATTCGGCGCAGCTTCTCCATGTACACCGGGGATAATTTGAGATCCTCGTATTCGTCCAACATGGCGAACATGATGGCGAGCGTCGGTACCACGAAGGCACCCCGCTCGGCCACCAGCGCCGCCGTCTCGGCATCGACCTGGGTGCCATGCTCGATACAGCGAACTCCGAGGGTCACGGCGCGGCGCATCGCTTCAGCGGTGTGACAGTGCGCCGTCACGTACTTCCCTGCCCGCGCGGCTTCCTCGACGATGGTGCGTATTTCCCCGTCCGAATATTCTGCACGGTTGACGGATGCGTGCGGCGAAACCACGGAGCCGGACAGCATGATCTTGATGTGCGAGGCGCCGCGGCGGAGCTCTTCGCGAACGGCCCGTAGGATGGCCTCCTCGCCATCCGCCACGACCGTGAAGGGATCGTGGTAACAGGCACAGCCGCAGTTGTGATCGGGGAGAGCGTGCTCGAGGGGACGCTGATCATTACCGCCTCCGGTCTGGGTGATGATGCGTCCGCCGTAGAACAAGCGTGGGCCGATGAGGAGCCCATCACGCAGTGCGCTCGCCAAGCCGACGTCTGCACCACCAGTGTCGCGGACTGTCGTGAATCCACGATCGAGGGACGCCCGGAGGAACCTGGCAGCGTAGTGAGCGAGGTAGGTCGC
>DATHCO010000385.1:0-2412 GCA_035319505.1 Steroidobacteraceae bacterium | reverse complement strand
CGCGCGGAGCGGTGCGAGGGACTTGGAGCGCGGACGGTCTTCGGTGCTACTCACGAGCATATGATCCCATAACTCGTTTGCGCAGGTGCGCAAGGTCGGCGGCGCCGGCCGGTTGACGGCAGCGTCGCCGGGCCGCTATCTTGCCGATAAAAGGGAAAACTGGCGCTGCCCGCAGGCGCCTACACATAGAGAGGGATGCACCATGATGGGATGCCCCCGGCTTCGCACGTTCATCGAGCAGCACGTCCCTTCGCGGGTCGCCGCCATCGCTTGGCTCGCTTGCGCGCTGGCCGCGAGCGCGCCTCGCCTCGGCCACTCCGCCGCCGCGGCTGACCCGCAGCAGGCCCCGGCCGAGGCGCCCGCGGCTGCGGAGGCAGGACCGCTCCAGGAGATCGTCGTCACCGCCACGCGCCACGAGGAAAGCTTGAGCAAGGTGCCGCTCAGCGTGACCGCCCTCACGCAGGATGCGATGGATGTGCGCGGCATCAAGGACATCTTGGACGTCGCGCGATTCACTCCGGGCATCAACATCGACAACTCGGGCACCAACAACATCGCCATTCGCGGCATCGCCTCCACGGGCGGCGCGGGCACCACGGGCATTTATCTGGACGACACGCCGATCCAGATGCGCGCTCTCGCGTTCAATCCCGACGAGGCGCTCCCCCAGTCCTTCGACCTCGATCGGGTCGAGGTGCTGCGCGGCCCGCAAGGGACGCTCTTCGGCGCGGGCTCCGAGGGCGGAACGGTGCGCTACATCACCGTGCAGCCGAGCTTGACGCAGACGAGTCTCTACAGTCGCGATGAGGTCTCCTTCACTCAGGGCGGCGAGCCGAGTTACGAGGCCGGCATCGCGGGCGGTACGCCCCTCATCGACGGCACCTTGGGCGTGCGCCTCAGCGCGTGGTATCGCTATGACGGCGGCTGGATCGACCGCATCGACCCGGTATCGCTCGCTATGACGCAATCGAAAGCGAATTACATCCAGACCAAGCTCGTGCGCCTCGCCGCGATCTGGGCGCCCGCGGACAATTGGAAAATCACGCCGAGCTACTTCTACCAGGATCGCTACGCGAACGATGTGCAGAACTATTGGCCGCTCTATTCGAATCCGAGCGACAATCACTTCGTCGATGCGAACCCCACGCAGCGCACCGTGCCGGACACCTTTTACATTCCGGCGCTCAAGATCGAGGGCGATCTCGGCTTCGCCACGCTGATCTCGAACACCTCGTACTTCCATCGCAAGGAAGAGACCGGCTACGACGGCACACTCTACAACCTCGGTTTCTATCAGACGCAGCCGACGCCGGCCGAGGCGGCGCAGGGAGCGACCGCCGTGTTCCCACTGCCATGGCTGCCGGGCGTCTCCTTCCCGCTGCTCGACGGCACGGGGTTGCATCTGCCGGCCGGGGCGACGAACTATCGTGCGCCCGCCTCGGTCGACAACGGCCAGCAGAACCTCACGCAAGAGGTGCGCGTGCAGTCGGCGGACCCGAATGCCGCTCTCGTCTGGACGACGGGCGTATTCTTCTCGGCGAACCGCCAGAGCTATCTCGAGCAGATTCACGACCCGCTGCTCAACGAGCTGACCGAGACCGTGCTGGGGCTGCCTTACACGCAGGTGTTCTGCTACGTGAACGCGGCGGGTGTCTGTGTGCCCGTGCCCTATGATGCGCGCTTTCCGAACGATTCCTATTTCTTGCAGACCTTCTCGAAGGACCGGCAGATCGCCGTCTTCGGCGAGGGGACCTACTCCTTCACTGATCAGCTCAAGACAACGCTCGGGCTGCGCTACTCGAAGACCGAGTTCTCGTTCAACACGCTGACCGGCGGACCGCAGCTCTTTTTGTCGCCTCAGACCGGCTCGGGCGACAAGAAGGAGAACTCGTTCACGCCGAAGGTGAGCCTGCAGTATCAATACGACCCGCGTGACCTGTACTACTTCACCTACGCCAAAGGTTTCCGACCGGGCGGCGCGAACAACCCGGTGCCCTACGCAGCCTGCGGAACGGACTTTCGCAACTTCGGCATCCCCGGATCCCCCGCCACTTTCAACTCAGACACCGTGGACAGCTTCGAGATCGGCGCGAAGAACAACCTGGAGAATCGCGTGAAGATCGCGAGCAGCATCTACTACATCCGCTGGAACAACATCCAGCAGGTCGTGGTGCCCCCCATTTGCCAGATCTCCTTCATCACCAATTTGGGCCAGGCGGTCGCCAAGGGAGCCGACATCCAGGCGGACATCGCGGTGACCGACGACTTGACCGCGGAGCTGACCGCAGGCTACACGGAGGCGCGCTACACCGAGACCACGCGCTTGTCGCCCGTGGAAAAAACGCCGATCGTCGCGAGCGGCGATGCCATCGTCGGCCAAAGCGCTCAGCCGCCGCCGCCCCTCACGATCTC
>DATHCO010000384.1:0-14400 GCA_035319505.1 Steroidobacteraceae bacterium | reverse complement strand
AAGCGGGTTGCGATGGCGCAGCCCTGACCGGCATGGAAACAGACCATGGAGCGCATGACGCTCGCTGCAAAATTCGGCGCATCGTCCAGGATGATGTTCGCCGACTTGCCGCCGAGCTCCAGGAACACCCGCTTGAGCGTCGCGGCGCCCTTCTCCATGATGCGCTTGCCCACGGCGGTCGACCCGGTGAAGGTGATCAGGTCGACTCGAGGATCGCTCACCAGCATCTCTCCGGCCATGGCAGGGTCGCTCGAGGTAATCACATTGAGCACCCCCGCCGGGAATCCGGCCTCTTGAGCGAGCTCTCCGAGAACGGCCCCGGCCAGCGGAGTCTCCGGTGCCGGCTTCAAGATCACCGTACACCCGGCCAACAGCGCCGACACGACCTTGGCGAGGTTGACATAGAAGGGCACGTTCCAGGGCGTGATCGCGCCGACCACGCCCACCGCCTCGCGCAGCACCCGCCGTGCCGTATTGACCCCGTACTGACGGCGAACCCCGCGGTCGTCCTCCCATTGGACCCTCGGGAAGATCTCGATGAGCACATCGGCCCCCTCGAGCGCCCCGTCGACCTGCGCGCCGAACGCGGCGCCCAACGCCGAGCCTGCTTCGTGGCGCGCGATCTCGACGAGCTTCGGCCGGTTGGCGCGGAGCAGCTCGCGATAGCGCTTCAGGAGCTCGTGGCGGTAGGGGTGACGCCTCGACCAATCGGTCGTATCGAATGCGCGGCGCGCGGCGACGATCGCCGCCTCCACGTCCTCGCGCGAGGCCTCGGCGGCCTTGCCGACCACCTCGCCGGTCCACGGGCCGATCTTGTCGTAGGTCCTGCCTCCGGCGGCCGGCCGGATCACGCCGTCAATGTAAAGCTTCGCGTCGGGGAGCATCTGAAATCTTCCTCAGGCTAGAGTTTGCGTGCGCGCAGCATGATGGTTGCCGCCTGCAGGTCGGCGGGCAGATCGATCAGGGCGCGGAAGACATCGGTCACCGACGCGTACTGCGAGATCGGCCGCGCACGCAGGTCGAGGCCTGCCGCGAGCGCGGCCTGCGCGAAGCGCGCTGCGGCTTTGGGATCGATGTTCCAGGTCTTGTCGGCATCCATCATCTGACCGGCCCGGACGACGCTCACGCGAATGCCCGCAGGCTCGAGCTCGCGCTCGAGTGCTTGCGAGAAGCGCTCGAGGCCTGCCTTGGAGCTCTGGTAGAGGCTGAATTGCGGGAACGGCAATTCCACGACCTCGCTGCTCACATTGATGATGTGCGCACCGGAGCCCATCAGCGCGATCGCCGCGCGCGCGCAGAGGATCGGTCCGGTGAGGTTGGTCGCAATGATCTTGAGGATCTGCTCATCGCTCGCCTCGGCGACGAGAAAGGGCTCGTACACGGCGGCATTGTTGATGAGCACGTCAATTCGCGCATGGCGCGCCGCAATGGTGGCGAACGCCGCCCTCACCGAGCTCGGCGAGGACACATCGCAGCCCACGGCCAGCGCCCCTGCGCCGAGCTCGGAGGCGACCTTCTCGACTTTTGCCGCGGTGCGCCCGAGCAGCACCACGCTCTCGCCGTCCGCCGCGAAGCGCCTCGCCAGCGCGCGCCCCAAGCCTGCGCCCGCGCCGGTGATGACGATGATTTTTGACATGGACCGCTGCCTCCTGACTTAGCCCTTGCCGGGATACACCGACAGATCGCCCGCATAGGCGATTCCGCCGCGCCAGAACGAGGTGCCGCTGATCTTGCGAAAGTAATGCACCGTGCGCGCAAACGACCCTGCGGTCGAGCGCGGCTGCATCGCGATGCCGCTCGGGCTCACGCCGCGCGCCCGCGCGCTGAAATCCTTGACCGTGAAATCGAGATCGTCGGTTTGCTGTGCGCACATGACGAGCTGATCACCCGGGCAGTAACGGCGTGGCTCGATCTGGATGTGCGAGAGCTCGCCGCGCCGCATCGCCACATGACCCGGGACTTCGGTCACCTCGACGCTGTGCACCTCGTCGTACCATTTCATGTATTCGGCATAGCGACCGGCCACATAGTTCGCGAGGATGATGCTGATGCCGGAAAAGGGCTCGGACCTGCGCCAGTTCGCGCTGCCCTTCCAGTCGGCGTATAGCCGGTAGCTGTAGAGGCGCTCGGTCTCGTCGTTCGTGATCGAGCCCTCATCGCGCGCCTCCGCGATCAGCGGGCCGAGCGCTGGGATATCGATGGCGGGGTCCGGCAAGTCGAGATCGTAGACGGAGAGAAATCGCCAGGGCTGCGCGATGTCGGGCATGATCTGCTCGCGGGTCAGCTCGTACCGATCGGCTCCCTTGAAGCCCCGCAGCGCCGTGAGCGAGCTGCGATGCTTGCCGTCGAACCAGGCCGCGTACTGCGCCTCCCGGCCCTGCGGCACGTTGTGCAAATGTAAGGTCGTGTAGAGCGCCATGATTGCCGCCGTCGTATCAGCCTTTCTCCTTGCCCTTTCCGCCGGTGCTACCTTTGCTGCCGATGCCCTGAATGTATTTCTCGATGCCCGCGCGGTAATCCGGATTCAACATGAGCGCGGAGTTCGCCATGCGCTCGACGTTTCGGGCCTGGGCGAGTCCCACATCGCGCGCCATCTCGATGGCGATCTTGGCCGTGCCCATCTGCTCCGCGTGCTGCTCGGCGAGATGCCGGCAGAAGCGCATCACGTTCTCCTCGAAGGTCGCATCGGGCCACACCTCGTGAACGAGGCCCATGATGAGCGCGCGATCGGCATCGACCGGCAGATTCGCCATGATGAGGTAGCGTGCCCAGTGCGTCCCTACGATGCGCGTGAGGCGGCTCACCCCGTTCGAGGCCGGCAGGACGCCGAACTTGCCCTCCGGAAAGGAGTAGCTCGCGCTCTTCGCCGCGAGCCGAAAATCGCACGACAGTGAGAGCTCGAGCCCTCCACCCACGCACGGGGCGTGATGCGCGACCACGAGCGGCTTCTCGATCGCCTCCATCTCATCGTAGAGCCGATGCATCCCGTGGAGCTTGACGCGATGCGACTCGCGAATCCCCGAGGCCGTGGTCGCGCGACCGCCGCCCTCCGCCGGATCGCCGCGCATATCGGCGCCTGCGCAGAAATAGCGCCCTCGCGCCCGGATCAGCATCACCTTGAGTGAGGGCGTATCGCGGAAGCGCTGCACCGCGGCGTCGAGCAGCCGCATGGTCTCGCCGCTCAGCGCGTTGAGCTTCTCCGGCCGATTGAGCGTGGCGATCAGGATCGCGCCGTCTTCCTCGGTGAGTAGATGTGCTGCGTCCGACACGGTCGCTTCTCCCCCTTCAACCGCGGCTACGCGGCAGGCCGAGCGCGCGCTCGGCGATCAAGCTGCGATGAATCTCGCTGGTGCCGCCATAAATGGTCGTGCCCTGCGCGTGCCGATAGCATTGGTTCAGAAAACCGGCGGGCCCCGCGCGCTTGGCGAGCGAGTCGGGTGCCGTCAAGTCCAGAAGATCCGAGGAATCCTTCAGGAACTTCTCCGAGGAGAAGAGCTTCGCCATCGGGCCATAGGCGAGATTCGGCTTCTTGTTGACACCCGCCCAGACCGCACGCAGCGAGATGAGCTCCGCGAGGAGCGCATGCGCGCTCGCGCGAGCGAGCCGCGCCTGCGCAAAGGGCGACTCGATGAGCGCGCCTGCGTCGCGGGCGAGCTGCCTGCAGCATTCCTCCGCCGCCTGCACCATGCGCTTTTGTACCGGCGCGAAGCCTCCGCCGTGCTCGAGCTCGAGACTCGCCGACATGACCTTCACGCCCTTGTTCACCTCGCCGAGTCGGTAGCTGTCGGGGATCCTCACCCCATCGTAGTAGCTGATGTTCGTGCGCTCGTCCTGAAAGGTGTAGACCGGCTTGATCTCCACGCCCTTCGTCTTCAAAGGCACGATGAACATCGTGAGCCCCTGATGCTTCGGGGCCTCGGGGTCGGTGCGCGCGAGGAGCAGCACATAGTCGGTGAAGTTCGCGCCGCTGGTGAACATCTTCTGTCCGTCGATGCGCCAGAAATCCCCCTCGCGCGTAGCCCTGGTGCGCGCCGCGAAGACATCCGAGCCCGCACTCGGCTCCGAATAGCCCAGGCTGCAGAGCGCCTCTCCCCGGGCCACCTTCGCGAGCACCTCGCGCTTGAGCTCCTCGCTCCCGAACCGATGGATGATGGTGCCGACCATCCCGGCGACGCTCATCGGCGCGGTAGTCCAGCCGTGCTGCTGCCACACATCGTAGGCCGCATGGCGCGCATAAGCGGGCGCGTCGCGACCGCCGAGCTCCTGCGGCCATCCCAAGAATAGGAGTCGTGCCTCGGCGAGCTTGCGATGGATGCCTGCATCGAAGCCGTCCCAGGAATAATGCGCCTTCGCCTTGAGCTCGGGGGTCAGGTTCTTCTCGAAGAAGGCATCGACCTCGCGGGCGAGGGCACGCGCTTCTTCGCCGATGTCGAAATCGATCGAGACCTCGCCCGCCTCGGGCAGCGCAGCGCTCTCACCGGCATAGAGCCGGCGTGCGGCCTCGTGCAGCCATCGCGCGGGGTCGCCGAGGACGAGCGGCCACGCCTTGGCGCGCAGGTTATAGAGGTGGATGTCATAGTCGCTGGTCAGACCGTAGCCGCCGAAGGTGTGCAGGGCCTGGGCCACGGCGCGGCTCGCCGTATCGGCGTTCCACCAGGCCGCGAGCGAGATCTCCGCAGCGGCCCCGGCGGCGCCGTCCGCGACGTCGCGAATCGCCTTCCACGTGAGGTATTTGCCGCCGTCGACGTCACAGATGAGGTCGGCGAGCGGATGGGAGATCCCCTGATAGGTTCCGATCGGCTGGCCGAAGGCGATCCGTTCGCGCGCATACGCGGCCGCGAGCCGGATGGCCTCGCGCGCGAGCCCCGAGAGGCCCGCCGCCATGAGAAGCTTCCATTCCTCGATGGCCTGAGCGAACACCCTGGCTCCTTCGGCCCCGCTCGAGAGCGTCGTGCGCGGGGCAGCGCCCAGATTGAGCTCTGCGATCGGTGTGGAGGCGAGATTCGGCTCGCTCTTGCGCTCGCGCTCGGGCACGGCGATCAGCACGACCTCGTTGGCCCTGCGAGCGATGACTGCCTCGGCGACCGCACCTCCGGCCACCCATTGCCGAGGTGCCTTCGCGACATCGAGAACGGCGATGCCGACGAGCGCACGACCTGCGAGCACATTGTCGAGCAGTGCCCCGCTCGACCCATCGCCGAGGCTCGCGAGCACCCGGGCGACCACGAGCGTCTCGGCGAGTGGGCCGGAGGCGAGTGTTCGACCCGCCTCCTCCATGAGCACCGCTGCGTCGAGGAGCGAGAGCCCCAGGCCACCGCTCGCGGGCGGTACGCGCAGGGAGAGGGCACCGAGCTCCGCCAAGCCTGACCACAACGCCGGGTCAAAGCCGAGCGGGAGCGCCGCACGCACCCGCGCTGGGCTGCTCTGCTCGTTCAGGAAGCGCGCGAAGGTCTCGCGCATCATGTCCTGATCCTGCGAAAGATCGAGATTCATGCTCGGGCGTCCCCACTCACGTTCGGGCGTCCCCACTCACGCTCGGGCGTCCCCACTCACGCTCGGGCGTCCCCGATGCGCGCGCCGCTCCGACCTGTGGAGCGATGGGCGACGCGCGCGCTGTGCGCTTTCTGTTGACCTCCCTGCGACGCCGGCCCGATGTCCTCACTTACCGCCGAAACGAATCCGAACCCGCACGCCGTACATGCGCGGCTCTCCCGGATAACGCGCCGCGATGTCCAACGGAGTGTCGTAGAGCTGCGTATTGTTGTTGTAGTAGAGCCTGTTCGTGAGGTTGGTCGCAAAGATTTCCCCATCGACGCTCGAGCGAAAGATGCTGTCCCAGTGCAGATTCATGCCGAGGAGGCCGTATCCCTTGAGCGTCGCGGTCGGGTCGGCGGCCGTGACCAGGAGCGATGAGGTGTAGGTGTAGTTGGCGCCGAGCGAGACGCTCCCGATGTCATCCGGCGTCTCGAACCGGTAGGTGGCGAAGGCCGCCCCCTTGTTCTTCGGTGAGAAGGGCAGCTCCCCGCCCAGAGTGGCCGGAAACGAGATGATGGCACCCGGGGGCGGTGATGCCACGAAGGCCGTCTCCAACTCGGTATGCAGGTAGCTGTAGCTCAAGCCCAGGGTGAGCGGCTTGAAGGGCGTGATCGTCGACTCGACCTCGATGCCCCAGATCTTCGACTTGCCGGCGTTGGCGATGCCCGCGCTCGGAACCCCCGCAGAAATGAAGCCGGCCAAGAGCTGCTGATCGGTGAAATTGTTGTAGTGGGCCGTCACGTCGAACGTGCCGGGGACGGGACCCGAGAAGGTGGTCTTCTCGCCGATCTCGTAAGAGTTGACGTGCTCGGGGTCATATATCTGAAACCCGTAGAGCGCAAAGGGCGCGATGCTCCCCTGCCGATACCCGCGCGCGTACTTGGCGTAGAGCAGCATGTCCTGGATCGGGTTGTAGTCCAAGTCGACGAGCCAGGTGGGCGCGTGCGAGTCCTGCGTGAGATTTTGCGTGCATCCGGTCGCGTACGTGACCCCGGGGGCAAACACCTGGCAGAAGGGGTTCCCTGGTGGGAACAAAGGATTGGGAGGGAAGGGCGTATAGGGTCCGGGGGTCGTCGGCGGCCAGCCGACATAGTCGGTCTGATGAATCGTCGCCGTGGTGTGGTCCGAGGTGTAGCGCACCCCGCCCGTGACCTTCAGCTGATCGATGATCGCCCAGGTGGCCTGACCGAAGAGCGCCCAGTCGCTGTAATGGAGGATCGAGGTGTTCACATCCTCCTCTCCCTCACCCGAGCACGTTTGGTACGTCGGATCGGTCGCGCTGCAGATGAGGAAGTTGGGCGAGCGGGTGCCCGTCAGGTCTCCGAGCGGTCCGCTGTGCTCCAAGTAGCCGCCGCCCTGCCAGGTGAGCTTGTTATCGAAGAGATTCCCCGAGAGCTCCAGCTCATCGGTCCAGGTGTACTGATCGGTCGTTTTCCCGCCGATCGCATCGGGGATGGAGGAGCTCGCGATGAAGGGAATGTAGCCGACCACCGGGTACGGCCCGAGCAGGAACCCCCCGAAGAGCGAGCTATCGAGCGCCGTGATGAGCTCGCCGTAGTTGGCGATGTTCTTGACCGTGAAGTTATCCGTCGCATGCCAGGTCGTGGTGTTGATCCACTGGTTCTGCCTGAGGTACGACTTCGCTCCCGGTAGATCATTGATCACCGCATAATTGCCCTTGCCCTGCAGGAGCTGCAGCGAGGGCTCGCAAAGCCCCGCGTAGGTTCCGGCATTGGCGGGATTACAGGCGTAGAGCTGCGGCAGGAGGCCGGCGTTGACCGACAGGTTATAGGCGTATGTCAGGTAGTTCTCGAGATTCGGCGTGATGTCCACCACGATGCCTAAGCGCGCGGCGGTGAAGTCGATGTTCTCGAAGTCCGACGGGCCGATGCCCGTGGCGATGTTGTTCTCGTAGCCCTTGCGCGTCTCGTCGTTGACGGAAAGACGCAGCCGGATCTTGTCTCCGAACGGCAGGTTGATCACGCCCTGTATGTTGGCCATGTCGTAGTTGCCGACGCTTCCCTCCACATAGCCCTCGAAATCGGAGGTCGGCTTCTGCGGCACGAGGAGCACCGCGCCGCCGTCGGTGTTGCGGCCGAAGAGCGTGCCCTGCGGACCTTTCAGCACCTGCACGTTCTGCAGGTCGAAGAAGCTCCCCGGCGCAACGCCCGAGCCCGCCGGCTCACCCACGGCGCCGCCCCGTGGCACCACCGCATCGGCGAAATACACCGCCACCGAGGGCGTGGTGTTGAGCTGCTGGACGAAGCCGCGGATCGCGAAGGAGGTGACGTCCTGTCCGAACTCGCTGTCCACCGACAGTCCGGGGGTTGCCGCCGCCAGATCGCCCGAGGTCACGATCCTGCGATCCGTCAACTGCCGCTGATTGAAGATCGTCATCGAGATCGGCACGTCCTGCGCACGCTCTTCCACGCGCCTTGCCGTGACGATGACCTCGCTCAGATCGGCGCCTCCGGCGGCGGCCTGCGTCGTCTGCTGCGCGCGGGCAAGCGGCGATACGAGAACCCCCAATAACGCGGCAAGCGCGAGCGACAGCGTGGGTGCAAAAAACTTGGCGTTCATCATTCTCCCCCTTTGAGAATATGTTCTTCGGCGAATGCACTCGCTAAGCTAAGCAGAGGCTCCCATCAGGGACCTCGGATCGATTTGGCCCGTGGCGATGCCGCCCAAAAATCCCCCGTCCACGGCCAGGGCCACACCGTTAATGTAGCTCGCCGCATCGCTGTTGAGGAATACCAGCGGCCCCGCCTGTTCCTCAGGAGTGGAGCGCCGATTGATCGGCTGCGTCGCGGCCGCGATCACCGAGGCCTGACTGGCGGACTCGAATTGCGCCATCATCGGAGTTTGAGTCGGACCCGGTAGCGTGCAATTCATGCGGATGCCGCGCTTGATGAGGCGCGTGGCATTCAGCATCGTCCAGACGATGAGGACTTCTTTCGAGAAAGAATACCCTTCGCGCACGGTGTCGGCATTGCCGCGGCACCAGTCGACGGCGCCCTCGTAGCTGTCGATCTGAATCAAGCCCATCAGCAACGGGATTCGGCGGCTCCATCCAAGCCCGGCGGTCGAGGAGATGCTGACGACGGCGCTTCCTGCCGACATCGAGGGCAGCAGCTGCTCGGTCAAGCGGCGCGCTCCGATATAGTTGACCTGCATGACCTCGAGCGGCGAGAAGGTCTGCGGGAGTCCCGCGCAATTGAATAGCGCATCGAGCTTGCCGCCGATCTTCGCGGCCGCAGCGTCGATCGAGTGCGGATCACGCAGATCGGTTCTCGTGAACGACGCGAGCTCGAGCTTGCTGTCTTTGTAGTCGAGACCATGAACCTCGGCACCGAGGGAAAGCAACAGCTTTGCCGTGGCTTCTCCCATGCCGGAGAAGCAACCGCTCACGACCACGCGCTTGCCCTTGTATGTGAGGTAGTCCGCCATCAATTCCTAAGGGTCACAGCCAGCCTGCCCCGAGACAGAACATCGCGTCTGGGCTACACTATGGTTGCTTAGTATTTGCCCAACGGCAGGGAATGTAAAGCATGTCGCGTCAGAACAACATGACGCATCTGCAGTTGCCGACCGCCCGTGAGAGTCGGGGGAGACATCCATGAGCGCCACACTGAGTCCTGCCGTGCCCAAACCGCCGCATATTCCAGACTCGGCGGTAGTCGATTTCGATTTTTTTCGTGACCCCGCCTATCTGGCCGATCCGCACCGGCGCATCCTCGAGCTGGTTCGGACCGCCCCGCCCGTATGCTGGACACCACGCAACGGCGGCCACTGGATGTTCTTGAGCCACGCGGCCAATTTCCGGGCTGCCCGTGATCCGCAATCCTTCTCGAGCCAGTTCGTGACCGAGGAGCAGATGAAAGCCTTCGTGGCACAGCTCCCTGCGGGCACGCCGCACATCCCCCAGGCCGTGCCCATCAACTTGGATCCTCCCGATCACACCAAATACCGGGCACCCTTGCAGCAGGCGTTCTCGCCGAAGACGATGCTCGCGCTCAAGGACAGCATTCGCGCCCTCGCGAACGAGCTCATCGACCGGGTCAAGGAGCGGGGGCGCTGCGACTTCATGGTCGAGATTGCCGAGCCGCTGCCGGTCCAGGTGTTCCTCAGGCTCCTGGGTCTGCCGCTCGAGCGCCAGGCCGAATATCGCGCCATTGTCCGAGATCAGCTGCAGAGCGTGGAGTCGGATCCGAAGAAGAGCATGCTGAACCTCCTGAAGGTCACGGCGAGCATGCGCGAGACGATCCTCGAGCGTCGCGATCATCCGCGAGACGATCTCCTGAGCCTCCTGTGGAAATCCGAGATCGACGGTCGGCCGACCACGATGGAGGACATGGAGAACTACGGGGTGCTCTTGTTCATCGCCGGGCTCGACACCGTCATGAACGGCATGGGCTTCGGGGTGCGCCACCTCGCCCAGGATCTTGTGCTGCAGCGCGAGCTGCGCGCCAATCCCCGCCGCATCCCCGTGGCGACGGAGGAGCTCTTGCGCCGCTATACCTTCACGGTGCCCGTGCGCAAGGTGCGCAAGGATCTCGTGTTCGAGGGCCTTGCGATGAAAGCGGGAGAGCGGGTGATGCTGTTCCTGCCCGCCGCGGATCTCGATCCGACGGAGTTCCCCGCATCGGACCGGCTCGATATCGACCGCGAGAAGCCCCACATCGCGTTCAATGCCGGACCGCATCGCTGCCTGGGATCGCATCTGGCCCGCGTCGAGCTGCAAACGCTCTACGAGCAGATGCTCGCGCGGCTCCCGGAGTTTCGCCTCGATCCGGATCGGCCGCCGAAGTTTCATGGCGGCCCGGTCATCGGCGTCGATAGCCTCTGGCTGGTCTGGGATCTGTAGATGGCCGCGCCGCGGGTTCTGCCGAGGCTCGATAGCGAGAATCGCTTCTTCTGGACCTCGGGCGCCGAGGGGCAACTGCGCTTCTTGCGCTGCCAGAACTGCAGATCCTTCATTCACCCTCCCCGGCCGGTGTGCCGCCACTGTCTTTCCGAGAACGTGGCGCCCGAGGCGGTCGCGGGCACCGGCATCATCGACACGTTCACCGTCAACTATCAGCAGTGGCGGCCGGGCCTCGAGGTGCCCTACGTGATCGCCCGCGTCGCGATCGACGGGGCGCCCGGGGTCTTTCTCACGACCAATATCGTGGGTTGTCCGGTAGAGGCCGTCGCGATCGGCGACCGCGTCCGCGTGAGGTTCGAGCAGCACGGGGAGATCTACCTGCCGCTCTTTGAGAGGCTCGCCTGACATGTCGGCGAGCGAGGCCTACATCACAGGGATCGGCCAGTCGCAGATCGGCGTGCGCTTGTCGCGCCCGCCGCTTCTCTTGACGCTCGATGCGATTCGCGAGGCCTTGGCGGAAGCGGGACTCGAGCTGCGCCAGATCGATGGGGTGTCGACCTATCCGGGCAGAGCCGCCACCTATCTCGGCTTCTCGCCGATTGGCGCGGACGAGCTCATCGATGCGCTCGGAATTCGCGCAACGTGGCACTGCGGGAGTCCGGAGATCAGCTCGCAGCTCGGCGCGGTCGTGGCCGCGGCCATGGCGGTGCGCACCGGGCAGGCGCGCCACGTCATCTGCTACCGCACCGTCTACGAGGCCGCGGCGATGTCCCGACCGGACGAATACCCGCCGCTGCGCCGCGAGACGGTTGACGGCTATTCGCAGTGGTTTAGTCCCTTCAATGCCTTCTCCGCGGCTAACTGGACCGCCCAGTATGCGATGCGCCACATGAAGCGCTTCGGGATGACGCGCGAGCAGCTCGCGCAGATTGCCCTCACCGCTCGTGCGAACGCGTTGCGCAATCCGCGTGCGCTGTTTCGCGAGCCGCTGACGATGGAGCAGTATCTGTCCGCCCGGATGATCTCGACGCCGCTGTGCCTCTACGATTGCGACCGATACAGCGATGCCTCGACGGTCCTGATCGTCTCGGCGGGCACTGCCATCGACGAAGTCGCCTGCTCCCCGATTCGTATTGCCGCGATGGCCGGCACGGTCGAGCGGCACAGCTGGGACCAGGCCGAATGGATGGCTTGCTATCCCACGGGAGCGGATCTGTGGAAGAGAACCGATTACAAGCCCGCGGACGTCGACACGGTACAGCTTTACGACGGCTTCAGCTTTCAGGCGATCGCGTGGCTCGAGGGGCTCGGCTTTTGCGCGCCCGGTGAGGGCGGGCAGTTCGTGGAGGGCGGCAAGCGCATCGCCCTCGACGGCGAAATCCCGCTCAACACCTTCGGCGGCCAGCTCGGGGCGGGCCGTCTCCACGGGTTCGGATTCGCGCACGAGGCGGTGGTGCAGCTGCGCGGCAAGGGCGGAGAGCGCCAGATTGCGGGCGATCCCAAACTCGCGGTCTGCACCTCGGGTGGCGGTCCCCTGGCCACCGCTTTGCTGCTCGCGCGAGATTGAGGGGCTCGCCCGGGCGTGCTGCGCGGCTCGGGCATAGAATGCAAGACTTGGCTGGAAGTTGGAGGACATCATGAACATGAACGAGTTGATCATCATCAGCGTCGATGATCACGTGAGCGAGCCGCCCGACATGTTCGACAAGCATCTGTCCGGGGAAGCGCTCGCCACGGCGCCCAAGATGCGTACCACCGCTTCAGGCACGAACTACTGGGAATACCAGGGCATGAAGATGCCCCAGGTGGGCCTCAATGCCGTCGTCGGGCGCGTCCCGGAGGAGTACGGCATGGAGCCGACGTCCTTGAGCCAGCTGCGCAAGGGCGTCTATCAAGTCGATGCCCGCATCGATGACATGAACGTCAACGGCATCGCGGCATCGCTCAATTTCGCGAGCTGCGTGGGCTTCGATGGCGGGGCGTTTCACCGGGTCCCGGACAAGGCCAAGGCGCTCGTGCACCTGCGCGCCTACAACGACTGGCACATCGACGAGTGGTGCGGAGCCTATCCGGGCCGCTTCATTCCGTGTGCGCTCCTCCCCACCTGGGATCAGAAGGCGATGGTGGAGGAGGTCAAGCGCGTCGCGGCCAAGGGATGCACCGCCGTATCGCTCAACGAGAATCCGACCGTGCAGAAGCTGCCGAGCGTGCACAACGCCTACTGGGAGCCTCTCTGGAAGGCCGTGGTGGATCACGACATCGCCATCTGTCTGCACATCGGCGCCGGGAATCCTGCGCCGCACGCCTCGATGGAGACCCCGATCGAGGCTTGGATCTCCACCATGCCGATCTCCATTGCGGTGGGCGCCGCTGACTGGCTGCATCTCGAGGCGCTCGAGCGCTATCCGACGCTGAAGATCGCGCTATCGGAAGGCGGAATCGGCTGGATCCCGTACTTCCTCGAGCGCTCCGACTTCAGTCACGAGCGTCACAAGGCCTGGACCCATTCGCGCTTCGTCGGCACCAAGCCGAGCGAGGTGTTCCGCCGGCATTTCCTCACCTTCTTCATCGACGATGCCTTCGGCTTGAAGAACCTCGAGGCCATCGGAGAGGACATGGTGGCTTATGAATGCGATTACCCGCATTCCGACTCGCTCTGGCCGCATGTGCCGGAAACGCTGTGGGAGAGCCTCAAGCATCTGAGCAAGGCCCAGATCGACAAGGTCACCCACGGCAACGCGATGCGCTTCTTCCGCTTCGATCCGTTCAGGCACTTCAAGCGCGAGGAGCTCACCGTCGGGACCTTGCGAGCGAAGGCCGCGGCGGACAGGGTGGACATCACGATGCGCTCCTACGGAGGTGCGGCGCCGCTCGCTGCCGGAGAGAAGCCGCGGCCGGTCACCTCAGGCGATGTCCTGGAGATGTATAACCGACACCGAAAGATCGCCTGAAGCAGAGAATCGCAATGCCCGAAGCGTACATCATCGATGCCGTCCGCACGCCCCGCGGGATCGGCAAGGTCGGCAAGGGAGCACTGGCTCATTTGCATCCCCAACATTTGGCCGCTGCCGTCTTGAAGGCCCTTCAAGAGCGCAACTCTATCGACACGCGCGAGGTCGACGACATCGTCTGGGGGACGAGTGCTCAGAAGGGCAAGCAGGGCGGCGACCTGGGCCGGATGGCGGCGCTCGATGCCGGGTACGACGTGCGAGCGAGCGGCGTGACGCTCGACCGCTTCTGCGGGAGCGGATTGACGGCGACCAGCATGGCGGCGGCGCAGATCCGATCCGGCTGGGAGGACCTCGTGATCGCCGGCGGTACCGAGATGATGTCCTACATTGCGAGCAGCGGAGAGGAGGAACGGGCGGCCGGACTGAAGCCGATGGGAATCGGCTCGGGCAATGCGCGCCTTCGGGAACGGCACCCTCAGTCGCATCAAGGTCTGTGCGCCGATGCCATCGCCTCCTTGGAGCACATCGGGCGCGACGCGCTCGATGCATTCGCCCTCGAGAGCCAGCAGCGCGCGGGTCGGGCAATCCGCGAAGGGCGCTTCGAGCGATCGCTCGTTCCGGTGCGAAACGAGGATGGCACGATTGCGCTGGCGAAGGAGGAATATCCTCGTCCTCAAACCACCGCGCAGGATCTCGCGGGACTGAAACCGAGCTTTGCGCAGGTGGCGGACCTGTCGCCTGATGCGAGCGGGGTCACCTTCCGCCAGCTCATCAACCGCCGCTACCCCGACCTCAAGATCGAGCACGTGCATCATGCGGGCAACTCCTCGGGAGTGGTCGATGGGGCCGCGGCGCTGCTCCTCGCATCCGCGGACTACGCGCGCAGACACGATTTCAGGCCCCGCGCGCGCATCGTGGCGAGCGCCAACGTCGGTGATGATCCGACGCTCATGCTGAATGCACCGGTCCCGGCCGCGCGCAAGGTGCTCGCGAAGGCGGGGCTCGATCCCGATGACATCGACCTCTGGGAAGTCAACGAGGCATTTGCCG
>DATHCO010000383.1:0-7456 GCA_035319505.1 Steroidobacteraceae bacterium | reverse complement strand
CGATCATCATGATGGCGTTCTTCTTGACGATGCCGATCAACAGAATGATGCCGATGAGCCCCATCACGTTGAGATCGAAGTGAAGCAAGAGCAGCACCAGGAGGGCCCCGACGCCCGCCGAGGGAAGCGTCGAGAGAATGGTCAGGGGGTGAATGTAGCTCTCGTAGAGCATCCCCAGAATGATATAGACCGCGACGAGCGCCGCCAAAATCAGGTACGGCTGGCTCTTGAGCGAGCTCTGAAACGCCTGAGCCGTGCCTTGGAACGTGCCCGCGATCGTCGCCGGCAGGTGCATGGCTGCCGACTCGCGAATGATCGCATCGACCGCATCCCCGAGAGCCGCCCCCGGCGCGAGGTTGAACGACAGCGTCACGGCGGGAAACTGGCCCTGGTGACTGATCGACAGGTAGGTCACGTGCTGGGTGTCGTATTTGGTCATCGCCGACAGAGGGACCATCTGGCCGGTGAGCGGGGACTTCAGGTACAGCTTCTCGAGGGAGGCGGGATCGCGCTGCAGCGAGGGGGTGACCTCGAGCACGACGTGGTAGCTTTGCAGCTGTGTGAAGAACTGCGCCGCTTGACGCTGGCCGTACGCGTCGTAGAGCGCCTGATCGATCGCGGCGGGCTGGATTCCGAAGCGCGCAGCCTGGTCGCGATCGATGGTGAGCGACACCATGCCGGTCGTCGATTGCTGGTCGCTTGCCACGTCGCGCAGCATCGGGAGTTTCTGAAGCTTCTCGAGGAGCCTCGGAGCCCAGTCGTTGAGCTCGTTGATATCCGCGTCCTGCAAGGTGTACTGGTACTGGGTGCGCGAAGTGCGGCCGCCGATGTTAAGATCCTGGGCTGCCTGCATGAAGAGCGTGGCACCCGGCACCACGGCGAGCTGAGGCCGCAAGCGGTTGATGATCTCGTCGGCGCTGGCGCTGCGCTCGGCGCGGGGCTTCAAGCCGAGCACCACGAAGCCGTTGTTGACCGGCCGGTTTCCGCCGAGGACGGTTCCGACGCTCGCCACGTCCGGATCGCGAGCGGCGACGTCGAGGAGCGCGTGCTGGCGGCGCACCATCTCGTCGAACGAGATATCCTGAGGCGCATCCGATAAGCCGACGATGATTCCGGTGTCCTGCTGCGGAAAGAACCCCTTCGGTATGGCGATGTAGAGCGCCACCGACACGGCGACGGTGACCAGAAATACCACGAGCGTGGCGCGCTGATGAGCGAGCACGCGATCCAGGCCCCGCGTGTAGGCGGCGAGCAGGCGATCGAAGGCGCGCTCGACCGCCAGATACAGGCGGCCATGCCTCACCTGCCTCTCATCGCGCAGGAACAGGGCGCACATGGTGGGCGAGAGCGTCAGCGCGACGAAGGCCGACACCGCGATGGTCATCGTCATGGTGACGGCGAATTCACGAAACAGCCGGCCGATGATCCCGCTCATCAGAAGGAGCGGGATGAACACGGCGACGAGCGAAATACTGATGGACAGGATGGTGAAGCCGATCTCACCTGCACCCTTGAGAGTCGCCTGTAGCGGTGACAGGCCGCTCTCGATGTGCCGATAGACGTTCTCGAGCATCACGATCGCATCGTCGACCACGAACCCGACCGCGATGGTGAGCGCCATCAGAGACAGGTTGTCCAAGCTGTAATGCAGGACGTACATGCCCGCGGCCGTGCCGAGCAGAGCCAGGGGCACGGTGACGCCGGGAATGATCGTGGCCCAGGCGTTGCGCAGAAACAGAAAGATCACCATCACCACCAGCGCGATGGTGAGCATCAGGGTGAACTCGACGTCGTGCACAGCGGCCTTGATGGTGGTGGTGCGATTCGCGACGGTCTCCACCTTGACCGACGCGGGAACCGAGGCGAGCGCATGCGGGAGGAGCGCGAGCACCCGTTCCGAGGCGTCGATGACGTTGGCGCCGGGCTGCTTGAAGACGAGGAGCAGGATGCCGTCGTGGCCGTTTTGCCAGGCTTTGAGCAGGGTATTCTCCGGACCGTCCACGGCGACCCCGATGTCGCGGATGCGCACCGGCGCCCCGTTCTTGTAGGCGACCACGACGTCGTTCCAGGGCGCCGCCTTCAGCAGCTGGTCATTGTCGTAGATGGTCAGGCTCCGGGTCGCACCGTTGATCGACCCCTTGGGCGCATCGACCGTCGCCTCTGCGATCACGCTCGCGACGTCCTCCATCTCGAGTCCCAGCGCGGCGAGCTTGGTGGGATCGATCTGCACGCGCACGGCCGGCTTTTGCTGGCCCCCGATCGAGACTTGCGCGACGCCGGGGATCTGCGAGATTTGCTGGGCGAGGATGGTCTCCGCATAGTCATCGACCGTGGTCACCGGCAGCACGTCGGAGTGCACCGAGAGGATGAGAATCGGCGCATCCGCCGGGTTCACCTTGCGGTAAGTGGGCGGCGTCGGCAGGTTCTTCGGCAGCTGGCCGCCTGCCGCATCGATTCCGGTCTGCACGTCCTGTGCGGCGGCGTCGATGTTGCGGTTCAAGTCGAACTGCAGCGTGATGAGGCTGTTACCGAGCAGATTCTGGGAGGTCATCTGCGCGAGGCCCGAGATCTGCGCAAACTGGTACTCGAGCGGCTGCGCGACCGTGGCAGCCATGGTTTCGGGGCTCGCGCCCGGCAATTGTGCGCTCACTTGAATCGTCGGAAAGTCGACCTGCGGGAGCGGCGCGACAGGCAAGAGCGGATAGATCACCAGACCCACTAGAAAGATGCCGCCCATCAGGAGCGAGGTGGCGATCGGGCGCCGTACGAAGGGCTCCGAGATGCTCACGATGCCCTGCCTGCCTTGGGGCCGGTGGAGGAGCCGGGCGATGTCGCGGAGCCCTCCGGGACGGCGCTGCGCACGCGAGCGCCCGCCTGCAGCCGATACTGATTGCTGGTGACGACGCGCTCACCCGCGGTCAAGCCGCCCGCGATGATCGTGAGGCCGCCGCTCTCGCCCCTCACCGTCAAGGGGCGCACCTCGACGGTCGAGTCCGCCCGGATCACGTAGGTGAAGGGTCCTTTGGGTCCCAGCTGGACGGCTCCCTCCGGAATCGTGAGGGCATTGCGTTCGGTGCGCACGAGTACGCGGGCATCCACGTACTGCCCGGGCCAGAGCGTCAAGTGCGCGTTGCCGAAGATCGCCTTGAGCTTGACCGTGCCTGTCGCCGGGTCGATTTGATTGTCGATCAGGCTCAACGTCCCCTCGTCGAGCACGGCTCCCCCGTCGCGCGGCACGGTGGTGACTTTCACCGCTCCCTGAGCGAGCGCCGCCGCGACCGTGCCCAATTGCTCCTCCGGCAGGGTGAACACGACCGCGATGGGCTGCATCTGCGTGACCACGACGATGCCGGTCGTGTCCGAGGCGTGCACGATGTTTCCCGGATCGACCAGGCGAATGCCGGTGCGGCCGTTGATGGGTGAGACGATCCGGGTGTAGTCGAGCTGGGTGCGCGCATTGTCGATGACCGCCTGGTCGACCTTGAGCTGCGCGGCGAGCTGATCGACCAAGGCACGTTGCGTGTCGACCGTCTGCTTGCTGGCGAGGTCCTGGGGCTCGAGCAGCGCATAGCGCGCGAGATCGCGCCTGGCGTTCGCGAGCTGCGCTTCGTCCTTCGCCTTGGTGGCGAGGGCCTGCTCGAGAGCCGCTTGATTCGGCCGTGGATCGATCTGCGCCAGGAGGTCCCCCTTGCGCACCGTTTGCCCCTCGGTGAACGCCACTCGTTGTAGCTCCCCATCGACGCGTGCGGTCACCGTCACGGTGTAGAACGCCTGCACGGCGCCGAGCCCCTGCAAGTAGATGGGCACGTCCGCGGGCGATGCGGTGGCACTGTCGACGGCGATCGCGGGCGTCGCCTTTTGGGCCGCGGCGGACGCCGGCTGGTGCTTGAGCGCAAGCCAGCCGATCGCCGTGAGTGCCGAGAGCGCCAGGATGATCCAGGCCCTGCGTCCGCCGATGCGCGAGAGCAAGCTCATGATTCGCTCTGTCGCCATCCGCCGCCGAGCGCGGTATACAGATCGATCAAGGACTGCAGGTGCAGATACTCCACCTGCACGAGGACATCCTGCGCGCTGAACAGCGCGTTCTCCGTGTTGAGCACCGTGAGCACGTTCACCGTGCCTGCCGCCATCTGCGCCTGCGCGAACTCATAGGCGCGCTTCGCTTTGGCCACGGCGTCCCGTTGCCGCTCGCGTTGCTCAGCGGTCTGTTGCGTCGCGACGAGGGCGCTCTCCACGTTGGCGAATGCGGTGAGCACGGTCTTGTGATAGCTCGCGAGCAGCTCCGTGTAGCGCGCCTTGGTATAGTCGAGCTCGCCGCGCAGTGCGCCGCCGTGAAAGATCGGCTGAGTGAGGCCGGCCGAAAATGCGTAGATCCGATTCGAGGGACTCAGCACGTTGGAGAGCATGCTGCTCTCGTAGCCGCCGCTAGCGGTCAGCTCGATGCTAGGGAAGAGCGCCGCGCGTGCTGCGGTGATGTTCGCATTGGCGCCAATGAGCTGCTCTTCGGCCTCCGCGATATCCGGCCGGCGCGCGAGCAGCTCCGAGGGCAAGCCGGCGACGACTCGCGGAGCGTTGAGCTCGGTCAAGCTACCGCTCGCCACCTCAATCGACTCCGGTGTCTTGCCGATCAGCACGGCGAGCGCGTACAGGGTTTGCCGGAACTGCTCCTCGAGCGGTGGAATGGCGGCATGCAGCAGTGCCACGGTGGTTTCCTGCTGTGCCACATCGAGTCCGGTCGCAGTCCCGGCCGCCTGCTCGAGGGAGAGGCCCCGCAGGATCTTTTGTCCGTTCTCGAGGTTCTGGTGCGCGACTTGAATGCGATCGCGCAGCTCGAGCGCCTGGAAGTAAGTGCTCGCGACGCTCGAGACGACCGTCAACGCGACCGTCGCCTGATCGTATCGGCTGGCCGCAGCCGCCGCGCGTGCCGCATCGCGCACGGCGCGATTCTTGCCCCAGAAGTCGATCTCATAGCTCGCGGTGAGCTCGGGACTGAAGGCATTGGACAGAGTAATTCCCTGCCCGGGCACGCTCGCGCGCTCGCGCGTCGCGGTCGCGCCCAGATCGACCGCGGGAAGAAGCGGCGCGCCGGCGATGCGCAACTGGGCATCCGCCTCGCGCACACGGGCAATTGCGCCGGCCAGGTCGTCGTTGCTCTCCCGCGCCTGCTCGATCAGCTCGTCGAGGCGCGCCGAGCCGAAGCCGCGCCACCAGTCAGCGGCGGGCCATGCAGAGGCGGCGCTAGGGCCCCCTGCGCCCTGCGCCGCAAGCACCTGCGTCGGAAGCGCATTCCATGCGGGCGACAGCGCAATCTCCGGCTTGCGGTAGGCTGTGCCCACGCTGCACGCGACGAGCGCGACGCCCATCAGCCCGCAGACGATGCGGGCTGATCCGCAGGCGCTGCGGACACACGAGTGGCATGGCATGGGCGCACACCTTCCGCTCGCCGCGATTAACCACCGGTGGTCGAATTGTTAAGACACCTTAATGTGAGAGGCGCCTCTCGGGTCGACCCCTCGAGAATCGCGCCGATCCCGTGATGGGCGCTCACGGTTTCACCGTCATGGCTACGGAGGCGCCCGGGCGCACCGGCGGTAGCAGTGCCGATAGGCGCGGCGGCTCGGCATCGCGGACCACGGCAAAGGCGATGATGTGCTCGAGCACGTGCTGGAGGTAACTGCGCGTCTCGGCGTAAGGTATGTTCTCGATCCAGATGTCGGCGTCGACAGGCTGCAACGGCAACCAGCGCGCGACCGACACCGGACCCGCGTTGTACGCCGCGAGGCTCAAGTCCAGCTGATTGCCGTAGCGATCGAGGAGCTCGCGCACATAGGCCGCGCCGAGCCGTACGGCGGTCGCCGGATCGAACAGCCCGTCGCGACTCGGCACGGGCAAATGCCAGCGCCGGGCGACGGCGGCGGCGGTTGCAGGCTGCATCTGCATGAGGCCGCGCGCATCGGCCCGCGATACGGCGTCCTTGCGAAACAGGCTCTCCTGCCGAATGATGGCGAGAATCCAGTCGGGGGGAACCTGGGTGAGCTTGCTCGCATCCTGGACGATGGCCGTGTACGGGCGCGGGTAGCGCAGCGGCACGTCATCCCAGTTCTCGGCCTGCGCGAGCGTTGCCACTGCTTGCGAGTACCAGCCCCAGCGCGACGCCAAATGCGCGGCTTGCACCTTGAGCACAGGACTCGCCGCGGCGAGAGCGGCGCTCCATTCGGCTGCGGCATCGTCGGCCATGTCGCAATCGATGAGCGCGTGCGCGCGAATCAATCCCGGTTCGGCTGCGAGCGCGGCCTGCACGGCCGCATCGTCGGGAGTCGGACGAATGTTCAGGTCGTACTCTCGATGCAATCGATCGGCTGCCAGATAGCCGTAATAGTCCCGGGTGCCGGCGAGCTCGGCGAACAGAGGCATCGCCGCTTCAGCTCCGCTGATCTGCGCTACGGCGCGAGCGCGCCAGTAGCGCCAGCGCGGCTGGGAGGCGAGTGCGTGCGGCATCCGGTCGATCCACTCGACTGCCTTGTCGTAGTCGGCCGCCCACAGTGCCGCGCGCACGCGCCACTCGTGAACGGGGCCATCGACGAATTCCGCGGAGAGACCGTCGAACGCGGCGACCGCGCCGGCGATTCGGCCGTAGGCGGCGCCGAGCGCGAAGGCGCGCCTGAGCCGGCCTTGCAACGCGGGCGTCACGTCGGGCCGGGCGAGCAACGGCGGCAGGACGGTCGCGGCGGCCTGCGCATCGGTGTTCGCGAATCGCGTGAATCCCGCGAGTAACGCCTCGGGCTCGACTCCCGGGGTCGTTGCGAGCATGCCGAACGCTTGCTTGGGCGAATCCAGGAGCTCGAGCCATTGCACGAGCGGCCGAGCGCGCTCCGCCGGAACCGCGGCGACGAACTCGCGCGCCAGCATCACATTCTCGGCCGTGAGCGCCGCGCGCGCTCGGTTCTCCTCGAGCGCCGGCGTCAGGAGGCCCTGCGCGCGCAGCCAGGCGTATATGGGCGCGCATTCCGCGGGGGGCTCCTGCGGCATGCTCCAGCGAATGAGCGCCTCCGCGCCCAGCCCGCTCGTGTCGCCCGTCGCAAGGCGACCGGAGAGCCGCTCGCAGATCAACGCGGGATCCGTCACATCGAGCGATCGCGGGAGGAACCAATCCCAGCGGCCTCGCTGCGCGAGACTCGTCAGCCATTGGTGCCTCAACGCGCGCGCGACCGGTTGGCCCTCACGCGCAGCGAGAAACTCCTCGACGGCGGCATCGAGCGCGGCGCTCGGCGAGGAGGCGAGGTCACGGCGCAGCCGCGCAGCGAGAAGGTAATCGTAGATCGGATAATTCTTGAGCGCGGCGGAGTCGGGGGGCTCGGGCTGCCCCAGGCGCACCCGCTGAAGGGCCGCGATGAATTCCGAGGGATCGGGCAGCTGCCCGGAGGCGCTGCCCGCCGCGGTCGCGGTGGGCACCGCG
>DATHCO010000382.1:0-5208 GCA_035319505.1 Steroidobacteraceae bacterium | reverse complement strand
CGGCGGCGGCATCGCGGTCAGCGTCACCGGTTGCACGGACTCGGTGCGCTCACTGGTCGAGGAGAGAAATGCGTGCACGAGAAGCCCGATGAGCGCGATGCCGGTCAAGCCGATGACAAGGCTTGCGGGCGAGACGTGTATACGTTCCGCGCTCATACAGGCTGCATCAACGCACCAGGCGCTGGGTCACGAGGCCGATGTTATGAATGCCGATGCGACGCACGACATCGAGCACCTGCACGACCTCGTCGTAGCGCACGCTCGCCTCGCCGCGCACGACCAC
Organism: Steroidobacteraceae bacterium; assembly: GCA_035319505.1. Classification (GTDB taxonomy): domain Bacteria; phylum Pseudomonadota; class Gammaproteobacteria; order Steroidobacterales; family Steroidobacteraceae; genus Bog-1198. The sequence goes on along the minus strand of DATHCO010000382.1, from coordinate 4,925 downwards.
GGGAAGATCCGGATCGGCCGCATAGAGCTGGCGGAGCTTACGCTCGAGCTCCGGAAGAGTCACGGCCGAGGTATCGAGAAACACGCGCCCGTCTTGAGTCACGGTCACTGCTCGCGTATGCGGGCGCGCCAGGGTCGGCGCCGCGCTCGCGCGGGGGAGCGCCACACTGATCCCTTGCACGGTGGCGGTGGCCATGATGATGAACACGATGAGGAGCACCCAGGCGAGATCCATCAACGGCGTGACGTTGATCTGGTCGTAGGCCTGAGGCTTTGCTCTACGCGACATGGATGGGTCTTTCCAGCGCGTCTCGGCCGGCCTGCCGGTGACGAGACGCAAGAGCGAGGAGCGCCACATTCGAGAGGAACTGCGAGGCGAATACTTCCATCGCGGACGTGCGGCGGCTGATGCGCATCGCAAGCCAGTTGTAGCCGAACAGAGAAGGGATCGCGACGAGCAGGCCCACCACCGTCGCAGCCATCGCGGCGGCGACGCCGGGCGCAATCGTATTCACGTTGACGTCGCCTGCGGCCGCGATGCTCGCAAAGGTGATCATGACACCGACCACCGTCCCCAGAAGCCCGAGAAAAGGCGCCCCTGCGATCGCGATGGTCATGACGACGAGACGCGCGTTCAAGTGATCGGTCGCCTCGACGAGCGCCGCATCGAGGGCGGCGCGGATTGCCTCCATCGCCTCGCCCGAGAGGCGCAGTTCCGAGCCGCCGCCCGTCCCGGAGGCCGTGAGTGCGGCCGAGAGGCTTGCGAGGCCCGCGCGGTACATCGCGAAAAGACCCGAGGCCGCGAATGTGCCGGCCTCGTCGTTCGTAACCGCCTTGCCGGCGGCGGGACGCGCCGCGGCGCCGATCTCGCGTCGCAGCCGTTCGGCAAACTCGAGGCTGAAGCGCTCGTCTTGCTGTTCGGCGCGCTTCACCAACCCGGCCTTGGAGAAGAGCACCCAGAAGCTCGCAAGCCCGAGGAACGTCGTGATGATGATCACCACGAGTCCGTCCAGGGACACTTGCTTCAACAGATTCCCCATCATCGCGAAATAGGCCGCGAGCTTCCCCGCCGCGCCCTTCGATTCGTCCTTGCCGTAGGCGATGAGCGTCGTGTCGGGGCTTTGACTTTGAGCGCTCACCAGGGCCCACCAGGGGGAGCGGGCGACCTTGGAGATCTCGATCTCATCGAGCTGTCCCTTGAGCCCGCCGGTACCCGAGGGGTCGTCGAGTCCACCGATCAGCACCTCGCCGTTGATGGCCGGCAATCCGCCGCTCGGCGCGCTTCCTGCGGCCGCTCCGTCGAGATAGAGCGCGATGTCGTTTGCGATGCTCACCGCCACGTGATGCCAGCTTCCGGTGGGGATCGGACTCGTGGACTCCACGCGGCTCACGCGATTCCCGTCCGCGATCTCCACATACAGCTTGAGTCCGGCGATGCCGATCTCGAGGTGTCGATCCGTCTGCTGCTGCAAGTAGAGCACCGCTTTCGGTGTCTGCGCCTCGAGCTGGAGCCAGGTCGAGAGAGTGAAGCCGCCGTTGGCGGCAATCCCGAGCGCCGGTCGCTCCGCCATGCGGATGAGGCTTCGCCCATCGAAGCGAGCCCCGTTCCCGATGACTCCCGGGGTGCCGAGAAGCGCTGTGGAGACGGCCGCGTCGTAGTGGTAGGCCGTGGCATCATGCGGCACGCCTTGCGACTCACCCAGGTGTAGCACCAGCACCTGATCGGCATCGTAGAGATGCGCGCTGTCCGGTGCGCCCGCCTTGGCGTTGCCGTAGTACATGAAGATCGATTGCTCGGGCACGCCGACCTTCACCGGCACTTCGATCCAAGCGATGAGGATTCCCACGGTTGGATCGAGAAGCTCGAGCTGATAATTGAGCGGGTTGCCGTCGCTCGAGATGAAGCGCAGGTCTGCCCCGTTCGGTTGGAGGTCCGAGAAGAAGGTGAAGTTGCCCGCATGCAGGCGAATCGGAACGACCACCGACGAAGCGCTGCCCGTCGTCGCTGCGGGCAGCTTCACGTTGATGGCTTTGCGATACTGCCAGTCGCCGTTCCACCAGCCGGTCGCAGCCCGTGATGTCACCGGAATGACACATGACAGCATTGTTACAAGGACGGCAAAGCGACGGAGCCCGCTTGATGACTTGCGGTTCCCTGCTCGAGAATAGTGCGTCATTGCGTGGGGCTCCTCAAACATCCACGCTATTCATAGCGCGAATCGCGCTGCAATTTCAGTCGTGAGATGTACGTAGCTCGATGGAGCTCTTCGTAGCGGCACGCGGGTGGGAAGCGCGCGCACGATGAGGCGACGGCGCGTGAGCGCTAGCGTGGGACCACGCGAAACACGGGATAGCGCGGCGCGATGCGCCGGAACTCGTCGAGCGGCGCATCCTTAGCAACCGGAATGTGCGGCCGCGCGCCCGGCGCGCGTTGCAGGAAGGCCTTGATCACCGGTGCACGCTCGCTCAACGAGATCTCTTGCAAGCGCACCTCTTCGCGGCGGCCGTGGCGGAGAACGACCTCGCCGTCGGCGGCCCGCACGTTCCGTACCCAGGCGACTTCCTCGCCGAGCATCGCGACGAGGTAGCGCTCGCCATCGACGATCGCCATGACGAGCGGGAGCGAGATCAAGCGGCCGGAGCGACGGCCGCGCACCACGAGGGTGACGAGATAATTCGGCGCGATCCCGAGTGCATGGAGGCGCGCCGAGGCACAGTTGAGTACCATCGCCGCGCGATTCGGGTGCCCGCCGCGATTGAGCCAGCGCATGAGGTTCATGGGCGCAGCATTCGGCGTCCGACGCGGGGGGCTCTCACCGTCGGCCAATTTTTTTGCGCGCTCGCCCGGCGCGCGGCCTCGCGCAGACCCACTGCGTGTCGCGACCGCCTGCGCAATGCAAGCCGGATCGGCGCGCTCTTAACAGGGGATGCGAAAAGAAAAGTGAAAGTGCCTCATCGCCACTCGCCGCGAGACCAGGCGAGGGGGACCCCGCCGCCTCGGCCGGCGGCGGGCGAAGAAACGGGGTGTAAACCGCGATAGGTGTTCCTCGGGCTCTTGATCGAGAGCGCGGGAGGGACGAGGATAGAGCGGCCTGAACGGCGAGCAGTCTCACATTCTCAAGGAGCCTCAACGCATGCGCATCGGTCTTCAAGTGCCGAGTTTCACGTGGCCCGGAGGCGCGGCGGGGATTGCCGCGAAGCTCGCTGAGATCGCCCAGGCGGCGGAGAGCGCCGGGTTCTACAGCCTCTGGGTGATGGATCACTTTTTTCAGATCAGCATGGTGGGCCCGCACGAGCAGGAGATGCTCGAAGCCTACAGCACCCTGGGCTACCTCGCCGCGGTCACCCGCAAGGTGAAGCTCGGCACGATGGCGACCGGTGTGATCTATCGCTATCCCGGGATCCTGGTGAAAGCGATGACCACGGTCGACGTGCTCTCGGGCGGCCGGACGTACTTCGGTGTCGGGGCCGCGTGGAATGAGCAGGAGTCGAAGGGCCTCGGCGTCCCCTTCCCGCCGATCGCAGTGCGCTTCGAGCTCCTCGAGGAGGCGCTGCAGATCGCCAAGCAGATGTGGTCGAGCGATAACGGACCCTATCGCGGCAAGCACAATCGGCTCGCCGAAACACTCTGCAGCCCCCAGCCTCTGTCCCGCCCGCATCCGCCGATACTCGTCGCGGGCGGGGGCGAGAAGAAGACCCTGCGTCTGGTCGCCCAGTACGCGGATGCCTGCAATATCTACGGATCACCCGAGGTGCTCGCCTCGAAGCTCGCGATCTTGAAGCAGCATTGCGATGCGCTGCAACGTGACTATTCGTCGATCGAGAAGACCACGCTGGGGACTGTCGATGTGCGGCCCGGCCGAATGAGCCCGAAGTCCGTGGTCGAGCAGCTGAAGACGCTCGCCGGACTCGGCATCGATCAGGCGGTCTTCAATATGCCGGCCGTGCACGAGATCACGCCGCTCGAGATCTTCCAGCGCGAGATCATCCCGGCAGCGGCGCCCTTATGAGGGTCAGTGCCGCGTCCGGCTGAGCTCGTGGCCGGACGCCTCAGCGTCCCGGGCCGCTCGGGTGCCTGAGCGCGGGGACTAGCTTCTCGAGCTCGCTCACGTCGAGGACGCCGTCCTTGTTGGTGTCGAGCCGATCGAACTCTTGCTCCATGAACTGCATGAATTCTTCCTTGGATACCTTGCCGTTTCGATCGGTATCCATCAGCACCAGCAACCTCTTGGTGGCCGTTAGTCCCGCATCGACGGCCTTTGCCTTGTCCGCCGTCGGGGCGGGGGGCATGTCCCCGGCCCAAGCGGAGAGAGTGCCCCAGAGAAAAAATATCGAGAGAAGCTGTGGTTTGCGTAACACGGGCATGGGAGTTACCTCGCTTAAGAATCAAGGCCGCCTCGGCCGAGGGTTCCACCAGCCGCCGCCCGAGGCCACGAGCAGTACGCACCTGATGAGGCTCGAATCCTAAGGCGGATGGCATTAAGAAGCTATAAAAATACTCCTCGCGCTGCGATTGATTCGAACGCCTGTCGTAGTTGTCCCCCCGATTACGTCTGAGTTGTTGGGAGCTTTTTCAATCGAGGAGCGTGTCATGAGGACTCATCGAGTGGGCGCCTGTATCGGCCTCACGTTCGCCTTCGGCGCAGCGATCGCTGCTGCAGGGTCGAGCGCCGTTCCGACGAAGGACCTTGAGGGATATACCTCGAGTAAAGACCTCGCCTCGGGCGTCGTGCCGATCAGCGCGGCCGACGTACAGTTTTACCTCAAGACCATGCAGGGAGCGCTCGGACGCTACCAGCACCCGAGTGTGCAGGACGTCGCCGATCTTGCCGAGAGCAAGCGATACGAAGCGAGGATGCTGCAGATACAGCAACGGCTGGCCGACGATCCTGGCAATCCCAAGCTTCAGCAAGAGTACGCCAAGGC
>DATHCO010000381.1:0-20050 GCA_035319505.1 Steroidobacteraceae bacterium | reverse complement strand
ACGGCTTCGATCCCACGCAAGCCTGGGTGATCGGCGACAAGGACAGCGACGTCGAGCTTGCACATGCGGTGGGCGCCAGGAGCATCCTGGTGCGAACCGGTTACGGCAGACTGTACGAGTCGAGCACGCGGGCGCATGTCGTCGCCGACGATCTGGCGGCGGCCGTGGACGTCATCCTCGACCCCGCACCCCGCGTGCGATCAGTCGCCGCGCACTGAAGCTTTTTCGAGCAGCTCCCGCAAATTCTCGCCGAAAAACGCCTGCGGCTCGGAGGGTGTCTCGTGCTCCTCTCGCTCTCGGGCCGCGATAGCGGCCTTCGTCCGCTCGAAGGCATCCTCGAGCGTCGTCGCGGTCGGGAGCGCATCTCGGTAAAAGGCCTCGCCGAAGTAGGTGAGATCCCGATCGTCCGAGCAGCCGAAGGAGGTCTTGTTCGCCGCCGCGGCGGCGATCACGATGGTGTCCGGATTCTTGAGCGAGTCGATGAAGCTGCCCGCATAGCAGGCGGAGATCACGATGATGCGCCGCTTGATGCCCGAATCGGAGAGAGCCGCCCGCAGATCGTCCACGGACAACTGCTCGAGCGGAAGGGTCCCGTTGGACACTGCCAGCTCCGAATCGGGCGAGCCGTGGGAGGAAAGCGCGAGGAAGAGGATGTCGCGATCGGTATTCATCCGGTCGGCGACGGCGGCTAGCGCGTACTTGAGCCCGGCGGCGGTCGCGATCGGGTAGGTGTCGAGATCGCGTCGATCGTTCACGAGGAGGAGCTTGCGATCGGCGACGGCAAACCGCTTCCCGACGACGCGTGAGGCGAGCTTGATCTCCTCGGCGAACACGCGTTGACTTGCGACGCCCGCGAAGCCCACGAAAAAGACGGCCGGAGCGTTGCCCGAGACCACGCTCATCTGCTCGACGGCCTGATCGATTTGCGCGCGCTGATCGAAGAGGAGCGTCTCGGCCACCGAGGCCGGCATCTGCGCCTCGTCCTCCTCGTCTGCCGCAGCGGGGGCCCAGAGCGCCGCACTCAGCTCCTCGATCTCGCTGTAGGTGAAGAAGGCGCCCAGCAACAGGATCGAAGCGAGCGTCGCGCGCACTTGAAAGCGCCCGGCGAGGCTCCTCGAGCCCGCGGCGAGATAGGCGAGCGCGTAGCTCCCGAGCAGAATTCTTCCGGCGAGCGCCATGTCATCATCCGGCCCTAGGTCGATGAGAAAACTCACGGCGATCACGATCGGGAGGAGCGCGGCCACGACGAACAGCGCGCTCCGCAAGGCGATTCGCGGACGTGCGCAGCGCGACAGCGTAAACGCGAGACCGAGCACGAGGAGCGCGTAGATCGAGACCGTGAGCGTGTCCCAAAGCTGGAACTCGGCGCCGGACCCGGCGCGCACGCGGTCGAGTCCGACCCAGAGCGCGAGCGAGACGCAGGCGAGGCCGCTCACCGCCCTCTCGGTTGCGATGTCTGCGAGGTTCGCGACGGGGCGCAATGCCCAGAGCCGCAGGATGGCGCGCAGCGCCGTCAGCGGTCCGACCTTCGGGGAGAGTTCTGTTGACATCTCGAGATCGCCCGTTCGCTCAAGGAGCGTGCCGCGTACTCCCCGCCGCCTGCGCTGCGGCCAGCATCTGCGCGAGGCGGCTCGAGAGGAGCTTATCGATCCCGTGCTCATCGTTGGCGGCCGGCGCAAGCGCGCACCCCGCGCCGAGCGCTGTTGCGCGCATCAGCGGGACAAAGCCGTGAATCAGCCGGTCAAATCTGCGAATCGGCCGCTCAGACGCCACGAACCGAGCGCAGCTTCTCGGGCGTTTGCAGCGCCCACCAGTCCTCGATGCTCGCCGCGAGCCCGGCCGTGTGCAGACCGGCCGACTTCAAGCAGCCCTCGCGCGATCCGTGCTCGATGAAGCGATCCGGTATTCCCAAGTGCAACATCGGACAGAGGAGCCCGTTGGCCATGAGCACCTCGCTTACGGCGGAACCGGCGCCGCCCATGACGGCGTTCTCCTCGACCGTCACGATCGCGCGATGGCGCGCCGCGACGTCGAGCACGAGGTCCTGATCCAGGGGCTTGATGAAGCGCATGTTGACGAGCGTGGCGTCGAGACGCTCGGCCACCTTGCGGCAGGGCTCGACCAGCGCGCCGAAGGCGAGAATGGCAAGTCCGCCTCGGCCCTCGCGCCGTACCTGCGCACGCCCCACAGGGAGCGCGGTCATCTCCGCAGCGATGGGCACACCGGGGCCGGCGCCGCGCGGGTAGCGCACGGCGCAGGGCGAGCCGAGCGTGGTGGCCGTGTAGAGCATCTGTCGGCACTCGTTCTCGTCGGCGGGCGCCATGACGACCATGTTCGGGACGCAACGCAGGTACGCGAGATCGTAGCTGCCCTGATGCGTTGCGCCGTCGCTTCCCACGAGGCCCGCCCGATCCAGCGCGAATACCACCGGCAGATTTTGCAGCGCGACGTCGTGGATCAGCTGATCGTAGGCGCGCTGCAGGAAGGTGGAGTAGATTGCGACGATCGGCTTGAAACCCTCGGCCGCGAGGCCGGCTGCGAAGGTGACCGCGTGCTGCTCGGCGATCGCCACGTCGAAGTAGCGATCGGGGAAGCGTTTCGAGAACTCGACCAGGCCCGATCCCTCGCGCATGGCCGGCGTTATGCCGATGATCTTGGGGTCGCGCTCAGCCATGTCGCACAACCATTGTCCGAAGATCTGCGAGTACGTGGGGCCCGAGCTCGCTTCCTTGAAGATCTTGCCGCTCGCCGGATCGAATGGTCCCGGCCCATGCCATTTGATCGGATCGGCTTCCGCGGGCGCGTAGCCCTTGCCCTTGCGGGTGACCACGTGCAAGAGCTGCGGTCCGCGCAGCTTCTTCAAGTTGCCGAGTGTTGCGACGAGCGCCTTGACGTCGTGCCCGTCCATGGGTCCGATGTAGTTGAAACCCATCTCCTCGAAGAGCGTGCCCGGCAGCACCATGCCCTTCAAGTGCTCTTCCGAGCGGCGCGCGAGCTCCCACACGGTCGGCATCTGACGCAGCACTTTCTTGCCGCCTTCGCGCAGATGCGCGTACATCCTCCCTGACAGCATGCGCGCCAGGTAGTTGGAGAGCGCGCCCACGTTCTCGGAGATCGACATGTCGTTGTCGTTCAGGATGATCAACAGGTCGGCGGTCGCCGAGCCCGCGTGGTTCAAGGCCTCGAACGCCATTCCCGCCGTGAGCGCTCCGTCGCCGATGATCGCAACGACGCGGCGGTCCTCGCCGCGTTTGGCCGCCGCGATCGCCATGCCGAGCGCGGCGCTGATCGAGGTGCTCGAGTGCCCGACACCGAAGGTGTCGTATTCGCTCTCGCTGCGCGACGGAAAGGGCGCGAGGCCGCCGTCCTGCTTGATGGTGTGCAGGCGCTCGCGGCGCCCTGTCAGCACCTTGTGGGGATAGGCCTGGTGACCCACATCCCAGACCAGTCGGTCGTAAGGGGTGTTGTAGATGTAGTGCAGCGCGACGGTGAGCTCGACCGTCCCCAGGCCCGCGGCGAAATGGCCCCCGCGCGTCGAGACAGTCTGGATCAAGAATTGCCGCAGCTCCTCGGCTACGGTCGCTAGCTTGGCGGCCGGCAGGCGGCGCAGGTCGGCCGGGATATGGATCGATTCGAGGAGCGGATATGTGTCGGGTGGCGGGATCATGTGATTGCAGTTTATACCGCGGTGGCGGCGCACGGGAAACGCTGCGGCCCTCTTGTGGCACAGTTGCCACGCGCTTGCGGCGCCGCCGAGGCGCCCGCTTTAGCCGCGGCCGGATTATTTGAAATATGGATCGTTCCCGCCCCGCATGCTTGCGTACTTTGTGCCACACTAAGCCTTAAGATGCTATAGGGCCCGTTTTCGGGGATACTGCTAGTATGGATTCCAGCATCTCCGAGGAATACTACCAAGACCAGATTCTGCCTCATGTATCCCGCACGTTCGCCCTGACGATTCCGCAGCTTCCGGAGCCCCTGCGGGTCGCGGTCACCAACGCCTACCTCCTCTGTCGCATCGCCGACACGATCGAGGATGAGCCAGCCTTCTCGCCGCCGGAAACGCTGGCGTTTCTGGAGGTGTTCAAGGCGGTCGTGGCCGGTCGGACAGAGCCCGCTGCGCTCGCCTCCCAGGTTGAACGGCGCCTGTCGAATCGCACTTTGCCCGCGGAACGAGAGCTTATCGGCAACATGCCGCGAGTCTTGAAGGTGACGGAATCGCTCTCCCCGGCGCAGCGCGCCGCGATCCAGCGCTGTGTCGACCTGATGTGCTACGGGATGCCCCGATTCCAATCGACAGCGAGCCTCAAAGGCTTGTCCCTGCGCACCGATCTTGACGATTATTGCTATTACGTCGCGGGCGTGGTCGGCGACATGCTGACCGAGCTCTTCTGCGAGTATTCCCCGGCCATTGCTGCACGCCGAGCCGAGCTGCAAGCGCTCGCCGTCTCCTTTGCGCAGGGGCTGCAAATGACGAATATTCTGAAAGACGTGTGGGAGGACCGCGGCCGAGGCGCCTGCTGGCTGCCGCAGGAAGTCTTCACGCCCCACCAGGTCGACTTGGCACGGCTTGTCTCGGGGGCGCGCAATGCGGGGTTCGAGGCGGGAATGGTCGAGCTCGTCGCTGTCGCGCACGCGCACTTACGCAACGCCTTGGATTACGCGTTGTTAATCCCGGCCGAGGAGGCGGGCATCCGTCGATTCTGCCTATGGGCCATCGGTCTCGCCGTCTTGACATTGCGAAAAATTCATCAAAATCCCGGCTTCAGGGCGGGCTCACAGGTCAAAATCTCTCATTTTGCGGTATCTATGACGCGACTCCTCACGGACCTATCGATTCGTAACGATTGGATGCTCAGGCGCCTGTTCGCCGGGGCCGCGCGGGGCCTGCCGCTCGCGCGCTTGGGTCCTGTGCGCCGTCCCGATCCGCAGGGCGCGGCGCCGATTCCAGTCGAGCCTGAGTTCGCGGCACGCGAGCATGACTTCACCGCGCAACAGAGCGAGCCGCTGCGGCGCCGTTCCTCCGGGAGCGCCGCCACATGAGCCGCATCGCACGCGAGAGCACGCCTCAGCCGACGCCTGGCGCGAAGCCGCGGGTCGACATCGTCGCGCGCTCGCTCACGCGCACGATCTCGACGGCCCTCGACCGGGCGATCGAGAGCGCGCGGGACGCCCTGATCGAGCGCCAGAGCAGGGCGGGTTATTGGGCGTTCGAGCTCGAAGCGGACTCGACGATTCCAGCCGAGTACGTGATGATGATGCACTTCTTGGACGAGATCGACACCGGGCTCGAAGCCAAGATTGCGGCCTACTTGCGCGCGCATCAGACCGCCGACGGCGGCTGGCCCCTCTTTCACGGCGGCGAGTTCAACATGAGTTGCTCCGTCAAGGCCTATTACGCCTTGAAGCTCGCCGGCGACGATGTGAACACCCCGCACATGGCGAGGGCGCGCGCGGCGATCTTGCGGCGCGGCGGCGCGGCCCGATCGAACGTGTTCACGCGTATTGCGCTCGCGCTGTTCGGTCAGGTGCCTTGGCGCGCCGTGCCCTATATTCCGGTCGAGCTCATGCTGCTGCCGAGGTGGTTCCCCTTTCATCTCGACAAGGTGTCGTACTGGTCGCGCACCGTGATGGTGCCGCTCTTCATTCTGTACACGCGAAAGCCGCAAGCCAAAAATCCACGCGCCGTTGATGTGCGCGAGCTCTTCGTCACGCCGCCCGAGAAGGAGCGCGATTACTTCCGCGACAGCAGAGAGACAGGGGGGGCGCTCGGCAGGGCGGTCCTCGTGCTCGAGAGGATCGGCCGGCGGCTCGACCCTCTGATTCCGAAGGGCGTGCGCGCCCGCGCGACGGAGCGCGCCGAGCGCTGGATGCTCGATCGTCTCAATGGAGAGGACGGGCTCGGTGGCATCTTCCCGGCGATGGTCAACGCGCTCGAGGCGATGACCATCTTGGGTTACCCGGCCGATGATCCGCGCCGCGTGACCGCGAAGCGCGCGCTCGAGAAGCTCCTGGTCATCGGGCCCACGAGCGCCTATTGCCAGCCCTGCGTCTCGCCGGTTTGGGACACGGCTCTGGCGGGCCTCGCGTTGCAGGATGTGGCATGTCCGACCTCGCTCGCCGCGTCGACTCGGGCGCTCGACTGGCTGCAGACCGAGCAGCTCCTGGACGAGCCGGGCGACTGGCAAATCGATCGGCCCCATCTCAAGGGCGGCGGCTGGGCGTTTCAGTTCGCGAACGACTATTACCCCGACCTCGACGATACCGCTGCGGTCGTCTGGGGAATGCTCCAGGCGCAGAACGCCTCGGAGTACGCCGAGAGCGTGCGCCGCGCGCTCGACTGGCTGGTGGGAATGCAAAGCGCGAACGGCGGCTTCGCGGCGTTCGATGCGGACAATACGTACTATTATCTGAACAAGATCCCCTTCGCAGATCACGGCGCGCTCCTCGATCCTCCGACCAGTGATGTGACCGGGCGCGTGGTGGGAGTGCTTGCCCGCACGCGCCGAGCGCAGGATGAGCCGGCGCTGCGCCGCGCCGTCGAGTACTTGAGGCGTGAGCAGGAGCCGGACGGGTCGTGGTTCGGCCGCTGGGGCACCAACTACATCTACGGTACCTGGTCCGTGCTGACCGGGCTCGTGCAGGCGGTGGGGACAGACGATCCGGCGGTGCGCCGCGCAGTGCAGTGGCTCGTCGCGCGGCAGCATGCCGATGGCGGCTGGGGCGAGAGCAATGACAGCTATGCGACCGGACGAGAGGCGGCGCCGCCCTGCGCGAGCACGCCGCACCAGACGGCCTGGGCGCTGCTCGCGCTTCTGGCCGCCGGTGAAGCCGGCTCGGAGGCGACGCGACGGGGGGTCAATCATCTCCTTCGCACGCAGGCATCGCACGGGCTGTGGAGCGATGCGCATTTCACGGCGCCCGGTTTCCCGCGGGTGTTCTACCTGAAATATCACGGATATACGGGCTACTTCCCGCTCTGGGCACTCGCGGCCTATCGCACGTTGACTCGGGCCGGGACCCCCCATTGAAGGTGGCGGGCGTCGTCGCGGCGCTCGCCGCGGAGGCGCGCGCACTCGGCCCCGCGACCTCAGGTGCGCTTGCCGACGGGACCCTGGTAGCGGTGAGCGGCATCGGACCGGGTGCAGCCGCGCAGGCAGCCCGGAGCCTGATCGAGGGCGGCGCCACGGCGCTCGTGAGCTGGGGAATGGCCGGTGGCCTCGATCCGAGCTTGAACGCCGGTGCCCTTTGCGTTCCGCACGAAGTCCTCGCCGAGGACGGTGAGCGCTTCTTGACCGATGGGATCTGGCGCGAGCCCCTGACCGCACGGATTGCCGCGCTCCACTCGGTCGCGGGCGGCGCGCTCTTTAGCAGTGCTCACGCGATTGACAGCGTGGCGGGGAAGAAGGCGCTGCGCCGCGCGACCGGCGCCGTCGCGGTCGATATGGAAAGTGCCGCGGTCGCCGAGGCCGCGCATGCGCGCGGCATGCCATTTCTTGCCGTGCGCGCCATCGTCGACACGGCACGCGATGAGGTGCCTTGCGCGCTCGTGGCCGCGGGCCTCACGGGCCGAATCGACATCGTGCGCTTGCTCGGGTCCTTGGCTCGCCGCCCCGGCGATATCGCCCCGCTCATGCGCTTGAGTCTGTGTTACCGCCGGGCGATGCGCTCGCTCAAGGCGGTCGCGTCCTTGGGGCCTCTCGAGCCGCCCCGCGAGAGGGCCGCAAGCGCATGAAGGCGCTGGTCACCGGCGGCACCGGCTTCGTGGGAGCCGCCGTCGTGCGCTCGCTCATCCACGAAGGCTGGCAGGTACGCGTGCTGGCGCGAAGCGCCTCGAATCGCTCGAACCTCGCACAACTGCCTGTCGAGGTGGCGCTCGGCGATCTCACCCAGGCAGCCTCGCTCGAGCCGGCGCTCGCAGGCTGCGAGGCGCTCTTTCATGTCGCGGCCGATTATCGGCTCGGGGCGCCGGACCCGCGCGAGCTCTACCGCACGAATGTCGAGGGAACGCGCAGCATCTTGCTCGCGGCACGCAGGGCCGGGGTCCGAAGAGCCGTCTATACCTCGAGCGTTGCGACCATCGGGATTCCCGCCCACGGAGCGCCAGGCGATGAGCTCACACCGGTCTCCCTCGCCTCGATGATCGGTCATTACAAGCGCTCGAAGTATCTCGCCGAGCAGGCGGCGCTCGAGGCGGCGCGTTCGGGACTCTCGGTCGTGATCGTCAATCCCTCGACGCCGATCGGGCGGGGCGACGTGAAGCCGACGCCGACGGGTCGGATCGTCGTCGACGCGGCATCGGGCCGGATGCCGGCGTACGTCGATACCGGTCTCAACATCGTGCATGTCGACGATGTGGCGGCAGGGCACCTCCTCGCCTACCACCGCGGCCGCCCGGGCGAGCGCTACATACTGGGCGGCGAGGACATGACGCTGCGGGAAATTCTCATGCAAATCGCCGAGCTCGCAGGGCGCAGGCCGCCGCGCGTGCGCTTGCCCTACGCGGCGGTGTTGCCGATGGCTTACGCGGCTCACGGCTTCGCGAAGCTCACGGGACGGAGCGGTCGCCTCACGCTCGAGGGCGTTCGGATGTCGCGCAAGCGCATGTTCTTCTCGAGCGCCAAGGCGGTGCGGGATCTGGGCTACCGTTGGCGTCCGCCGATCGAGGCATTCGCGGATGCGCTCGACTTCTTCCGCGAGTGCGGCCTCTTGAGGAGTTAGGGGTTCGAGACGTTCCCCAGCGCGCGGCGGCCTTCCATGGTCTGCGAGACGAGGAGGATCGGCACGCCGATCGCGATGTCGCGCGCTCGCTTGAGAAGCGATACCGCGAGTCCGAACTCGGCTCCGACCCCGAACAGCGGCGCAAGCGCCGCATAGGTGGCTTCCTGCACGCCCAGGGCGCTCGGGACGAGTACGGCGGCGCTGCGCACGGCGCAGACGAGACTCTCGATCGCGAGCACCGCGGCGAGATCGATGTGTGCCCCGATGAGATGAAAGGCCAGCCAGGTGACGCACGCGCCCGCGATCCACGCGGCGAGGTGCGTAGCGGAGGAAACTCCGACACGGGTGCGAGAGGCATAGATCTCATTGAGTCCGTCGCCGATCCCGGCCGCGGATGCCACCGCGCGCGGCAAGAGCCGTGCGGCGAGCTTCAAGGTGACCTGATGGCCGTGCCGCTGCAGGACCAGAAACAACGCGCCGGCGGCCGCCGCGAGCACGAGGCCGATCCAGTAGATCTTGCTGAGCGAGGCCGGGAAGGTTGCTCGCGGGCGCGTGCACACGAGCAGGAACCCGAGCGCGATGAAGGCGACCTGACCTAAGAGCTCCGTAGTCACATCGACGATCATCGAGGCAAAGGCGGCCGTGCTCGGCACGCGATGCAGGATCGCCGCGCGCGCCCCGAACACCATCCCGCCGAAATTGGAGAACGGCAAGACGTCCGCGGCGGCCTCCCGCACCAGGCGAGCCCAAACGAAAACGCGCACGGGCACACGCGCCGAGTCGGGCAGCAACACGGACCAGGCGGTCCCGAGAAGCGCAAAGGTCGCGAGCGAACAAACGCACAGCAGCGCAAAGCCGCCGAGGCCCGCGGCGAGCGCCGCCGCGAGCACGGCGCCCAGCCCCACATAGGACACGAGGTAGAGCGTGAGCGCGAGCCCGAGGCAGGAGACGATCGCAATGCGCAGCCTCACGGTAGGACTACGCGCCCTGGTGCGCAGCGAGTCACGGGTGTTCGCAGGCCAGTCAAGATCGCATGAAGCGGCGCGCGAACCGGGCGAGGGCCGGAACCAAGCGGGGTCGGCGCAGCCGCCGATCGTAAAGACTCATGCGCCTCTCGTTCTCGCGCAGGCACAGGTGGATCAGCTCGGCGACGTCGATGTCCTCGCCGACCGACTTTGCCCCGGTCACCGTGAAGTTGTTGTCCTGCACGCCGTGTCCCACATCGCGTGCGATGCCGATACGCTCCCAGACGAGAAACAGCCACACGGCGAGCACCTTGAGCTCGAAGTACGGCCGTCGCCAAAGCGGCATCGTCCGCCGATGCCAGGCGGCCCAGTTGACGAAGAACAGGATGTGGCGCGCTTCCTCCTGCATGACCGGCTCGAATGTGGCGACCAGCGCTTCGGGAAAAAATCCCGAGCGCTTCGCCGATTCGAACAGGCCGAAGGCGAAGAAGCTGTCGATGCACTCGCTGTATCCGGTCACCATGAAGGCCCACTCGACATCGCCGCGCAGGACGTATTCGGGCTCGGGAGCCAGCGTGATGCCGTAGGCCGCAACGAGATTCGACAGCACGTGCTTGTGCCGCCCCTCCTCGAAGGCATCGAGCTCGATCGCTTTCTTGAGCAGAGGATCCGAAACCATTGCGGCGTAGGATGCGACATTGAGCCGCGCTCTGCCTTCGGTCTGCACCGCGATATCCCAGATGGGCAGATTCACCAGCCGTTGGCGGGCTTCGGATTCCAGGGGTGGCCAGTCGAGCACCGCCGGCTTGTAGGGTTTGTGCGTATCGAGGAGCGTGCGGCAGAAAAGCCGCTTGTGCGCCTCGCTCCCGACCCGGATCGGTCCGCCGGGAGAGTGCCCCGGAGCCTCGCCCTCGGCGATCGCGGAGGCCAGCGGGTTCACGTGGCGCCCCCGCTCTCGACGGCGCTCGGCCCGGCCCCGATCGCCACCTTGGCGGCGCCGATCGCAGAATGCGCGGCGCCGATCGGCGGATGCGCGCTACCAACTGCCGGGTGCGTGCCCGCCGCACGGTGTGCCGGGCGCCGACGTATCAAGTCCTCGAAGTCGGCAAATCCACCCCGCTCGATCCCGCCGTCCCGGCAGGCTGCGAGAACGTCCGGAGCCGTGAGCGCATCGAGCTCCTCGCGGTAGAGATACTCGGGAACGCATCCCGCGTACGGGCCGACGGCCGGATGCAGGTAGATCTCGCTCAAACCCTCGGGAAGGTGGGCGATGAGCGTGCGCAGCCGGCCGCGGGTCATGCGTCCGGACCAGCGGATGCCGAAGGTGCGATCGGCCGTGAGCAGGCCGGCCGCGCGCAAGCGCCGGCGCAGGAACCGCGCGAACGGGACCGTCACGAGAGCTTCCGCGCGGCTCGTGCGCGGCTCGATCCGTCGCAGCACATCGAGCGGCTCGAGCGGAGCCCGGGCGGCGCGCAGCCCGAAGCCCCGTCCTATCGATGCCATCAAGTCGCCCACCACCGGGTGGAGCTGGAAATGCTTGTGAGCGTTGCAGTGATCGAGAGCGAGGCCGGTGGCGCGAAAGGCCTCGAACTGGGCCCCGATTTCGGCGGCGAGTTGACGGCGCGCGCGCCGGCTCACCGACAACAGTGCCCCCAGGGCTGCCATATCGGAGCGCAACTGCCCGCGTCGATCCACGAGCCTGGTGAGCTCGGCGGCCGGAAGGAGCGGTGCGCCTTCCACGAGCACGAGATGCAACCCGACCCGCAGGCCCGGCATCCGCCGCGCCCGTGCGACGGCATCCGCCGCCGCAGGCGCCGATACCATCAAGCTCGCAGCGCTCAATATGCCGTCGCGATGGGCCGCCTCGACGGCCTCGTTGACTTCGCGCGAGGCGCCGAAGTCATCCGCCGTGATGATCAGGCGCTTCACGCGGCGTCGTGCCTCGTGCGCAGGAATCGGAAGAACTCGAGGCCCTCGCGCAGACGGCGCTTCATCACCCGGGGACTCGCAATCATTTCGGCGACAATGGAGGCGACCTTCGAGGGACGGAAATAGAATTTCTTGTAGAAGTCCTCCACCGAGGCGAAGATCTCGCTGTGCGAGAGGTGAGGATAATTGAGCGGCGCGATCTGCGTGCCTTCCTGTGTCAACAGGTCGATTTCCTCGTTGTAGAGCCAGCCGTTTTCCTTCGCTTGGGCGTAGAGGAAGGTTCCGGGATAGGGGGCTGCGAGTGAGACCTGAATGGTGTGCGGATTGATCTCCTTCGCGAAATCGAGCGTCTCCTGGATGGTCTCCTTGGTTTCGCCGGGAAGCCCGAGGATGAAGGTACCGTGGATCACGATGCCGAGCTCGTGGCAATCCTTGGTGAAGCGGCGCGCGAACTCGACCCGCATGCCTTTCTTGATGTTGAACAGGATCTGCTGGTTTCCCGACTCATAGCCGACGAGCAGGAGGCGAAGGCCGTTCTCCTTCATCACTTCGAGGGTCTTGCGCGGAACGTTGCCCTTGGCATTGCAGGACCAGGTGACGCCGAGCTTGCCCAGCTCGCGCGCGAGCGCTTCGACTCGAGGGAGGTTGTCGGTCAAGGTGTCGTCGTCGAAGAACCATTCCCTCACTTGCGGAAAGGCGGCTTTCCCCCATTTGATCTCCTCGACCACGTTCTCTACCGAGCGCACTCGGTACTTGTGCCCTCCGACCGTCTGCGGCCAGAGGCAGAAGGTGCAGCGCGACTTGCAGCCGCGCCCGGTGTAGAAGGAAATGTATGGGTGCAGCAAATAGCCGCCGAAATACTTCTCGATGGTCAGGTCGCGCTTGTAGACCGGCGTCACCCACGGCAGCGCATCCATGTCCGCGAGAATCTCGCGGTCCGGATTGTGAACGATGACGCCCTCGGCGTTGCGGTAGGACAGCCCCTTGATGTCGCTGAACGGCTTGCCGTCCGCGACCTCTTTGATGGTGAAATCGAACTCGTTGCGGGCGACGAAATCGATGGCGGGTCCGCCGATCAGGCTCTTCTCCGGCTCGACCGCGACCTTGGCGCCGATGAATCCGATCTTGATGTCGGGTTTCAATGCCTTGATCCGCTCGGCCGTCCGGGCGTCCGCCTTGAAGGATGGAGTGGAGGTATGCATCACCACGAGGTCGCGATCCCTGATCTCGGGAACGATGTCCTCGAACGTCAAGTCGTGCGGGGGAGCATCGATCAGCTTCGAGCCCTCGACGAGCGCGGCGGGTTGCGCGAGCCAGGTCGGGTACCAGAAGGAGCGCACCTCGCGCTTCATCTGATAGCGTGCGCCGGCGCCGCCGTCGTAGCCATCGAAGGAGGGCGGGTGCAGGAACAAGGTTCTCATTGCGTGATCCTCATGACCGGGTGAGCGGAGCCGTCGCGGGTCACACGATAGCGGTCCTCACGCCAGTGAACGCGGCGGTTCGCGAATCCCCAGGCCCAGAGCGTCAGGCTGAGAGCGTCCCTCAGCGGCAGCACGGCGAGCCGTCGCGCGAGCGATGAGCCCGGCGAGTGTGTGCGGCAATGGAGCGCGATTCTTGCGACCGCCGTGACGCCGAGGAGCGCTAAGGCAGGGCGCGCGCCGGCCGAGAGCAAAGTCCCGAGAGCAGCCACGGGCAGGCCGAATGTAACGAATGACAGACTGTAGCCCAAGGGTCGGACGGCGCGAATCGTACGCAGCCAGCGCAGCTCGTGGCGCACCAGATCACCGAAGCTGCGCTCATCCACGCAGGTCTCCACCACGACATCGGACAGCACGGTGGCGAGCCCTGCCTGACGGGTGAGCTCGCCCAAGCGATAATCGTCCGCGAGCTGGTTCGCGATCGCGGCGAACCCGCCGATGCTCGCAAGCACCTCGCGGCGGATCCCGATGGTCGCCCCGAAGGCAAACGCCCGCGACCCGGACATCGCCGCAACTCGCATGCCCGGTATGAACCAGTCGTTGATGAAGAGCGAACCCAACAGCGACCACAGACCCGGCCGCGGATTGCCGCGATAGGGGCAGGTCACGATGCCGACGCGGGGATCCAGGAGCGGCGGCACGACGCGCGCGAGGTAGTCGCGTCTGACCCGAATGTCGCTGTCCGAGATCACGAGATGCTCGTGGCGCACGAACGGCATCATGTTGATGAGGTTGCTCACCTTGCGGCTGCTGCCGTGCTGGCGCCGATCGACTGCCAGCTGGATGTCGACGGCGGGAAACTCGCGCTGCAGCCTTGCGACGACCTCGACCGCGGGATCCGCGCTGTCGGAGACGCCGAAAACGATCTGAAAGTCCGGGTAGGCCTGGTCGCAAAAAGAGCGCAAGCACTCGTAGAGCTCATGCTCTGCGCCGCAGAGCGGCTTCAAGATCGTGACGGGCGGAAGCCCCTGCGTCCTGTCGGAAAGATCCGACGCGATGCGCCGGCGCACCGCGAAGGCCGCCACGACCGTGTAGAGCGCAGCGGAGGCGCCAAGCGCGCTTCCGAGCCATGACATCCATGTGTGCGAGAGGATCACGGGCGGTCTCCGGGGGTCCTGGGCCCCGCTGCGGCGGGCGGGTCGGCGCACCTCGAGGCTGGCGCGGACGTTTCGCATGCGGCTATGATCGGTTCGCCTCCCGGCGAGGCCGATCCGTCGAGGTTCTCCCAATGGATGAAATGACGCATGCAGACAGTCTCGATGAAATCGCCATTATGGCAGATTTGGACGCCTTGATCCTGGTCGACGCAGCGGACCGGCGGGTGGGCCATTTGAGCAAGGCATTGTGTCATCAGGGCCGCGGGATATTGCACCGAGCCTTCTCTCTGCTCATTTTCAACGACCGCGGCGAATTGCTCATTCAACAGCGATCGCCCGCAAAACGGCTCTGGCCGCTGTACTGGTCGAACAGCTGCTGCAGCCACCCGCGGCGCAGCGAAAGCATGGAGGCCGCGACGCGGAGGCGGCTCTTCGAGGAGCTCGGCATCGGCTGCGATTTGCGGTTTTTGTTCAAATTTCAGTACCACGCTCAATTTGACGCCACCGGCGCCGAGCACGAGCTCTGCTCGGTGTTCATCGGACAGTGCAACGAGCCGCTGCGTATCAACCGCGACGAGATCTATGACTGGCGCTGGATCGCCCCCGACCTCCTGCAAAGACAGGTGGGAGGCACCGACAGTTCAAGATTTACGCCGTGGTTTAGGCTCGAATGGGCGAGAATCTGGCGGGATCATCGCCCGGCGGTGCTCGCTTTTCGACGTTGATGAGGCAATCTTAATGTACGACCGGAATCGAAGCTCGCGGTAACATACACTATGGCCATCCCCTTGCTGCAAATGTACCGGGTCGCTAAATATCTGGCGGCCAAGAAGCTGCGCCGCGAAAAGCGCTATCCGCTCGTGCTCATGCTCGAGCCCCTGTTTCAGTGCAACTTGGCCTGCGCGGGCTGCGGCAAGATCGATTATCCGAAGGAGATTCTGCAGAAGCGTCTGAGTGTCGAGGACGCGTTGCGGGCAGTCGATGAGTGTGGGGCCCCCATCGTCTCCATTCCGGGCGGCGAGCCGCTGATTCACAAGGAGATGCCGCAAATCGTTCAAGGCATCGTCGCGCGCCGGAAGTTCGTGTACCTGTGCACCAATGCGATTCTGCTCGCGAAGCACATCGACGAGTACCGGCCCTCGCCCTATCTGACGTTCTCGATTCACCTCGACGGCGATCGGGAACGGCACGACGAGTCGGTTTGCCAGGAGGGTGTTTTCGACAAGGCGGTGGCGGCCATTCGGCTCGCGCGCAGCAAGGGGTTCCGCGTCACCATCAACTGCACGCTGTTCAACGGTGAGGACCCGGACCAAGTGGCCGATTTCTTCGACGAGGCGATGGGTCTCGGCATCGAGGGCATCACGGTCTCGCCGGGCTACAGCTACAGCCATGCCCCGCGGCAGGACGTGTTCTTGGGACGCAGCGCGAGCAAACAGCTGTTTCGCGAGATCTTCAAGCGCGGGCGGCGCGGCTCCGGCCGATCTTGGTCGTTCAATCATTCGGGCCTGTTCCTGGACTTTCTCGCCGGTAATCAGACCTACCAGTGCACGCCGTGGAGCAATCCGACCTACAACATCTTCGGCTGGCAACGGCCTTGTTACTTGCTGTCCGACGAGGGCTATGCGCCGACCTATCGCGCACTCATCGAGGACACCGATTGGGAGGCGTACGGCGTAGGGCGCAATCGGCGCTGCGACAATTGCATGGCGCACTGCGGGTTCGAGGGTACGGCGGTGAACGACGCCTTCCGCCATCCGCTCAAGGCCCTCACCGCCGCCCTGCAGGGGCCGCGAGTCGTGGGGCCGATGGCACCCGAGCTCCCGTTCGTGTATGCGGAATCCCCCCATCCTCCGACCGTCGCCACGATTCCGGTCGACGCCGTGAGGCGGATGAGGCGAGAGTCCGACGAGAAAGTCGAAGCGTAGCTGCCCGCGAGCACGCCGTAGAGTTCCCGACAAAACCCGCGCTTCAAGCGCGCCAACACGTCCACTCGGGGGAAGGGTGACCAAGGCAGCCGATCACCGTACGCTCAACTCTGCGCTCGAGACCTCGGGCTTCGAGGCGCAGATGGAAGCCTGGCGCTTGCGCATGGAGCAAGCGTTGGAAAAGCGGCTGCCTCGTGCCGACGAAGTCCCCCAGCGCCTGCACCAGGCGATGCGCTACAGTGTGCTCGCGGGCGGAAAGCGGGTGCGGCCGGCCCTGCTCTTCGCCACGGCCCGGACCTTGGGGCTCGCCGAGGATGAGGTCGAGGCGGCGGCCTGCGCCGTCGAGCTGATCCATGTCTATTCGCTGGTCCACGACGATTTGCCCGCCATGGATGACGATGATCTGCGTCGTGGCCGGCCGACCTGTCACAAAGCCTACGACGAAGCGACCGCGATCTTGGTGGGAGACGCGCTGCAGCCGCTCGCGTTCCAGCTGCTCGCGACCGATCCTGCGCTTCCCTCCGATCCGGCAATTCGGTTACGTCTCGTGGAACTCTTGAGCAGGGCGAGCGGCACGTTCGGAATGGCCGGCGGGCAAGCGATCGATCTCGAGGCGCAGGGCAAGAAGCTCGACATCGGACAGGTCGAGGACATGCATGCGCGCAAGACGGGCGCCGTGATTCGGGCGAGCGTCTTGATGGCCGCGGCGTGCGTACCACAGCTTCCCGAGCCCCGTTACGTGGATCTCAATCGGTTCGCCGCGGCCATCGGGCTCGCGTTCCAGATTCAGGACGACTTGCTCGATGTGCTCGGCGATGTCTCGACGCTCGGCAAGGCAACCGGCGCCGATCGCGAGCACGAGAAATCCACCCACCCCACCGTGATCGGAGTCCCCGCCTCACAGGAACGAGTTCGCCTGCTTCACCGGCAGGCGCTCGATGCGCTGGCGCCGTTCGGCGAGCGCGCCGAGCCGTTGCGCTCGCTTGCGAACTGGTTGCTGTCTCGTCGCTATTAAGCGCGCTGCAGCAGCCTCGTTGCATCGGCGTGACAGCGATAGCGCGCGCATTGCCCACTGTCTGCTACAGGCAACAGCGCTTTACATTTACCAGAATGTGGACTAAAGGAAACCGCTAGGGCATTAAGGGAGGGGCGAATGTGCGCCATCTGATCAGCCACGCGCGACTCATGCGCGTATCGACTGATCGCGTCGAGGCCGCCTTGTCGAGCGGCGACGGCAACGAACAACTGGTCGCGCGCCGGATTCTCGAGAGCCCCCTGTCCTGGCAAGCCTGGGAGCGCGAGCACTCCAATCTCATGCGCCGGCTGGCCGACTGCCCCGCTGGGCGCGCGCAGGTCGATGCGCTCAAGCAGACCACCTTTCGCCTGCTGCACGGCAAGGCGTTGTTCCACTACCTCAAGCAGAACAAAGTGCGCGGAAGCGCGCGGCCGGTGCTCATGTCGCACTTTCGGCCGGGTAGGAGTTACGAGGCGGCGATCATCGCCGAGCACGGCGAGTATCTGCGCAAGGCCTGCAGCTTCCTCTGCACGAGCCACCTGGGGAGCGACGTCATCGGCGATCCGGCCTTCTTCGATCCCATGGAGCGCTACGAAGCGCTCTACGGCGAGTATTTCGAGATCTACTGCAATGCCGTGATCGGGGCGGGCGAGGAAGCCGAGTCGCAGCGGGCGCTGCTGCCGCTCCTCAAGCAGCAGCTGCACGAATACCGCCTGGCCATTCTCAATCCGCGCGGCGCTCGACCGTTCCTGCGGCGCGAGGCGGAGTTGCGCAAGCGCACCGGCGACACGCAGCGTCTGCCCACTGTCGGATCACGCCCCAAGCCCACGGGATAGCGAAGCGGGCCGTTCTGACGCGCGGGTCACTGAATCGCGAGCTTGCGGTCCTTCGCCGACGGGGGCGTCCACTGGTAAATCCAGGTCTCGGTGAGCGCCCGGCCATCCACGCGCAAAAACAGCCTGAGGTCGATGGGCTCCACCGAATCGTCGGTGGGACGCACGTCGAACAGCGCCCGATAGCCGGCGAACTCCTGGACATAGTGCGCCGTCACGTGCTCGATTTGTCCGCGCGAGGCGGTGATGACCGCCTCGACGGCCGCCTCCTTGGGCAGAGCGCCGAGCTCTCCGCCGATGAAATCCACGGCGAAATGCCAGGAATAGTACAGGCGCTTCACGCCCACCGTGCCCCCGAGGCCGGTGCGGGTCGCGAAGGTCTGGCCGAGCGGCGATGAGTAGGGCATCTTGGTGCCCCAATAGAGCCGATAGCCGAACAGAAGCTCTTGCCCGGCCCGCGGCTTCTCCAGCGGGTTCCAGAAGGCGACGATGTTATCGAAGGTCTCATCGGCGGCGGGAATTTCCGCGAGCTGTACGGCGCCCTTGCTCCAGCCGCCGCTGCCGTTCGATTTGGGTTCCACCCAGAGGCTCGGGCGGCGATCGTAGTAGACGCCATCGTCCTGGTAGTGGTCGAAGTTGCGGTCGCGCTGAAGGAGGCCGAAGCCGCGTGGGTTGTCGTCGAAATAGGAGTTGAAGCGCAGCTGCGCCGGGTTCACCAGCGGTCGCCAAATCCACTCGCCCGCTCCTGTCCACATCGAAAGCCCGTCGGAGTCGTGAATCTCCGGCCGCCAGTCGTTGGCCGCTCGGCGATCGTTCTTGCCGTAGTAGAACATACTGGTGAGCGGGGCGATGCCGATGCGCTCGATCGGCTTGCGCGGATAGAACGCGGTATCGATATTCATCACCTGAGTGGCGCCGGGGGTCAACTGAAAGCGCAGCGCCCCCGCAATGCTCGGCGAGTCGAGCAGCGCGTAGAGCGTGAGGGTTCCAGAATCCCTGGGCGGTCGCTCGAACCAGAAGGAGGTGAAGCGCGGAAACTCCTCCGGCCGCGCAAACGCCGTGTCGATTGCGAGTCCGCGCGCCGATAGGCCGTACTGGCGCGTGTCGCCGCCCACGGCACGAAAGTAGCTGGCGCCCAAGAACGCCGCGACGTCGTCTCGCCAGTCCGTCACGAACTGCACACGAAATCCGGCAAAGCCCGCATGGTCCTTCATGACAGAGGGGTCGACGCCGCTCTTGTCCCACTCGAACATCGATGGGTCGTAGGCGATCTCGCGCGACTGACCGTCGATGACCTCGTACAGATGCACGGGCTCGGTGAAATTGCGCCCCACGTGGAAGAACTGCAGCCGAAAGGGGAGCCCCGAATCCGCCCACAGCGCATGATCGCTGCGAAAGCGGATGGACTGATACTGGTCGTAGCCGAGCTTCGCCATCAGGGGCGGCAGCGCCTCCTTGGCCGGCTGATAGAGATTGGTGGCGAGCCAATGCGCTTGACCCTTGAGCCACGCAAAGTCGAACGGCTGTGCTTGCGCGGGGGCGGCGCGCACGAGCGCGCGCGCGAGGAGCGATCCGCCGGCGAGTGCCGCGGCTGACTTCAATAGGACGCGTCGACGAATCATGGGTGCCTTTCGCGCGCATCCGGCAGCTGCGCGAGCTGGCTGAGCAAGCGGGGAGTGCCGGTCACCTCCACGCGCTCGACGCGCGTCAGCCACTCGAGCGCCTCCTCGAGCGAGTGCGCGTCGCTCAGCTTTTGCTGGGCGGTCAGGAGGTCGGCGTCGGGACGACCGGGCGGATCGGTGGGCCGCGGTAGATTGAGGGTGATGTGCGTCTGCCGTGCCTCGCGATTGCGCGCGAGAAACTTGAGCCCGTCGGAGGGCAGCTCGGGGGTGCTCGCGACCAATTCCGCGCGCCGCGTCGCGAGGGCCGGCACATCGACCTCCTCCGGCGTGCGCAGCAAGGCGAGGCGCGAGAGCGCGCGGCCGAGCGACACGCTACCGCTCGCGCACGACAGAGGCACCGAGAGGAGCACCCCCAAGAGGGCCGGTGACACCCACGCGAGCAGCGGCGGGGACAGAAACCAGAGG
>DATHCO010000380.1:0-3873 GCA_035319505.1 Steroidobacteraceae bacterium | reverse complement strand
CAGCCGAATAGATGGCGATCGCAAGCGCTCGGCGCCGAGCGGGGAAGTGATCGGCCAGGAGCGAGTAGGCCGCCGGTGTGGCGCTCGCCTCACCGACGCCGATGCCGACTCGAGCGAGCGCGAGCTGCCCGAACGAGCTCGCAAGCCCGGACAGAGCGGTCAACAGAGACCAGAGTGAGAGACCCACGGCGATCAAGCGACCGCGGTACCACTGGTCCGCAAGCCGACCGAGCGCAATCCCAAAGAGAGAGTAGAAGATCGCAAACGCCGTTCCGAAGAGAAACCCGAGCTGCGTATCGCCGACGTGGAGGCTCGCTCGGATGTCCTCGGCGAGAATCGAGATGATCTGCCGATCGAGGAAGTTGAATACGTAGACCAAGAACAGTACGCCGAGCACGTACCAGGGATAGGCGGAGGAAGGCACGCGAGTCGAGCAAGGCACCCGACTCAGCTCAGAGCCTGGTTGTGTATCCATGTGGTATTATATCCAGTATCGGTCTGGGTGAGTAAAATACTTTTAAAAACAGTGGCTTACATCATATGAATGCGTCCTCACCTCGCGGCAATGGCGGCGGTCGAGACCTGCCGTCCGAACGTGCTCGTCATCTCGCTCAAGGTATAGGCGAATCGGCGGCCGGCCATCTCGTCATAGCGCGCATGCGGATCTTTGGGGCCGATGTAGAGCTCGATGCGCTCGGCCGTGATGCGGCCATTCATGCGATAGCCTTTGCATCGCATGATGGGCGGCACCCATCATATAATCAACGCAGCCCGGCTTCGAAGTTCCGTCGCCCCGACCGTGCTCGACGGGCGAAGCCAAACCCCCAGGTAGACCAGAAAGATCGATGTCACCCCTAGATCGGTCACGCGCGGATGCCATTCGCGTTCGCGGTGCGCGCCAGAACAATCTCAAGAATCTCGACCTCGACATTCCGCTCGGCGAGCTGATCGTCGTGACGGGGGTGAGCGGCTCGGGAAAATCATCGCTCGTCTTCGATACGCTGTACGCCGAGGGCCAGCGCCGTTACGTCGAGACGTTCTCGCCCTACGCACGGCAGTTCCTCGATCGCATGGATCGCCCGGCGGTCGACGCCATCGACGGCATTCCCCCGGCGATCGCGATCGATCAGACCAATCCGGTGCGCACATCGCGATCCACCGTCGGCACGATGACCGAGCTCAATGACCACTTGAAGCTATTGTTTGCACGCGCCGCGGCCCTGCACTGTCACGGCTGCGGACGCGAGGTGCGCCGCGATACGGTCGAAACCATCCGCTGCGAGCTCGAGCGCCGAGCGCGCGCGGCGGGCGACCCACGGCTGCTCCTCACCTTCCCCGTTCAACTACCCAAAAACTTCACTGAGGCCGAGATCAAGAGCTTGCTCGCCGGGCAGGGCTACACGCGCATTCACGAGCGGCGCGGCGATACCTTGCAGGTGATCCAGGATCGCTTTCGCCGGTCGGCAGTCGAGGCCGCCCGCATCAACGATGCCATCGAGGCCGCGCTCAAGGTCGGCCAAGGGCGGCTCGACGTCTATCGCGAGGGAGCCGAGCCGAGCGCCGCGGCCTGCGCCGGCGCCGAGAGCGCTGGCGGGCCGTGGCGATTTTCGAGCGCGCTTCACTGCCCGGACTGCGACATCGCCTACAAAGACCCCAGCCCGAGCACGTTCAGCTTCAATTCGCCGATCGGCGCGTGCGAGACCTGCCGCGGCTTCGGCCGCACCATCGGCGTCGACTACGGCCTCGTCATTCCCGACGAGGCGCTGTCGCTCGCCGAGGGCGCGATCAAGCCCTGGCAGACCGACTCCTACCGGGAGTGCCAGACGGACTTGCTCCGTTTCGCGCGCAAGCGGGGCATTCCCATCGATACGCCGTGGCGCGAGCTCACGGAAGCACAACGCGCCTGGGTGCTCGATGGCGAAGGTGCCTGGGCGAAGAATGTTTGGTACGGCGTCAAGCGCTTCTTCGCGTGGCTGGAGACCAAAGCGTACAAGATGCACATCCGCGTGCTGCTTTCGCGGTATCGCTCCTACACCGAATGCACGGCATGTCACGGCGCACGGCTGAAGCCCGAGGCTCTGCTCTGGCGGCTCGGCTCGCCGGGCATCAACATCCGCGAGCTCATGTTGATGCCGATCGAGAGAAGCTTGCGCTTCTTCGCCAACCTCGCGCTCCCCTCGCCCCTCGATGAGGCCGCGGATCTGTTGCTCAAGGAAATTCGCACGCGCCTCAAATATCTGACCGATGTGGGGCTGGGCTACCTCAACCTCGATCGCCAGTCGCGCACGCTCTCGGGCGGCGAGGTACAACGGATCAATCTGACGACCGCGCTCGGCACCTCGCTCGTCAATACCCTATTCGTGCTGGACGAGCCCTCGATCGGCCTGCACGCACGCGACGTCGGCCGAATCGTGGGCGTCATGCAGCGCCTGCGCGACTCGGGCAACACCCTGATCGTGGTCGAGCACGATCCGAAGGTCATGCAGGCCGCCGACCGCCTGATCGACGTCGGACCGGGCCCCGGCGAGCACGGCGGCCGGATCGTGTTCCAGGGACGCATCGGTGAGCTCGCGCGCGCGCGCGGCTCGCTCACCGCGGACTACCTGCTCGGGCGCCGGCGCGCCGAGATCCCGCCACCCGTCTCCCCCACGGCCCTCCCGCTCGGTCCCGCCGCACCCGGCGCCTTGCTGCTCGAGGGCGTCTCGGAGCACAACCTCAAGCACATCGACGTCGAGATCCCGCTCAATCGGTTGGTCTGCGTCACCGGCGTGAGCGGCTCGGGCAAATCGACGCTGGTGCATGACGTGCTCTACCCGGCGCTGCGGCGAGCGCAGGGCAAGCCCACGGAGAATCCCGGCCGACACCGCCGCCTGAAGGGCGCGGAGCTGATCGACGATGCGATCATGGTGGATCAAGGCAGCATCGGCCGCACCACCCGCTCGAACCCCGCAAGCTACGTGGGCGCCTTCGATGCCATTCGGCAGCTCTTCGCGCGTTTGCCGCTGGCGCGCGAGCGCAAGTACAGCGCGGGTACTTTCAGCTTCAACGCCGGCAAGGGACGCTGCCCGGCGTGCGGCGGGAACGGCTTCGAGCACGTCGAGATGCAGTTTCTGTCGGATGTGTACCTGCGCTGCCCCGACTGCAACGGCCGACGCTATCGCGGCGAGGTCCTGGAGTGCAAGATCTCGCGCGCGGGCTTTCCGCCCCTGAGCATCGCCGATGTGCTCGATCTCACGGTGTCCGAAGCGCTCGCCGCGTTCGAGAAGGACACGGAAGTGTGCGCGAAGCTCGCGCCGCTCGCCGAAGTCGGGGTCGATTACCTTCGTCTCGGGCAACCCGTGCCTACGCTTTCGGGGGGCGAGGCGCAGCGGCTCAAGCTCGCCGGTCACCTCGCGCAGACTCTCGCCTACGCAAAACCCAGAGCTGCCGCAGGCCGCGAGCGTGGCTCGCTGTTCCTCTTCGATGAGCCGACCACGGGGCTACATTTCGATGATGTGGCGAAACTCCTGCGCGCTTTCCGGCGACTGATCGAGGCCGGCCATTCGCTGCTCGTGATCGAGCACAACTTGGACATCGTACGGGCGGCGGATTGGATCATCGATCTGGGGCCGGAGGGCGGTGATGAGGGCGGTGCGCTGATCGGCGCAGGCCCTCCGCAGGCGATCATGCGCCTCGCCTCATCCCATACCGGTCGCGCGCTCAGCGAGGCCCAACGTGCGGCCGCTTTCGGGGCGGCAGGACTCGGGGGCGATTCGGTGCAAGATTGCGCGCCGGCGGTGGCGCAGGATGTGGCATGGAATGCACGCGATCGGGCGGGGGGCGCGCGCGATGCCATCGAGATACGCGGCGCGCGCGAGCACAACCTCAAGGATA
>DATHCO010000379.1:0-11672 GCA_035319505.1 Steroidobacteraceae bacterium | reverse complement strand
CCTCAGGATCCGTCACGTAGACCGAAGGTCCCTCCCCCTCGGCGCCGTAGCGCTCGAGAACCGGGCCCACTTCGACTCCAAACGCTTCGAGATGCCGACGCAGATCCGCTTCATCGAACGGCTCCACTCGAAAGCAGAAGTGGTCCAGATTTCGGCCCTCTTTGCCCGGCGCTGCGCCGCCCGCGCGCCCCAGTGGGCTGTCAATTGGCACAA
Organism: Steroidobacteraceae bacterium; assembly: GCA_035319505.1. Taxonomy (GTDB): domain Bacteria; phylum Pseudomonadota; class Gammaproteobacteria; order Steroidobacterales; family Steroidobacteraceae; genus Bog-1198. The sequence goes on along the minus strand of DATHCO010000379.1, from coordinate 11,459 downwards.
GATCGAGAAGCGACCGGCCGGCTCGTAGCTGAACCAATCCGATCTCGTCTTGACGGCGCTCGATCGTGCACGCAAGCGCTTCGCAGTAGAAGCGCAGCATCCTGTCCAGATCAAGCACACGCAACACCAGGTGATCAATTTCGCGGATGCAAATCATGCTGTCCCCAATCTCACTATCCGCTCTTTGTCAAGCTTAATCGCGGCGAGTGTGAAAAATCCCTTGAAAAACCGCCAAGAGCCCACATTCACACGAGTGATCTAGGCATGACGAATTTTAACAGCGACTAGGCCAATCTCGGTGCCGCTTCGTGGCCGCACCGTCTACCCGATTATCTTGCATGACGCGCTGTTCACGTCACAGTTTTTCCATTTACCGAGTTGAGAAGATTTAACCGCAAAGTGATGTTTTATCGTCTGCGCGCCGGGGGTTATTGCCTACGATGTCGGCGGGGTTGTTCCCCGCCCTATTGCTACACATTTAGGATTTGTTATGAGCGAACGACCAATCAAGCGCTACTTGCTGGCCTCGGACTTCGACCAGACGCTGAGCTTTAACGACTCAGGACTCGTGCTGAGTGAATTGCTCGGCGTGTCTGGTTATGAAGAGCGGGTTGCTGGTCTTGCGCGCAGCAACCTGGTGCAACAGGGCGGCGAGCTCGCGTATTTGATTCGCCACGATCCGGAATTTCGCGGCGTTCGCATGGAACATCTGGCCGAGGCCGGCCGCCGCGTTCGGCTCAAGAGTGCCATTCCGGCGCTCGTCGACTTTTTGCAGCGTGGCACCGAAGGCGTCCAGTTCTCCTTCTTCGTCATCTCCGCCGCGCCTCGCGAAATCGTCACCTCGGCATTGGCGGGCGTGTTGCCACCCGAGCACATCTATGGCACCGAGCTCGAGTTCAATCGCGACTCGGGCGAAGTGACCGCGATCAAGCGCGTGCCCGCCGGCTACGGGAAGGTTGCGGTGATCGAGGAATTGCAGCATCGACTGGGGATCACTCCGGATCGCGTGATATACGTGGGCGACGGCAGCTCCGATGTTCACGTGATGCTGCATGTCAATAACCATGATGGCTTCACGATTGCGGTGTCCGAGAACAGGCAACTGGCTCGGATTGCGCAGCGCATTGTTCTCAGCGACAACGCGTTCAGCATCTTGGTGCCCATTCTCGATGAGCTATTTCGCTGGAAGACGGAGGACATCCGAGAGCTGTTCGAATCATACGGTCTGACGCTGCACGAGTGGGAGAAAGAAAGAAGGGACCACGTGAGAATCGGCGAGTTGCTTCCGCTCGCCCAGACGGGAACCGAAGCGGCATGAGTCACATGGGTCATTTATGGGTCGAGTGTTTGGGCTGGGCGGCGACCGCTGTATTTGTGGGGTCGTACTTCTTCGCTCGACCCTCATGGCTGCGCGCCGCGCAAATGCTGGGTGCGCTCCTCTGGATGGCTTACGGGTTGCTCATACAGGCATCGCCGGTCATCGTCGCCAATGTGCTCGTCTTTTCCGCCGCCGCCTGGACCGCCTTTCGCAGTGCGGCGACCGCGAAGTCCTAGCCGAGCGCGGCTCGATTCCGAAGACGCGGTCGGCACCCTGTCCTTCGCCCCAGCAATCCGCCCGTGAATGCACGGTTTCTCGAGGGGAACACGCTCGCACCACCGCCGCGAATCAGCGGCGTCTCCGCCGTGAGCTACCGCGGCACCTCGAGCTGCGATTTGATCGCGGCCTCCATCTGCGAGAGATTCGCTTCGCCCTTGTATCGAGCGAGGATCAGGCCGCGCCGGTCGATCAAGAAACTTTGCGGCAGACCGAGGATGCCGCCGTACCGCTCACCCAGCTTGTCGTCACCGAGCCCGATCGGATAATCGACGGGCTGCTTCGCCAGGAGCCGCTTGGCAGGCGCTGCCTCATCATCCATCGAGACACCGATCACTTGCAATCCGGCGGCACCGTAGTTGCGCTGCCAGGCCGACAGACGCGGCATCTCCTCGAGACAGGGCACGCACCAGCTCGCCCAGAAATTGAGGAGCACGAGCTTGCCTCGGTAATCAGCCAGGCGCAGCGGCTTGCCGTTAAACCCCGCAAGCGCAAAGTCCGGCGCGACATCACCGGGCCCGAGTGCCCAGGCCGCCCCTGCCAGCAGCAGGCCCAGTGCGAGCGCAGCAATCCGCGAGCTGCGCACGACCTCAGGAACCCTTCGCTGTCGGGAACCCTTGATCGACCCAGTTGGTTCCGAAATCGTCGGCGATGTAGATGACCTTGACGTTCTTGAAGCCGAGGTCGTGCAGCGCATCGTACGCTGCCGCGATGTTCGGGCACTTGGCCCAGGGGCAGCATCCGCAGTAGATCACGATCGCACTGTCCTTCGGCAGCTTGGCCACCCGCTGCTGCAGGACCTGCACGCCGTCCTCCTCGCTCGCGGCGCCCACGTACTCCGATCCCGGGATGTGCGCCTGCGCGTAAGCCTTGCGAAAGCCAACCTGCAAAATCAAGGGCTTCGGCGCGGCCGATGCATTCAGAGTCGCCGCGAAATCCGCTGGCTGTATGAGGGCTGCGGTGGGAATGGAGGCCGCCGGCTTGTGGTCGGCCAGCGCAGGCACAGCCCCGCCGATGAGGATCGTAAAAACGCCGAGGAGTGCGCCGATTGCGCTCGTATGGGTGGACATCTCTCTCTCCTATGAAGCGAGCTGACGCTCGATTCTAGTGCTTTTTCCGATTGCTGGAGCTCCGCGGAGCGATATCGCGGTCGATTCTCGTCGGTGCCCGCGCACGGCATGGCGCCAGTCTACTTATGTCACGCGGAGGTGGCGACGGGGAACCGGAACGTGGCTTCGTAGTACGCTAAGGGTCGGCCGGCGATCGGATTCTTTTCTGCCCGCCGCCAAGATAGGAGTTCAGATGTCAGATACGCTGTCTCTGTTGCGCCTCGAGCATGGAAACCTGAGCAAGCTGCTCGGATTGATCGAGGATCAAGTGGCGGCTGCCGACGCGGGCAGGCCGATGGACGAGGAACTGCTGAGCTTGGCGTCGGAGTATTTCTCCGATTATCCGGAGCGATGTCATCACCCAAAGGAGGACCTCCTCTACAAGCTGTTGAGCAAATGCGATCCGGACTCGTGCGCGAGCCTGCGTGATCTGCTCGCGGACCACCGCCGGCTTCACGAGCTTACGGAGGCGTTCGCCGAGGCAGTGCATCGGGTGCCCGAGGGGCCGCAAGCCGCGGAGCCAACCCCGCGAGAAGTGATCCGGGAATTCACGCAGCACTATCGGCAGCACATACGGGACGAGGAAGAGCGGTTCTTTCGGCGGGCCGAGGAACGATTATCCGAGGACGACTGGTACACCCTCGATTTCGTGATCTTCGACCGGGATGATCCGCTGTTCGACCATGCGGCGGAAAAGCGCTTTTCCGCCTTGCGTCGGCGGATTGAGACAGTGGCCGAGCAGGGGAAAGCGCGGCGCTCCGTCTTTGACGCTGCCAATGCACTCCGAGGGCTCTCCGGGATCGAGAGTTTCAACGAGTCGATGAAGTCGGCGGGACAGCGCTTTCGCCTCGCCCGGTTCGCGGAGGGCGGATACGGACTTGAGTGTGACCGAGAGCTGTTGCTCTACATCCCCGAATGCTCGGCACAGCGAGCCGCCTGGTGCGCCTACAGCTATCTGCGCGGCCGTGGTTGGCCATGGAGCGGGCAGCATTCGCCGGCTTAGCTGGAAGACACGGTACGCAGGGCCCGCCCGCGGCGAGGATCGTTGCTACAGGATCTGCTCGCGCCTCGTATCGCCGCCCGATGGATCGTGCAACCGAGTGCTGAAGCACACGAGCACCATGACGGAGTCGCCGGTATTGCGAAAGGCATGAGCCACACCGGGCGGGATGGTCAACCGCCAGGTCTCTCCGGCCGGCACCTCGACGTCACGAATCGCACCCGCCTCCTTGAGACGCACCAGGCAGGGACCCACCACGGTCGCGATCTCGGTGGCCGTTTGGTGAACGTGATTGCCGCGCACCTCGTTGGGCTGCGTCAACACCACGTGCACGTTCTTTTGCGCAGCGAGCTCGGTGTCGTCAAGTGGCTCGAAGACCGCACCGCGTGCATCGCGGTGAGTCCTCACGGGATCGATACGTGCGTGCGCCGGGTCGAGTTTGCTCACCCCGGTATTGTAGCGGCCGCCGCAGGACCCTCACAGCAGGAGCGGCCCGTCAGAGTCATCCCACGGGGCGGGGCCCAGAAGTCGCTTCAGCCGAGGCGGACCCGGCGCAGTCGAGAGTCCCGCCGGATCTCCCGGGCACGTGCGCTCGCGAGCACGGCGGCGGCGGTGAGCACATCGAGCCACCTGAGTGCGCCGCCCCCGCCCCCGCTCGGTGCGTTGACCGTCAAGCTCGCGCTCGCGCTTGCGCTGTTGGCGCCTGCCGGAGCGGTGCTGAGCGCCTTCGCCATCACGGAGCTCGTGTAGCTACCGGCCGCTGCGCTCTGGACCGGCAAGGTGATGGTGCAGTCGCCATCGGCCGGTATGTTTGCATCGCTCAGGCTGACTGAGGTCGTCGTATTCGTGAGCGAGAGCAACGCGCCGGTGCAGCTGGTCGATGGCGCCGGTGAGGCCGGGATGGTGAGACTGGCAGGCAGAGTCAGGCTGAAGCTCGACTGGGTCAGCGCGAAGCCGTTCGTGTTTGCAAACGTGATGGTAAGCGTGGATATCGAATTGACGGCGACCGTGGTCGGCGAGAACGACTCGCTCACCGTCGGGGCGGCCGGCGAGATCACGAGGGGGGTCGGACAGGCCGTGCTGCTCGAGCCCGCGGACGTCGGGGCCGTGCTCGTCGCCGAATTCGCGGTGAAGGTGACCGTCTCCTCATCGGCATTGCCGGCCGAATCGGTCACGGTCAGCGTCAGCGTACCGGGGGTCGGATTCACGGTGACTCGCGCTGAGCTCGCCCCGCTCATGATGATGCTCGAGGGCGATGCCGACCAGGCGTAGGAGGCAATGCTGAGCGGAACGGGTGTCGCCAAGCTCGTGTTGCAACCTGCGACGCTCGCGCTCGCGTCGATGACGCTCCCCGCACCGAGGCTCGCCGGGATCACGATCACCCCGATCGGCCTTTGCGCCGCTTTCACGGCGCTCAATGCATTCACCATCCCCGCGCCGCACTGGCTGCCGTCGTTCGGACAGGCGCACTCGCCGGTATTGGGATCGTTTTGCGGGCAGGTCGGTACCCCCGCCGCGCCGGGCGGGAAGGCGGTCGCGCTCGACTGCATGCGCGCCACGAGCTGCGCCGGGGTCAAGTTGTTGTTGACCGAGCGCATCAGGGCGGCGATGCCGGACACGATGGGCGCCGAGAAGCTCGTGCCGAGATTCGGGTTGGTCTCGTTCGTGTAGCTATTCTCACCCGGCGTGGTCGTGCCCAGATTGGTCGTCGTGTCGATGGGTCGCAGGCAGTCACCCGAAGTTTGGACACAGTTGCCCGCCGGAGCCGCGAGGGTCGCCCCGGTGCCGAAGCTCGAATAGCCGACCTTGGTGCCGACGTTGCGCAGCCCCACGATCCCCATCACCCCCGGCACGGCCGAGGCGCAGTTGGCGGGAGCGTCGAGGGGAGCGGTCTCCCCGGGCGTGCCGCCGTTGCCGGCGGAGGCGACCACGAGGAGGCCCATCTGAGTGACCTGCTGCAGGGCGTCCTCATAGTCGCTCGGGCAGCTGCCGCTTCCGCCGAGACTCAAGTTGATGATGTCCGCCGGATAGGGGTTGTTCGGCACGGCCGGACCGTCGGGGTTGGTGACCGGAAGCCCCGCGGCCCATTCGATGCCGGCGATGATATCCGAATCGTATCCGCCACCCTTGCCGAGTGCGCGCACCGGCAGGATCCAAGCGCTCCAGGTCATACCGGCGATGCCGACGTCGTTGTTGGTGATCGCGCCGAACACGCCGACGACGCGCGTGCCATGCCACGAGCTCGGCTCGACGGTGTCGCTGGCGAAGAGTGGGTTTTGCGTATCGGTGGTCGAGATCCAATCGCCGGGATCTGAAGGATCGGGATCCCAGCCATCCCCGTCATTGGCGATCAGGAAGGTGCCCAGGGGCGCGCCGGTGGTCGGATTGTAGTCCTGACCGACGAAGTCATAGCCCGGCAGCAGCCGACCGGCCAATCCCGCCCGCAACAAATCCGGATGATCGAAGCGCACGCCCGTGTCGACATCCGCGATCACGATGCCGCTGCTCCCGGTCGTGATCCCCCAGGCGGAGACCGCGTCGGTCGCCGACAGGTCTTCGGTCTCGTTGCCTTCCAGCGTGATCACCGTCGAGCTCGGCGTATTCATGTACCACTGGCCGCTCGCTCCCGTCGTGGGCGGGAACAAAGGGTCGTTCGGCGTGACTGCGTGCGGATAGCGAATCTGATCGACGTCGGCGAACTTGACCCCTGGATCCGAGCGCAGCTTGAGGAGCGCAGCCTCGACTTCCGCCCCGTAGAGCGTCTTCGGCAGATAAAGCACGTGCATGCTCGGTGTGAACTGGCGAGATCTCGCCACCGCCACGCCCACGCGCTGCGCAAGCGCGCGCGCGTCCTCGGCCGTCGTCTGCGCCTGGGTCACCGAGCGAGGACCCGTCCCCCGCCGCAACACGGTGTAGGTCACGGCGTTGCCTGGCGTTACCCGAAAGCCGACGATCAGGCGGTTGGCTTCGGGTCCGATGCTCACTGGATGGCGGCGGATCGGGTTGTACTCCGCGGCGGCCGGGGAGGAGTGGCTCGCAACGCTCACCAGGCAGCAGGCGAAGCCGGCCGTCCACCAAAGTCCTTCGACACGCCGCATGCAAGAACTCCCGAGAATGCAGCCTTGAAATCGGTCTGACCGCTTACCTTAAGGCCTAACCGGGACGCGCTTCAGCGCGGACTCACGGAAATGCGAACTGTGACCGCAAATTGAGCATAAGCATAAGGATGGGCAGCGCCTCCTCCCACCCGTCGGTGGATGGCGACAGTGGCGAAGCGCACAGCCCACCCGGCGGGTAAAATATCCGCCGGAATTCACACCATTGAAGGGGCAGATCGATGAGGTACGACAACCGGCAGTTCTATATCGATGGCGCATGGGTCGATCCGGCCGAGCCCAGAGAATTTCAGGTGATCAATCCCGCGACGGAGACTGTCGCCGGCGTCATCTCGATGGGCGGGTCGAGAGACGTGCACCGCGCCGTGGCCGCCGCGCGCCGGGCGTTCGACGGCTATTCGCGTACCTCCCCCGCCGAGCGCCTCGCATTGCTCGAGCGCGTGCTCGCTGCTTACAAGGCACGCTACGACGAGATCGCCGAGGCCATATCGACCGAGATGGGCGCCCCGATCACGCTCGCCAAGGGCTCGCAAACGCGCATCGGCGTCGGGCACTTGAGCGCGATGATCGAGGTCTTGAAGACATTCAAATTCGAAGAGCAGCGCGGGACCACGCGCCTCGTGCTCGAGCCCGTGGGCGTATGCGCGCTGATCACCCCATGGAACTGGCCCATGAATCAAGTCGCCGCCAAGGTGGTCCCGGCGCTCGCCGCCGGTTGCACCATGGTCTTGAAGCCGTCCGAATACTCGCCGTTCAGCGCGATTCTGTGGGCGAAGGTGATGCACGAGGCGCGAGTCCCCGCGGGCGTCTTCAATCTGATCAACGGCGACGGTGCGAGCGTGGGCGTGCCGCTTTCCTCGCACCCCGACGTCGACATGGTGTCCTTCACCGGCTCGACGCGCGCCGGCACGGAAGTGGCCAGGAACGCCGCCGCCTCGGTGAAGCGCGTGCACCAGGAGCTCGGCGGCAAGTCGCCGAATGTGCTCCTCGGTGATGCGGACTTCGAGCGCGCCGTGAAGCGCAGCGTCCTGCACGTGTATCAGAACTCGGGGCAGTCGTGCAACGCGCCGACGCGGATGCTGGTGCCCTCTTCAAAGCTCGCCGAAGTGGAGGCGATCGCGCAACGGGTCACCGCCACGGCGGTCGTCGTGGGGGATCCCGCCTCGGAAAAAACCACCGTCGGGCCGCTCGTGTCCAAGACTCAGTTCGATCGGGTCGAAGGCTACATCGAGAAGGGCATTGCCGAGGGGGCGAGGCTGGTGACCGGGGGCGTGGGCCGCCCCGAGGGGCTCTCCCAGGGCTACTTCGTCAAGCCGACGATCTTCTCCGACGTGCGCAACGATATGACCATCGCGCGCGAGGAGATCTTCGGGCCGGTGCTCTGCATCCTGCCCTACGAGACCGAAGAGGAGGCCGTCAAGATCGCGAACGACACCCCGTATGGCCTCGCGGCCTACGTGTGGTCGCAGGACATCGAGCACGCGCGCCGCGTGGGCAACCGCATTCGCGCGGGCCAGGTTGCGTTGAACGGCGCGTCGGGCGACATGCAGACGCCCTTCGGCGGGTTCAAAATGTCGGGCAACGGGCGCGAATACGGTGAATTCGGGCTGCGCGATTTCCTCGAAGTCAAGGCCGTGATCGGCGTCGAAGCCGCCTGATCCGCGTGGGTCCGGCGGGCGAGAGTGCGATACTGCGTCTTGAGAACCTGAGCAAGCGCTATCGCGACGATCGGCCACCGATATTCGAGCGCCTCGAGCTCGAGCTCGACCGCGGCGAGTACCTGGCCATCATGGGCGAGTCGGGTGTGGGCAAGTCGACGCTGCTCAACCTGCTGGCCGGTCTGGACGAGCCGAACACGGGCCGCATCTGGCTCGAGGGTGTCGACCTCACCGCGCTCGACGATGACGAAAGGACGCTGCTGCGCCGGCGGAGCATCGGTTTCGTCTTTCAGGCTTTCCACGTGCTGCCCTATCTCAGCGTTGCGCAAAATGTTGCGCTGCCGCTCGAGCTCTTGCACGCGAACGAATCCGAGAGAGCGCAACGGACCTTGGAGATGTTGAGCGCGGTGGGGCTATCCTCCTCCGCCAACGCGTATCCGCGCGAGCTCTCGGGCGGCGAGTTGCAGCGCGTGGCCATCGCGCGTGCCTTGGTGCACCGGCCGCGGCTCGTGCTCGCGGACGAGCCCACCGGCAACTTGGACCCTCGAACCGCCGTGCAAACGCTCGCTGTGCTGCGCCAGCAGATCAAGGCAAACGCCGGGGCGGGAATCCTGATCACTCACTCGAGGGCGGCTGCAGACACCACGGATCGCATCCTCGTTCTGGATTCGCTGGGACTGAAGCCCCTGGCGGCAGGCGCTTGAGCTCGGCACTTCGGGGAGGGCTCCTGATCTGGCGCGTGCTGCTCTTCTCGCAGCTGCGCGAGCAACCCGGGCGGCTCGCGATCACCATGTTTGCCATCGCCTTGGGAGTCGCCCTCGGAACGGCCGTATACCTCGTCAACAGCGCAGCCCTCAACGAGTTCGGATCGGCGGCGAAGCGACTCGTCGGTGAGGCGGACATCGTAGTGCGAGCTCCACGCGACGGATTTCCGGAAGGCCTGTTCACCGAGCTCGCGCGCAACCCAGCGATCCAGCTCGCGAGCCCCCTGCTCGAGCTCGAGGTCGCCCTTCCCGGGCGGCGTGATCCTCTCAAGGTGCTCGGCTTGGATCCCTTCCGTGCCGCCGCCTTGCAGCCGACCCTCGTCGGCGATGTCGAAAGCAAAGCCTTCGAGCTCTTCCGGCCGGATGCGATCCTGCTCAGCGCAAGCGCCGCCGCAGAGCTCGCGGTCGGACGGGGCGATGCGCTCCGAGTCGTCGTCGGCAGTGCCGAGAAAGTGCTCCGCGTCGTCGGAACTCTGCCCCAAAGCGCTTACAGCCAGGCGCTCGGTGTCATGGACATTGCCTCCGCGCAGTGGACCTTCGAGGAGCTCGGCCGCTTGAACCGCCTCGATTTGCGCCTCACTCCCGGCATCGATCCCGAGTCCTTCCGAGCGGCGCTCGCCTCGCGCCTGCCCGCAGGCGCCGTCGCAGTGGCTCCGCAGGTGGAGCGCGAGCGGGCGGTCACGGCCACGCGTGCATACCGGATCAACCTCAACATGCTCGCGCTGGTGTCATTGTGGACCGGTGCCTTCCTGGTCTTCTCGACCCAGTCGCTGTCGGTTCTGCGCCGGCGCCGCTCGTTCGGCTTGCTGCGCGCACTCGGGGCGACCCGGGGTGAGCTCGAGCTCGCACTGCTCGGCGAGGGGGCCGTCTTGGGGTTGGCCGGATCGCTGATCGGCGTGGCGCTTGCCGTGGTGATCGCGGCCGCGGCATTGCGATTGCTGAGCGGTGATCTCGGCAACGGGCAGTTGCGCGCCACCGGTGCGGCGCTGCACGCGGCGCCCCTGAGTCTCCTCGCCTTCCTGATGTTCGGAAGCGCGGTGGCCAGCCTGGGCGCCTGGCTGCCCGCACGTGCGGCGGTCCGCCAACCGCCGGCTCAGGCGCTGAAAGGCGGTGATGCGGATCCGGCGCCCGTCGCGAGGCGAAGCTGGTTGGCCGGTGTCGCACTCCTCGCCCTCGGTGTGCTCCTGGCGAGACTCCCCGCCCTCGGCGGGCTTCCGGTCTTCGGGTATGTGTCGGTCGCCTCGCTCCTCATGGGCGGCGTGTTCCTCGTGCCGATGTTGACGGTGAGGATCTTGCAGGTCGCGCCGCGCGTCGATCGGGTCGTGCCGGACACGGCGCTCGCGCAGCTCAAGGACAATATCGGCCTCTCCACCGTGAGCCTCGCGTCGATCATCGTGAGCTTCAGCTTGATGGTCGCCATGGCGATCATGGTTTATTCCTTTCGCCTATCGTTCGATCGATGGCTCGGCAAATTGCTTCCCGCGGATCTGCAGCTGCGCGAGCCGCTCGGCAACGACACGGCGTACTGGTCCCCGGCGGAGCAGGCTTTGATCGCCGGTGTCCCGGGAGTGCTTCGCGCCGAGTTTCGTCGGACCCGCCCGATATTTCTCGATCCGACGCGAGCTCCCGTGACGCTGATTGCGCGAGGCTCCTCCGCGGCGCAAGTCGTCGAGGCCCTACCGCTCGTACAGAGTCTTCCTGTGCCCCTGCGTGGACAGGCGGAGCCCGCGTGGATCTCGGAGGAGCTTGCGGATCTTTACCGCTACAAGCTCGGCGAGCGCATCGAGCTGCCGCTCGAGGGACACATCAGGCGCTTCACGGTCGCGGGGATCTGGCGCGACTACGCCCGCGCCTCGGGCGCCGTCGTCATGACCCGCACGGCTTACATCGAGGCCAGCGGCGATCGTAACGCCAACGAGGGCTCGCTCTGGCTCGGCGCGAGCACGACGGCGGCTGCCGCCGCAGCCGCGGTCCGCGCCGTCCTCGCGACGAGCGCGAGGGGGAGCGCATCGCTCGAGATTCTGACGAGCAGCGCTCTTCGCGAGCGCTCGCTCAAGATTTTCGATCACGCCTTCGCGATCACCTACGCGCTCGAAGCCATCGCGGTCATCATCGGGCTCATGGGTGTGAGCTTTGCCGCGAGCTCCACCGCGCTCGGGCGCCGCGCGGAGTTCGGTGTCTTGCGACACCTCGGCATGCAGCGCCGGCAGGTGATCGG
>DATHCO010000378.1:0-10577 GCA_035319505.1 Steroidobacteraceae bacterium | reverse complement strand
ATCGCCGCCATGCGCACTGCCTCGTCGACGTCGACCGCGACCAAGCGCGACACGCCTGGCTCGTTCATGGTCACGCCCACGAGCTGCGAGGCCATCTCCATGGTGCTCTTGTTGTGCGTGATGAAGATGAACTGCACGCTACGCGACATGTCGCGCACGATGTCGCAGAAGTGTCCGATGTTGTTGTCATCGAGGGGCGCGTCGACCTCGTCGAGCAGGCAGAACGGCGCGGGATTCAGATCGAATATCGCGAACACCAGCGCGACGGCGGTCAATGCTTTCTCGCCCCCCGACAGCTGACTGATGGTGCTGTTGCGCTTGCCCGGTGGGCGCGCCATCACCGACACCCCTTCCGACTCCTCTCCCTCGATCTCGAGATAAGCATGGCCGCCGCCGAAGAGGCGCGGAAACTTCTCCTTGAGGCCGGCATTCACCCTGTCGAAGGTGTCCTGGAAGCGGGTGCGCGTCTCGCGATCGATCCTTCGCATGGCCGATTCCAAGGTTTCCAGCGCGTCGGTCAGGTCCTTGTACTGTCGATCCAGGTATTCCTTGCGCTCGGATTGCTCCTTGAATTCGCCGATGGCGGCGAGATTCACCTGGCCCAGGCGCTCGATCTTTCCCTTGGTCTCCTCCAGCTCGGTCTCCCATTGCTCCACGCTCGCCTGCGCGGCGAGACCGCTGAGCAATGCCGAGAGCTCGAAGCCCGTCGACGCCAATTGCTCGGCGATACCCTCGCGCCGTACCCGCACCTGCTGGGCGGCGAGGCGGGCCTCGTCCAGGGCGGAGCGCGCCGCTTCGACTCGATTGGAGATCGCGGCGCGATGTGCCTCACGCTCGCGCAGCAGCGCGTCGAGCTCCTCGCTCGCGATTCGGGCGGCGTTGAGCTCGCGCTCGACCTGCACGCGCAGGGCGAGCGCACGCTCGAGATCGCACTCGAGCGCGATGAGCGGCGCTTCCCCGCCCTCGAGCTGGCGCTTGAGCTCGTCGCGGCGCAGAGCCGAATCCTGAAGCTGCCTCTCGAGCCGCGCGAGATTAGTCTGCAGCGATGCGTGCGAGGTGCGGCGCGACTCGGCCTGCACTGCCAGCTCGCGCGCTCGTTGCTGTGCAGCCTGAACCGCAGTTCGGGCCTCGGCCAGATCGGCGCGCATCCGCTCGCGTTCGCGCTCGAGCGCCTCGCGTTGCGGCTCGAGCGCCGCCAGCGAGTCGATGGCGAGCTCCATGCGGCCGCGCGCCAGACGCAGGTCGGTTTGGGTCCGCTCGAGCTCCGCACGCACATGCGCAAGTTCCGTCTCGAGCTGACTCAGGCGCCGTGTGCTGTCTTCCTTGCGCGCCTGTGCCGCATCATGCTCCCCGCGCCGGTCCACGTGTTCGCGGTGCAGCCGGTTGACCTCCGCCTGGAGGCGTTCGCGTCGATCCTCGCAGTCGCGCACTCTCTCGCGGGAGAGCTCGAGCCGCCGCTCGCTATCCTTGACCTCGCTCTCGAGCTGCGCGACTTCGGTGCGCAAGGTCCGCAGCGACACTTCACGCTCGATCACCCCGGCATGCGGATCCCGATCGCGCGACAGACGCAGCCAATCGCTGCCCAGCCAAATGCCGTCGCGAGTGACGACCGACTGGCCCGCACGCAGCCCACGCCTCATCGAGAGCGCCTCGCCGAGGCTCTGCGCCGTGAACACCGCGGTGAGAACCGAGCTCAAGTAGCCCGCGCCCTGCACCTTGGCTTGCAGGCTCGAGGGATCGGCATCGCCGAGCGTGTCGGCTCCCGAGCTCACCAAGGCGAGCTGGCCTCCATCGAAGCCGGCGATGAGATCCGCGACTGCATCGAGTCCGTCGACACAGACGGCCTCGAGATACGAGCCGAGCACGGTCTCCACGGCTCGCTCCCATCCGTGCTCGACCCGCAGCTGTTGTGCGGCACGCGGCTTGTCGTCGAGCGAGCGCTCCTTCAGCCATTCGGTGATCTTGCCGGATACCTTACCGAGTGCCGCTTGCTGCAAGGCCTCGGTGGACACGAGCGAGCCGAGTGAGTGTTGCCAGCGCGCACGCAGCGCGCTCTGAGCCTCGGTCTCGGCGCGCTCCCGATCGCGCATCGAGACCAGCTCCTCGAGCAATCGCTCGAGCTCCCCGGCGGCCTTCTCGCCGGCGGCGCGTACCGCGGAGGCCTGCTCCGCGAGCTCTTCCACGGCCTCGACGGGCTGCGCTTGCGCGAGCGTCGAGCGCTCCGCTGCCTGGCGCTCCTCGAGCTGCAGCAGCCGCAGCTGCTGATTTTCCAACTCCTCGATTCTGGCCCGCTCGACCTGCGACTGTTGCTGCCCGGCGGCCACTCTGCGAGCGTGTGTATCCGAAGCCGTCTGCCATGCGGCGAGGGCCTGCTCGCAGCGCTCCAGGGCGAGCGAGGCCGCGCGCTCTTGCTCGTGTGCGGTCTCGAGCTGCGGTAGCAAGGTGCCGAGCTCGGTCGCGAGCGCCTCGAGCTCGAGGTGGTCGCGCTGGACGACGCCGGTGAGCTCCTCGACCTGCCCCTGGGCCTGGTCCAAATCCGAGCTCTGACGCTGCCTGAGCTCGCGCGCATGCTGGATGCTCTGCTCGGTGCGAGCGACCTCGGCGCCGGCGGCGTAGAAGCGTTCCTGGGTCGCGCTCAACGAATCCGCCTTGGTGGACTGCTCGACGCGAATCCTCTCGATCTGCGCCTCCGCCTCGCGCAGCTCGGCGATGACGCCCTGCAGGGCGGTTTCGCAGTGGGCAGCGGTCGCATCGCGCACGCCCGCCTCCTGGTCCAACCGCTGCAGGCGCAGCGCGAACAATTCCGCCTGCAGCTTTCGCTCCTCATCCTTGAGGACCTGGTAACGCCGTGCGGTGGCCGCCTGCCGCTGCAGGTGACGGATCTGTTTCTCCACCTCATCGCGCAGGTCGTTCAAGCGGTCGAGGTTCTCTCGTGTCTCGGCGATCCGGCTTTCGGTTTCGCGACGCCGCTCCTTGTAGCGCGATATGCCCGCTGCCTCCTCCAGGAACGCCCGCAGATCGTCGGGACGCGCCTCGATGACCCGCGAGATCATGCCCTGCTCGATGATCGCGTAGCTGCGGGTTCCCAATCCGGTCCCGAGAAACAGCTGCGTGATGTCCTTGCGACGCACCTTCGTGCCGTTGATGTAGTAGTCCGAGGTGCCGTCACGGCTCACCGAACGGCGCAGCGACACCTCGTTGTAACTCGCGTAAGGCCCGCCGAGCTTGCCCTCGGAGTTATCGAACACCAGCTCGACGGATGCGTGGCCGAGGGGCTTGCGCGCCGCGGAGCCGTTGAAGATCACATCCGCCATGGACTCCCCGCGCAAATGCTTGGCCGAGATCTCGCCCATCACCCAGCGCACGGCGTCGATGATGTTCGATTTGCCGCAACCGTTCGGGCCGACCACGCCGGTGAGGCTGCTCGGGAAGGTAATCGTCGTCGGATCTACGAAGGATTTGAAGCCTGCAATCTTGAGTTTCGTCAGGCGCATCGGTGGTTGCTAGAACCTTTGAGTTCGGCCATCGCTCCAGCTCCCCCGTCGGGTGCGTGAGTGAACGTGGCGCGTAGTGTAAAGTAAACGACACATTCGTAAACCCCTGCAATGCGATGACTGCGCCCCTCGAAGTATTTTCAAATCCGGCCCCCGAGCGCGACTACATGATCCGGATGAGCATTCCGGAGTTCACCTGCCTGTGTCCGAAAACCGGGCAGCCGGATTTCGCCACCCTGAAGCTCGAGTACGTTCCCGATGAGCTCTGCGTCGAGTTGAAATCGTTGAAGCTCTACATCTGGTCGTTCCGCAACCGCGGCGCCTTTCACGAAGCGGTGACCAATGAGATCTTGAGCACGCTGGTTCGAGCCACGGCACCGCGGTTCATGCGCCTGGTGGCCGAGTTCAACGTCCGCGGCGGCATCTATACCAGCGTGGTGGCCGAGCATCGCCGCACAGGCTGGACGCCGGCCGCCCCGGTGCCTCTACCCCCGGAATAGGTACCCGGTCGGCGCGCCGGGGCTCCCCCGCGCGCCCAAGAAGCCTGGGAGGGCGGCGAGCCCCCGCCGCGGGCGGGCCTGCAACTGCTTCCCGATCAATCAGTTAGGCTATTAAAAAAACTTAACAGATTCGCCCGTGACGGCCTGTACAGGCCATATGCCGTCGGTATAATCGCGCGCTCTCTGGTGTGGAGGCGAGATATGCCCTCGAAAAAACCGAGTAAGACGGCTAGAAAGCCAGGCAAGGCGCTGCCGAAGAAAGCTACCCGTAAGGCGGCAGTCGTCGCCAAGAAAGCCACTCGACCGCCATCGAGCCCCAAGCCTAGCCCATCGAAGGTCCTAGCGAAACCGCACAAACCCAAAGCGGCAGCCGCGAAACCAGCCGTGGCCTCGACCACCCCTCCCCGCGTGAAAGCCGCGCCGGCCATCGCGGCCCCGGTCCAGCCCGAGACGACTCCGCCCGCCGCGCCGAGCGGCGAGAAAACGATCAAATTCGATTCGCGCCCTCTCGTGATTCCGACGCGAGCGACACCGCCGGACGATGAGGCCGAGGTCGAGCCGTCCGGCGCGACGAGCTTGCTGGCGGGCCCGCGCAACGTGAAGCCCTACATCGCGCGACGCGGCGAGCAGTACATGAACAAGGAACAGCTCGATCACTTCGCGCGCATCCTGCAGAACTGGAAGCGGGACCTCATGGTCGAGGTGGATCGCACCGTGCTGCATATGAAGGACGAGGCGGCGAATTTCCCGGATCCGAACGACCGCGCGACCCAGGAAGAGGAGTTCAGCCTCGAGCTTCGCACACGCGACCGCGAGCGAAAACTGATCCGCAAGATCGACGAGGCACTGAAGCGCATCGAGGATGGCTCCTACGGCTACTGCCTGGAAACCGGAGAGGAGATCGGCATCAAGCGCCTCGAGGCACGGCCTGTCGCCACGCTCTCGGTCGAGGCGCAGGAGCGGCGCGAACGCCGCGAAAAGCAGTACGGCGACCGCGACGACAGATACCGCTAGCGACGCCCGCACCGCCGGCGTCGCTCTCGACACGCTCAAGCCGGGCTATGTGGGGCGATTCGCCCCCTCTCCGAGCGGGGACCTGCATCTCGGGTCGCTTTATACCGCGGTGGCGAGCTATCTCGATGCGCGCGCAAACGGCGGGCGATGGCTCGTGCGCATGGAGGATCTGGACCCGCCGCGCGAAATCGAGGGATCCGCGGCCCACATCATCGCCACCCTCGAGGCCTTCGGTTTTCAATGGGACGGCGAGATCGTCCGTCAGTCGGCGCGCAGCGCCCACTACGCCTCGACGATCGAGCAGCTACGAGCGCGCGGATTGACGTTCGAATGTTCCTGCAGCCGTCAGGACCTCGCAGACGAGGAGCGCTACGCGGGACTTTGTCGGGAACGCCCGCAGAATCCGGGCATCCCGACCGCGACCCGCCTGCGCGTGGATCCCCTCGAGATCGCATTCACGGATCGCATTCAAGGAATTTATCGACAGGACGTCTCACTGGCCGTGGGTGATGTGATCTTGAGACGGCGGGATCGGCTGTTCGCTTACCTTCTGGCCGTCGTCGTCGACGATGCCGCCCAGGGAGTCACGCACGTCGTGCGCGGTGGCGATCTTCTCGACAACACCCCTCGACAGATCTACCTGCAACGGCAACTCGGCTTGAGCACGCCGATCTACGCGCACGTTCCCGTGCTCGTGGAGCCCGACGGGAGCAAGCTCGCCAAATCCGCGCGCAGCATACCGCTGGAGCCGCGCGTGGCGCTGCCGCAACTGATGCGCGTGTTCCAGCTATTGGGTCTTGCGCCGCCGCCGGAGCTCGCAGGCGCGACCATCGAGACCGCGTGGAATTGGGCGACGGATCAGTGGGATATCCGCCGAGTCGCCCGTCGCCTCACGCTGCCGGTGAACTCCTAGGAGAGGTGCAGGCGCCCTCCGGGGAGCCCAAACGGCGGGTTTTGCGAGGCCCGAAAAGCCGGCTTGCCTTGGCGCTGCATTGCGCTATCCTGTGATTGCCGTATTCAAGACTGGTCATTGGTTCAGACACGAACCGGCATCTCCCGGTCACGCGTCGGCCAACACGAGCGAGGAGCCCTATGAGCGATCCGCGAGTGATCAAGAAGTATCCCAACCGCCGCCTCTACGATACCGTTGAAAGCCGATACATCACCTTGGCGGATGTGCGACGGTTGGTGGTCGAGAAAATCGATTTCGTCGTCGTCGACAAGAAGAACAATGCGGATATCACGCGCAGCATTCTGTTACAGGTCATTGCCGAGCAGGAACATCTCCCCGAGCCGATCCTGACCCAGGACTTCATGGTCAATGTGATCCGATCCTATGGCAGCAGCGTGCAAAGCTCGGTGAGTGGGCACTTGGAGCAGAGCTTGAAGCAGTTCCTGAGCCAGCACCCGCAGGCCCGGGACCGGCCGAAATCGTTTGGCGGCTCTGATGCGCCGCGACCGCGACCCACCGACGAGGGCTACAAGGCGCTAGCGCCGGTGCGGATGCGCGAGGGTGAGAAGGACCGGGACGATTCGAATCTCACCAAATGACGCAGCGATCCGGCTTCACCATGGGGCTGGGACCTTTGATTCCAAACGCCGCCTGAAATTCGGGGCTATTGGCGAGGGTGCCATTGGTACGATCGTCCGCGGGAGGATGCGGATCGGTGGTCACCATCTCCTCGGCCTGCTTCGGGCGTATCGCCCCCGCCCAGGAGTGCGCGTAGGCGATGAAGAACTGCTGATCGGGCGTGAACTCCTCCATCCCCGCTTCCCCTTGGGCAGCCTGCGGTGCGGTGTCGCGCGTGGCGTCGGGCGACTCGTCCGACCTGCGCGCGTGCAGCGCACGCCACGCCAGAACCAGGCCGCCCAGGTCTGCGGTCGCCTCTCCCGTCGCCAAATCGCCCTGCACGTGCAGGCCCTCGCCGACCGTGTAGCGTGAGTACTGCTCGGAGATACAGCGCGTGGCTTTGTGGAACCTGGCCAGGTCGGCCGGCTCCCACCAGTTCTTGAGGTTACCGTACCCGTCAAATTGGGCGCCTTCGTCGTCGAAGCCGTGCGTCATCTCGTGGCCGATGGTCGCCCCGGTGGCCCCGTAGTTCACGGGATCTGGCCAGCTCACGTCGAAGTACGGCGGCTGCAGGATGCCGGCCGGAAGATTCAAGCTGTTCAACGTCGGGTTGTAATAGGCGTTCACGGTTTGGGGCGTCATGTACCATTCGCTGCGGTCCACCGGCTGGCCGATCTTCGCAAGCTGGCGCCGCTGCTCGAACTCGTTGGCCCGCATCACGTTGAGCACGTAGGGACCGCGATCGATGGGAAGAGCGGAATAGTCGCGCCAACGATCCGGATAGCCGATGTGCAGCTCCATGAGGTCGAGCTTGCGTTGAGCGGCGGCGCGCGTCGCAGGCGACATCCAGGCGAGCGACTGAAGATCTTGCGAGAGCGCATCGCGAATGCGAGAGACCATCGCCGTGACGGCCTCCTTGGCGGAGGGCGAAAATTTTCGAGCGACGTAAAGCTGTCCGATCGCAAACCCGAGGGCATCGTCTTCGGCACGCAGCACTCGGAGCCAGCGCGCCTGAAGCTCCTGGGCGCCGCTCAACGCGGCGGACATGCGAAAGTCCTCGTCCACAAAGGGCTTCGAGAGATAGGGGGCGTAGGAGTCGATCAGCTGCCAGCGTAGATAGGTCTTCCAATCCTCGAGCGAGCGGCGACCGAGCTCGCGGTCGAGGACCTCGAAGAACTTCGGCATTCCCAGGTTCAGCGAGGCGATCTCCGGGTGCCCGAGACCCTCGAACAATTGCCGCCAGCGCAGCCGCGGCATCTTTTGTTGCGCGCGCGCGAGCGTCATCGGGTGGTAAACGGCGTGCGGATCGCGCTGATCGGCCTCCGACATCGATGCGGCGGCCAAGCGCGTTTCCAGGGCCATGACCGTTCTGGCTTCGCGTGAGGCCGCAGCCGGCTCATCGCCCAGCAAGCTCAACATGCGGGCCACGTGCTCGAGGTAGGCGGTGCGCGCGGCAACGAACATGTGCCCGCCCTTCAAGTAGTAATCGCGGTTGGGCAAGCCAAGACCGCTCTGGCTCACCACTGCGATCACCTGCGTGGAGTTCTCGAAGTCCTGCATCTGGCCGACCGCGAGGGGGGCAGCGACCCCGATCATCTGCAGATGGGCTAACTCGCCCACCAGCTTCTGCAGATCGTCGACGGCGGCGATGCGCGCGAGCTCGGGCTCGAGGGGGGCGACCCCGGCGGCATCGATTGCTGCCTCGTCCATGCCGCTCGCATAGAAATCGGCGACCTTGCGCTCGGCGCTGCCGACCGGCCAGTCACCTTTTGCCAGCGATTCCACCAAGTCCCGAATAAAGAGCTCGTTGTCCCGCTCAAGGATGGTATCGATGCCCCAGTACGATCGATCGGGGGGAATGGGATGGGATTTGAGCCAACCGCCGTTGGCGAAGCGAAAGAAATCCTCCCCCGGAGACACCGAGCGATCGAGCCAGGAGAGATTCAGACCATCGCTCGAGACCTCAGTTGATTCGGCCGCGCCAGCAGCCGATCCCGGGGCGACAGCGGCCGACTCGCTGGAGGCTGCGGCCCCGGCGCGCGCGGCGTGGATCGAGAGCAGGCTGAGCGCGGCGCTGAGCGAGATGGCGAACGCCGCCGCTCTCAGCGGCACCGTTCGCGGCGGCGGGGGTTCGCAGGAGCGGCGGCCGTCAGGCCGCGTCGACATTGCGCATCGAGAGGCGGACGCGCCCTTGACGATCCACTTCGAGGACCTTGACGCGCACCACGTCGCCTTCCTTCAGCTTGTCGCCTACCCGCTCGACGCGTTCCTCGGAGATCTGCGAGATGTGCACCAGCCCGTCGCGGCCCGGAAGTATGGTCACGAATGCGCCAAAATCCATGAGCCGCGCCACTCTGCCCTCGTAGACGCGGCCGACTTCCACCTCGGCCGTGATCAATTCGATGCGCCGCTGCGCTTCGCGCCCGGCCGCGCCCTGTACCGAGGCGATCTTCACGGTGCCGTCGTTTTCGATGTCGATCGAGGTGCCGGTCTCCTCGGTGATCTGCCGGATCACCGCACCGCCCTTGCCGATCACGTCGCGAATCTTCTCCGGGTCGATCTTCAAGGTGATGATCGTCGGGGCCCACTCGGACATGCTCTCGCGCGGCTTGCCGAGTACCTTGTTCATCTCCTCCAAGATGTGCAATCGACCGACGCGCGCCTGCTCCAGCGCCACCTTCATGATCTCGCGCGTGATGCTGGTGATCTTGATGTCCATCTGCAGGGCGGTCACCCCGTCCTTGGTCCCGGCCACCTTGAAATCCATGTCGCCCAGGTGATCCTCATCGCCCAAGATGTCGGTGAGCACCTGAAAGCGCGATCCCTCCTTGACCAGGCCCATCGCCACCCCGGCCACCGGAGCGCTGATCGGCACGCCGGCATCCATCAACGCCAGGCTCGTGCCGCACACGGTCGCCATCGAGCTCGAGCCGTTGGACTCGAGAATCTCCGACACCACGCGGATGACATAGGGAAACTTGTCCATATCGGGCATGACGGCCTTCACGCCGCGCCTCGCAAGATTCCCGTGGCCGATCTCGCGGCGCTTGGGCGACCCCATGATGCCGGTCTCGCCGACGCTGAACGGCGGGAAGTTGTAGTGCAGCATGAAGGGCTCTTTGCGCTCGCCGGTCAGCCCGTCGATGATCTGCGCGTCGCGCCCGGTGCCTAGCGTGGTCACGACCAGAGCCTGCGTCTCGCCGCGCGTGAACAGCGCCGAGCCGTGGGTCCGAGCCAGCACGCCCGTGCGGATGTTGATCGGGCGCACGGTCTTGGTGTCGCGTCCGTCGATACGGGGGTGGCCCTGCAGAATCCGCTCGCGCACCAAGCGGTACTCGAGATTGAAGAATTCGACTCCGACCTGCTCGGGGTTGAACTTCGCGGCGGCGCCGTCCGCCCCCGGTTGCGCGAGGGCCTCGAGCACCGCGTTCTTGATCTCGGCAATCCTCGAGTAGCGCTGCTGCTTTTCGGTCAACGCATAGGCCGCCGTCAACTCCCGCTCCGCGAGCTTGCTCACCACCGCCTTGAGCTCGAGGTTCGGCTCCGGAGCGACCCAGGACCACCTGGGCTTTCCGGCCTCGGCCACGAGCTCGTTGATGGCGGCAATGGCGATCTGCATCTGCTCGTGGCCGAAGACTACCGCCCCGAGCATCACGTCCTCGTCGAGCCCCTTCGCCTCAGACTCGACCATCAGCACACCCTCGGCGGTGCCGGCCACCACGAGATCGAGCTTCGAGTCCGCAAGCTGCGTCGCGGTGGGATTGAGCAGGTACTTGCCGTCACGATAACCGACGCGGGCCGCGCCGATCGGGCTCAGGAACGGTATGCCGGAGAGCGCCAGGGCTGCAGAGGCGCCGATCATCGCCGCAACGTCGGGATCGACTTCGGAATTGACTGACAGCACGGAGGCGATCACTTGCACGTCGTTGGTGAAGCCCTCAGGAAACAAGGGCCGAATCGGCCGATCGATCAAGCGCGACGTGAGCGTCTCTTTCTCGG
>DATHCO010000377.1:0-3631 GCA_035319505.1 Steroidobacteraceae bacterium | reverse complement strand
AACCTGCGCCCAGCACGATCCGCCGAGACGATTCCGGCCGCGACCGAGGTCGATGAGCAGCAAGCGCGAGGGCAGCGATGGATCGAGCTGCGGAGTGAGCGTACGCCGCGCATCGGCTACGGGAGCGAAGGCCGAGACGATGAGCGAGAGGGGCGCGATGACCGAATGCTCACCGTCCACATCGCGCCACGCGGTCCGCATGGAGAGCGAGTCCTTCCCGACCGGGATCGCGATGCCGAGCTTCCTGCACAGCCCCAGGCTCACCGCTTGCACTGTGGCATACAGGTCGGCGTCCTCGCCGGGCTCGCCGCAGGCGGCCATCCAGTTCGCCGACAGTCGAATGTCGCCGAGAGAGCGAATATCGGCCGCCATGATGTTGGTGATCGCCTCGCCGACGGCGAGCCGCCCCGATGCAGGGGCATCGAGAAGCGCCACCGGTGCGCGCTCTCCCATCGCCATCGCCTCGCCGCGGACTCCCTCGAAATCGCTCAGACTGACGGCTGCGTCCGCTACCGGCACCTGCCAGGGGCCCACCATCTGATCGCGACTCACGAGTCCACCCACCGTTCGATCGCCGATGGTGATGAGAAAGGATTTGTCTGCGATCGTGGGCAGACGCAGCAGACGCTCGAGTGAGTCGGCAATGCTCGCCCCGGAAGTCGACAGCGCGACTCCTCGCTTCGGGATGCTCGGCACATCGCGCAGCATCCGCGGCGGCTTGCCCAAGAGCACCTCCACCGGCATGTCGACGGGTGTCGTGGCATGGAGCGGATCGGTCACCACGAGACGCCCGTCGCCCGTGATCTCGCCCACCACGGCAAAGGGACAGCGCTCCCGTTCGCACAGCGCGGCGAAATCCCCCAGGCTCCCCGGCACGAGCGCGAGGACGTAGCGTTCCTGCGACTCATTGCACCAGAGCTCCATCGGTGAGAGCTCCGGTTCCGCACTCGGGATGCTGCGCAAATCGATCCGGCCGCCGCGGCGGCTGTGGGCAATCGCCTCGGGCAGCGCATTCGAGAGGCCGCCGGCGCCGACGTCGTGGATCAATAGAATGGGATTCGCACCGCCCCGCGCCCAGCATCGATCGATGACCTCCTGGGCGCGGCGCTGGATTTCCGGGTTGCCGCGTTGCACCGATGCGAAGTCGAGATCGGACGAGCTCGCGCCGCTCCCGAGGGACGATGCGGCTCCGCCGCCCAGACCGATCAGCATCGACGGCCCGCCGAGCACGACGAGCGGCGCACCGACCGCGACCTCACGCTTATCGATGTCGCAGCGGCGCACGTTGCCGAGGCCGCCGGCAATCATGATCGGCTTGTGGTAACCACGGACCACCACACGCCCGCTTTCCTGCCGCAGCTGCTCGAAGGTGCGGAAATAGCCGCAGGTTGCCGGGCGACCGAACTCGTTGTTGAATGCCGCGGCGCCCAGTGGAGCCGCGATCATGATCTCGAGTGCCGAGGCGATGCGGTCCGGTTTCTTGTGATCACGCTCCCACGGCTGCAGCATGCCCGGAATCTTGAGGTTCGATACCGAGAAGCCCGTCAGGCCGACCTTGGGCTTGGCTCCGGTGCCGGTCGCCCCTTCGTCGCGAATCTCGCCGCCCGAACCGGTCGCCGCTCCCGGAAAGGGAGAGATCGCGGTCGGATGATTGTGCGTCTCGACTTTCATCAGGATATCGACCGGCTCGACGATACCCGAGTAGCGCTGCGAGTCAGGGTCCGGAAAGAAGCGCGTCGCGGTGTTCCCCTCGATGACGGCCGCATTGTCGCGATAAGCCGACAGCAGGCCCTGCGGACTCGCGGCGGATGTGGCGCGGATCATCGCGAATAGCGACATGGCGCAGCGCTCACCGTCGATGACGAACTCCGCGTTGAAGATCTTGTGCCGGCAATGCTCGGAATTCGCTTGCGCGAACATCATGAGCTCCACGTCGGTGGGATCACGCCCGAGCCTGGCGAAGGAGCTGACCAGATAGTCGATCTCATCGTCCGACAGAGCGAGGCCCCAGGCCTCGTTGGCTCGTGCGAGGGCGGCACGCCCGTCCCGCCCGAGCGGGACCACCTTGAGAGGGCGCGGCTCGCCGGCGTGAAAGAGCCCCTCGGGATCGGTCTCCAGCCACAGCGACTCGGTCATTCGATCGTGCAGGAGGGCACCGAGCGCGCGCAGTTTCGCGTCCGAAAGTGGGGCTTGGGCGTCGAGGAAATAGACGGTGCCGCGCTCCAGGCGCCGCACCGCCTCGAGCCCGCACACGCGCGCGATGTCGGTGGCCTTGCTCGACCAGGGTGAGACGGTGCCCAAGCGGGGCGCGACGAGCACGCGCCGACCGCGATCCTCCGAAAGTTGCGCCCGTGGTCCGTAGGTGAGCAATTTACCGAGCCGCTCGAGCTCGGATTCGGTGAGCTCGCGCGTGGTATCGACAAAGTGAATCAGCCGTGAGGAGAGGGCGGCGATGCGCGGATCGCTCGCTTGCAGCGACTTCTTGAGCTTATCGAGGCGAAACTGCGACAGCGCCGGTGCGCCGAGCAAACTGAACATGCGGAATTTTAACAGAATCGCCGCAAAGGGTTCGAGGCGGCCCTCATCGGGCGCATCCGGCGGCGGGGCGGGCGCGTCGGAAACCTATTTGCGGGCGTTGGAGTCACCCCCCGGCGTGTAGATCGGCACGGGGAACTGGGACACGTTCGACCCCTCGAGCGCGACGATCTTGGCCTGGCCCTGTTTCTTCACCTCATCGATGCGCAGCACCGAATGCATCGGCAGGTAAGTGCGCTTTACTTCGTTGAATTCGGCCTTTATCTTCTCCTCGGCGGGGTCGACCACCACGGTCGAGCGTTCGCCGAACACGAGCTCTTCGACCTCGATGAAGCCGAACAGGTTGCCGTGACTCACCTTGCGGGCATAGATCTCGTAGACCTTGCCTTGGTTTACGAACAGAACCTTAAAAATGTGACTCGCGGCCATTTAGGGGGCTCCAGGCGTTGCTAGCATTTCACTATATTATACGGGCACTTAGCGCAAGCCCTTAGACCCGTAGTGGGAGCATCACACATGACCCTGCGCTTAAGCGTCGTCAGCGAGCACGGAATCCGGCTAGGCCAGAACTCCACCAAGGTGTTCGGCGTGCACGGCGGAACCATTGGCCGCTCGACCGACAATGCCTGGATTCTACCCGACCCGGACCGCTACCTCTCGGGAAAACACGTGCGCATCGATTTTCGGGCCGGCTCCTACGTCCTGGTCGATACCAGCTCGAACGGCACCTACGTCAACGGCGCTCAGGTGCCGATCGGCAAGTACCACGATTATGTGCTCAAGGACGGCGATTATCTGCGCCTGGGTGAGTACGAGCTTCTGGTCAGCATCGACAAAACCAACGATTTCCCGCCGGACCCAGGCGCGATCGTCGCCTACGACGGCAAGTCCTCCTCATCGGCGATCAAGAAGTCGACCGCGAACGATCTCGGCGCGGATCTCGATTTGAGCCAATTGCTCGAGCCGAGCGACCAGCTCTCTGCCGACTCCGGAGTCAGGCCGCGCAACGCGTATGGTCAGAGCGTCATCCCGGAGCGCGCCCAAGAGCCGGCGCCGCCCGAGAGCGGCACGCCCTGGCACATGATGACTCGGCCGT
>DATHCO010000376.1:0-2538 GCA_035319505.1 Steroidobacteraceae bacterium | reverse complement strand
GCACTGCATTATTTCACCGGCAGTCGCGACCACAACATTCATGTACGCCGGCGGGCACAGGACCGCGGCTACAAGCTCAGCGAGTATGGACTGTTTCGCGGCCGACGCCGAATTGCCGGAGCGACGGAAGAGGACTTGTTCGAGGCCCTCGGATTGCCGTGGATCGCACCCGAGTTACGCGAGGATCGCGGGGAGATCGAGGCCGCCGCAGGCAGGCGATTGCCCCGGCTGATCGAGCTAAAGGATCTCAGAGGCGATCTGCACGTCCACACCAAGGCCTCGGACGGAGTCGACCCTCTGAAGAAGATGGTATCCGCGGCGCAAGCCCGAGGCCTCTCCTACATTGCGATCACCGATCATTCCAAGCATGTCGGTGTGACCCACGGACTCGATGCCGAACGCCTGGCGCGGCAGGCGGACGAGATCGATGCGCTCAACGCGACGCTGAAGGGCTTCACCGTGTTGAAAGGCGCGGAGGTCGATATTCTCGATGACGGTAAGCTAGCGCTGGCGGACGCCGTGCTGCGCCGTCTCGACGTCGTCGTCATCGCCGTGCACTCGCAATTCGGCCTGTCGCAGGCACGGCAGACGGAGCGGATCCTGCGCGCGCTGGACCGACCCAACGTATCGATACTCGCGCACCCGTTCGGCCGCTTGCTGGGGGAGCGGGCGCCCTACGAGCTCGATTTCGAGCGAGTGCTGAAAGGCATACGTGAGCGGGGCTGCTGCCTCGAGATCAACGCCCAACCGCTGCGGCTCGACCTCGATGATGTGCACGCGAAAGCCGCGCACGATCAAGGGGTGCTGCTCGCCATCTCGAGCGATGCGCATTCGGCGGATCAACTTGCCTTCCTCGAGAACGGGGTGCGCCAAGCAAGGCGCGCGTGGCTCACTCGCGATGATGTCCTCAATACGCGGCCGCTCGAGGCATTGCGCGCGGCACTGCGACGAGAGAGGTGAGGAATCAATGTGGCGGAAAGTGCGCTAGGACCGCGTCGACCGCCTCTCGAATGGGCGCTTCGGATCGTTCCGTATCCAATTTCGTCAATTCTTTCTTTGCCCACCCGTGCCACACCGGCCTGTGGCCGTGCGCGTCGAATACATCGATGGCGAGCGTGCCCTCCCGATACTGCTGCACGTCGATCTGCGTTCCCCAGTATCGAGATCCCCACCACCCCCGGTAGCCCCAATACTCTCCGGTGTAGGGAACCGGATAGGACTCGACCTCCATGCGTGCGCGCGAGCCGATCGTGAAATCGACCATGAAGTCGGCCGCCGCCGGATCACTCACGTACGCGAATCCCTTGCGCGTCAAGGCCGCCTGAATCGCATCACGCGCGTGCTCCACCACGAGAGGATTGCGAGAGCCGTAATTCTCTCTCGGCATCCACGAGAATGCATGAAACTCCGCGAAGCTCGCGGCATGGTCGAAATCGCTCCCGACGCGTATCGATGCGCACGAGGTCAGGACCAGACCGACCAGGGCGGCACCGATCCGGCATGCCCGGGTGAGGCGCTCCAGCGCCGTGCTCAGTCTGTCCATTCGAGCGCCAGCCGCCCTCCGGACCGCCGAACGATCCGGGAAGCTAGTTTGTGGCATTCTCGATCCATGGTCGCCGCCAACCATGCACCCTCCTCCGCCGCCGCTTTCCTGAGCTGAAATCGATGCACCCGCACCGGGACCATCATCAGGCTTATGAGCTCGCCGCTCCCCGCCTGCAGGGTCGGGAAGTACATCAGCGTCAAGTCGGGCCGGAACGATTCGTAACCGCCGATGCCCTCGTAGTCGCTCAGCAGATCCCCACAGCCATACAGAATGAGCTTGCGGCGATAGATCTCGATGCCCTTCGGGTGGTGCGAGGAATGACCGTGGAGCAGGTCACACCCTCCCGCGTCGATCAGGCGATGAGCAAACTCCCGCTCGCTCTGCGGGATCGCGTATCCCCAGTTGCCGCCCCAGTGAATCGATGCGACGACGAGATCTCCGGGGCGTCGATCGATCGCGATCTGTCGCCCGATATCATCGGCCGTTGCGGCGGAGAGATCGGCGAGCCAATGGACTCCGCAGTGCTGACGGGTTGCCTGCCAAGAGCGCGGCACGCCGCTGCTCGACAATCCGAAACCGTACACGAGCAGGCGAATCGGTGGAACCTCGATCACTCCCGGCGCTGCTGCCTCGGCCCGATCGGACCCGGCGCCGGCCGTGCGCAGACCCGCAGCGTGCAAGGTCTTCAGCGTCTCGATGAGCCCCGGCCGGCCCCAGTCGAGCACATGGTTGTTCGCGAGCACGCAGCAATCGATGCGCGCAGCCGTCAGACAGGCAACGTTCGCGGGATGCATGCGATAGTGAATCTGCTTGGAGGGATCGGCCTCGTGATTCGTCGTCACTGCCGTCTCGAGGTTGATGATCCGCGCCTCGGGCCGCAGACTCTCCCACTCCTCGATCGCATCGCCCCAGATATAACGGGAGTCGACCCCGCGAGGAATCGGGCCGCTCACCCTCTCGGCCAACTCGACGTGCGCGAGCGCGGAGCTCAT
>DATHCO010000375.1:0-2137 GCA_035319505.1 Steroidobacteraceae bacterium | reverse complement strand
CCTCCCTCGCAATCGCCCTCGCGGCACTCGGCCCGCCGGCACTTGCGGATCACGCCCTCATCATCGGCATTGGCCACTATGCCGACCCGCACGTGCCCACGCTCCCGGGCATCGACAAGGACGTGAGCTCCGCTCAGCAGCTCGCTCACGTCTTTGGCTTCAACGACGCAGATACGACGGTTCTTCGGGACGCCGAGGCGACGCTCGAGCGCGTGCAAGCGCAGATCCATCGAGTCCTCGGCGGCGCCGCGGGCGATCGCGCGCTCATCTACTTCAGCGGGCATGGAACGCACGTGCTGGACGAGGAGGGCAAACCCGATGGGGCGCTCGTCATGAGCGATCTCAGGCCGACAGGCGGCGGTCACGCGACGGGCGCGCTCATGGGTCATTGGATCGGCAATGAGCTCAAGCTCGCCCGCGTGGCTTACGCGCTGCTTCTGGTGGATGCGTGTAACAGCGGAGAGATCACGAAGGATTTCAAGCTCGAGCCGACGTACGGGTTCGCCGTGAACAAGTACTTCGCGACGCCCGGGTTCCCGGGGGGAGAGCAGCCCAAGCTATGGAAGGGCGATGGTGCCTCCGGTTGGATCGCGATGAGCGCAGTGCAGGACGATCAATACGCGCCCGCCTCCTCCGTGGGCAGTCCCTTTACGAACGCGGTCGGGATCGCGCTTGCGAACGCGCGGCGTGCGAATGCCTCGCTCACGCCGGTTCAATTGAGGGAGGCCGTGATCGCGGAGCTCGACAAGCTCGGGATCCCGACCGACCTGGGTCCCAAGGGTGCCAATCCGCACGTGTGGGGCGACCCCTCGCTTCTCGCTAAATCCCTACCCGTGGCCGCCGCTCCGGGACGGATTTGGGCTCAGCTCCAAGCGACCGTTCAGCAGAGCACGCCGGGAGCGGTGAGCATTCATATGGCCAGCACGCGCATCCACCACGGCCAGCCGCTCGAGTTCGCATTGGACTTGGAGCGCGGGGGCTACGTCACCGTCATCAACGCGAACGAGAAGGACGACGCAGAGGTTCTGATACCCAATGCGGCGGTACCCGAGCTGCGTCTCGCCGCGGGACATTACCTGCTGCCGCAGGAGATCAAGAGAACCTGGGTCGCGGAGGAGCCCGAGCGCGTGCTCGTTGCGGTGATCGTGACGCCGAAAAAACTCGATCTGAACCGAGCACCCGGTAAAGGGCCGCCGGGGACATCGCCCGCGGACCTGTTGGTCCGTGAGCTGCGTACGGCGCTCGAGCAGAATGAGGCGATGAGCGCCGTGCCCGGGCCGGCCGGCGCGGCAGAGGCAGCCGGCGCGACGAGGGCTCGACTGTTCCACGATCGAACCACGGACGCCGCGCAACCCTCCGCCACGGTGACGCGGCCCGAGGCGGTCAGCATCGAGTCGGAGATCGTGCCTTGAGACAGAGTGCGGGCTCATGGCGCCCGGCGCAAAGCAGCGTGATGCTCGCGTTGCTGTGCTGGCCGGTCGGCTGGGTCTCGGCTCAGACCGGTGCGAGTCCCGGCGGCGGAGGCGTCGAGCGGCGCGCCTTGCTGATCGGGGTGAATCAGTATGACGAGGGCTGCCCGCGCCGAGAGATGCCCGAGAACTGCCTGACGAACAACCTCTACGGCCCGACGCACGACGTGGAGGCCATGAAGGAGGTGCTCGAGCAGTCTTGGGGATTTCGGCGCGAGGACATCACCACGCTCCTCGATTCGAGCGCCAAGCGCTCGGACGTCTTGGCTGCGCTTCATAACCTCGATGAGTGGGCGAGGCCGGGGAGCCTGGCCGTCATCTATTTTTCCGGTCATGGCACGAGTCCCCAGAACTCGCGCAATCCCGCAAATCTCCCTGCGGCCGACACCGGGGCGCTCGTCGTTGCGCCCGATGATCTGAAGCTCCCGCGCGCAAGCTATTTGGTCGGGCGTACCGACATCCGCCCGGTCCTCGCGCACCTGGATGCGAAGGGCGCCGAGGTGTTCGTGGCATTCGACGCGTGTTTTTCGCAAAACACCGCGCGGTCTGCGCAAGCGCGGACGCGCATGTACCGGGATCTCGGGCTGGGTGTACAGAGGCCGACCGATGTCTCGGCCAGCGGTGCCTCGACGTCCTCGAGAGCGGATGATTCCCCCTATCGGCACGTG
>DATHCO010000374.1:0-35929 GCA_035319505.1 Steroidobacteraceae bacterium | reverse complement strand
CCTCTCGGCCAACTCGACGTACGCGAGCGCGGAGCTCATGTAGGGCTCGAAGAGGCGCGGGTCGCTCGGAGTCGATAGGATCTGGTCGATCCCCCGCCCCGTCATGACATCGCCGCACACGAACAATCTGACCGGCTGCGCGATGCGTTCGGGGGTATCGGTGGGCGCTGGAGCATCGCTTTGCATGCCTCGACAGCATGCATGGGCGGCTGCCGCGGAGTATCCGGAAGAGTACTTACGCCCCGGCGCCGCTACCCCCGCGCCCGCGGCGCGCGCCTCATGAGGCCCGCAGTGCCCTACGTAGTGTTCCGCACGTCCGCGCTCGCGCGGTTGCGGTAGCGTTGCGGAAGTCGAGCAGACGGCAATGGCAACGAAAAGCAAGTACTGGTCCGCAGAGGTAACCGATCGAAGCAACGCGCTCGATCTGGAGCCCGGCGTGTTCACCTGGAACGACCCCCATCGCATCGCCGAATCTCTCAAGTGCTCCGCCGAATCGAGCACGCGCCGCAAAGGCACCGCTCTCCAGTCGGCCATGTCGATGCTCAATTTTTACATCAACCGCGCCGGTCGGCACTTGCCGGACTCCCGGCGCCGTGTCCTCGAGCAGGCAAAGACCGAGTTGAGGGCCTTGTTCGGAGCCCGAGTATCTTTTAAATAATGCGGGGTGCAGTGATGACCAGTATTACATTGACTTCCGAGCAGATCCGAAGAGCCCCCTTAGAGGTCCGACGATGGATCGAACATGAGCTCGCCACGTCGCTCGGTTTCCAAGTGCAGACGACCGCGTCCCAGCGTCAGATACCGCAGATCGCAGGCTGCAGCCGAGATGAGTTGGCAGCGGTGCTGTCCTTGATTCAAGGCCTGTTCCCTGCAGTCAATGTGTTCTTTGAGCTGGGCCGTAAGGGGACCAGCTTCGCGCAGGATCGACTGGAAGCCTATCGGCTTTCCGACATCCAGCACCATACCCGGCTCCAGAGCCCGGAACAGGTGATCTCTTGCCTCAATGTCATTAACGAGTCATTGCATCGGGTTCGAGGCTCCACGGGTGCTTCATTCTACGGCGCCGACGGCGACTATTGTTTCGTCGCGACGGAAACTCAGCAGAACATTCGGCGCTTGTGGTTCGAGCTGCTTGGCCGCGGCGAAGGTGCAACCGCCGCGACGGAAGCCGCACCCAGCGACGAGCCTGCGCCTCAAGAGCCCGGCCCTGCAAACGATCGCCCTACGGCAGCCGTAGTCCCGGCATGAACTCTTTGCAGCGCGCTTGTCCTCCCAGGCCTAAGCTCTGTAGGTCATCGCAAAGGCGAGGATGGCAGCGATCACCGTGATAGAGAGGAACACTGCCTCCAGTAGCGTCGGGTTCTTCCTTTCCTTCTTCGTCAAACCATAGAAAAAACGGTAATGAGCCAATATGCTGGGAATGTAGCCTGCCAGCATGATGGCCGTCGCCGTACAAACGGCCGATGTGAGCCGGATCGTGCGTGGTGAGGGTGACTCGATCGCGACTAGAGGGGCAACCACAAAACACAGCGCAGCCACATTGGAGATTACCAGCAGCCAGTCAGAGGCAGGAAACCAGTGCCCTTCTCGTCGGTGTGGGGGTAGTTCCTGGTCCCTCCGCTCGATCTCCAGCTCCCGCTCAAGCCGGAACGCTATAAGCGCAGCGCCAAATCCAGCGATGATGCTGGCAGCAGTGACCAATGTATCGGGGTGACTCACTTGATCACTCGGTGTAGCGAGGGCATCGTCCAAATGCTAGCGCTTCATGGCGCATCCGTGACACTAAACGTTGATTAACGTTTGTTAAGACGATCACTCGGGGGCTGCGCGAATCGGCCAGCAGCAGCTTCGTGAGGCCCGGAGCTGCCTACGTAGTGTTCCGCAGGTCCGCGCCCGCGCCGTTGCGGTAGCGTTGGAAAAGCTGAGGGCCTTGTTTCACCACAGAGGGCTACGACCATGATCCTTCCACTGCAGATCACCTTCCGCCAAATGGATCCCTCCCCGGTCCTGGAGTCGCGTATTCGGGAGCTCGCTCAGCGGCTCGACAAGTTCAGCCAGCACATCATGAGCTGTCACGTCATCGTCGAGCGGCCTCATCGCCACCATCACCAAGGCGAGCTCTACGATTTCCACATCGACATCAGGCTGCCCGACGAGGAGATCGCGGTGCGCCGAGCACATCCCGAGAGCCACGCTCACGAGGATCCGTATGTCGCATTGCGTGACGCGTTTCGAGCTGCGCGGCGCAAGCTCGAGGACTATGAGCGCAAGCGACGTGGCGATGTGAAGACACTCACCGAGGAGGCGCATGGATGGATCTGCGAGCTCGATGCCGAGCGAGATTTTGGCCGCATCGAGACAGAGGACGGGCGCCTCATCTATTTCCACCGTAACAGCGTGGTGGGAAGTCGGTTTCAGGATCTGAGGACGGGCACCGAGGTGCGTTTTGCCGAGGAGCCCGGCGATCTCGGGCCCCAGGCGAGCACAGTGCAGGTGATCTCGTGAAATATCACGAGGAGCGGCAACGAGAGCATCCCCTCCTTACGATTCGGAGCCGTCGCGTTCGCGAGGGTGATCGCTAGGGTGAGACGGGAACTCGGGATCCCGCCTCCACCCAGATGCCGCGCTCGCAGCGCAGGTAGGTGTTGCCGCTCAGCACGTAGCTTCCTTCGGGGTGCAGTACGTCGTTGAAATAGCATCCCGCCCCCTCGTCCCCGAGCTGTTCGCGCAGCAGCTCGAAGGATTGCTCGGGGTCGCTCTGGATTGGCGAATTTCGGTGTTCAGGGTCCGCGGCACCCACCTGTGGCGCGTCCGCAACGTTCGAGCTGTCGGGCGGCATATTCGTCGGCATGATCTTCGCTCCTAGTGATCTGCGGGGTGGATGGGCGCTACCCTGACGGGGATGATTCGGCAGTTCGACGGCTCTGGCCATCCGTATCACTACGTAGTGCCGAGCGCAGCCAGTACCTATTGCGCGGGCCGCGGCAGCCCAGTAAAAGACAAGGCGTGCAACGCGAGCTCTCCATCACCGTCGGCGCAACGCGACTTCAGGGCGTGCTGCGCGTCCCGCCCGGGTCGCGCGGTATCGTGCTCTTTGCACATGGCAGCGGCAGCAGTCGGCTGAGCCCGCGCAATACCTACGTCGCGGAGCGACTCTCGGATGCCGGATTGGCGACACTGCTGTTCGATCTGCTGACGAGCGAGGAGGATGAATTCGACGCCGTCACGGCGAAGCTGCGATTCGACATTGCATTCCTCACTGATCGGCTATGCGCCGCGACGGTCTGGACGCAAAGGCAGGCTGAGCTCGAAGGTCTCGCAATCGGGTACTTCGGCGCAAGCACGGGTGCCGCCGCGGCACTTGCCGCCGCGGCACGCATGCCCACGATCGGGGCCGTCGTCTCGCGTGGCGGCCGCCCGGATTTGGCGGGCGAGGCGCTGGCCGAGGTCCGGGCGCCGACACTCCTCATCGTGGGCGGCGCCGATCGTGAGGTTCTCACGCTCAACCGCCGAGCGCTCGAGCGGCTGAGTTGTGAGGCCCGCCTGGAGGTCGTTGCGCATGCGACTCACCTGTTCGTCGAGCCGGGCGCGCTCGAGCAGGTCGCCTCGCTCGCCACGAGCTGGTTCGAGCGCTATCTTGGCGCCTCGGGTGCTATCCAGGCACCTATGTAGATCCTCGTATTTCGATACGCGCCGATGTGGCGAAAGATCATCGGCAAAACG
The DNA here is from genome assembly GCA_035319505.1 of Steroidobacteraceae bacterium. Taxonomy (GTDB): domain Bacteria; phylum Pseudomonadota; class Gammaproteobacteria; order Steroidobacterales; family Steroidobacteraceae; genus Bog-1198. The sequence continues at coordinate 32,206 of DATHCO010000374.1, read as the reverse complement.
CGATCAGCGAATGAAGTGTGAAGGCAGACCAATCATGAAGTGTACGCAAGCAATGCGACTCTCCCAAATCGGCAGTGTGGTGATGGTGGCCGCAGTCGTGGGTTGTGTATCACAACCGGTAGAGCCGACTCCCGTGGGTCCACCCAATACCACGGTCTACCTTTATCCGACTCGAAACCAGTCGAGCGAGCAGCAGGATCGCGACAAGTACGAATGCCACAACTGGGCCGTGCAGCAGAGCGGTTTCGATCCGAGCGCCCCCACCGTCCCGCCACATTTGCGCACCGTGGTGGTGGCGGGTCCCGCACCGGGCAGCGGCGTTGCGGTAGGCGCGGTCACGGGCGCGGCCGTCGGTGCGGCGGTCTCCCGGCCGTGGGAGGCAGGACCCGGGGCGCTCATTGGCGCCATCGCCGGAGCGGCGATTGGCGGCATTGCCGAGTCCGCCGCAACGGAACAGGCGCGCGCGCAAGCCGCGGCGAACGCCAACAATGCTCGGGCCGCAGCCCTCGAGCAACAGGCGAGCGGCTACCGCCGCGCCATGAGCGCATGCCTCGAAGGGCGCGGCTACGACGTGCGATGAGCATTGGACACATAGCGCAGCCGAAGCTGCGCAGGTAGGACAAGACCATGCGAAAGAGAGCTTTTTGGAGCAGCCTCGTGATCGCCGGCGCGATGATCGCGGCGAATGGGGCGGCGATCGCCCAACATGGCGGTGCCGCCGGCGGCGCACATGCGGGTGGTGGCGGGCACACGAGCGCAGGTGCGTCGGGTGGCGGAGCGCACCAGCACTTCGACGGTCGGTTCGGCCACAACCAGTACTACTACGACCACGGCTACTCGGTCCGCACGCCCCCCGCAGGAGGTCTCGGCGAGGTGCGGGCTCCTGACGGTGGCCGCTATTGGAGGCACGGTGGTAATTGGTATCGATGGGACGGCAGACACTGGATCGTGTGGGCAGCGCCCTTCGGGCTCTTCGTACCGTTCCTCCCTTGGTACTACACCACGGTGTGGTGGGATGGTGTTCCCTACTACTACGCGAACGACACCTACTACGTGTGGGACGATGCGCAGCAGCAGTACGAGGTGGTCGAACCCCCGCCGGGAGCCGAGTCGGGCGGCGCGACGCAGCCGCCTACGCTGCCGCCCCCGAGTGATCAGCTCTTCGTCTATCCCTCGAGCGGGCAGTCCGCCGAGCAGCAGGCGAGGGACGGAGCCGAGTGTCAACGCTGGGCCACTGGGCAAACCGGCTTTGATCCGACAGTCGCCGGCGGTGGAGTCCCACCCGATCAGGCCGTCGCCAAACGCAACGACTACTTCCGCGCCGACGTGAGCTGCCTGGAGGGACGCGGCTACACCGTGAGATAGGCAGCTATACCGTGAGGTAGGCGATCGCGAGTCTCGCTGCGGCTGGACGCCGCGCGGTGTCGACCGCTCTACAGCGGCAGCGTAGCCGGCACGGATATCGCAATGAGATTGTTCACCGGATCGTTCAGAGACTCGCCCGCGCGACAGGGGCTCATCGCGCTCTCGATCCTTGCCGCCGTTGCGGCTCTCATAGGCCTGGTGTGGCGCTCGCTGCCTCACCAGGGAAGCACCCCCGCGTTCCTCGCCGCCCCGATCAAGCGAGGCGATCTTCTGGCCACCATCAGCGCCACGGGGACGCTCGAGCCGGAGGCGGCAGTCGACATCGGCGCTCAGGTGGCCGGAGTCATCGTGGCTTTCGGTAAGGACAAGACCGGTAAACCGGTGGATTGGGGCTCGCAAGTCGATGCCGGCACGGTACTCGCGAGAATCGACGATTCCCTCTACGCCGCCGCGGTCGAGACCGCCCAGTCGCAACTGGCTCAGGGCAAGGCGAACGTGCTGGCGAGCCAGGCAAATGTGCTTCAGCAAAAGGCCAATCTCCTCTACGCCAGCCAGAATTGGAATCGCGCACAAAAGCTCGGCCCGTCCGACGCACTCGCCCAAAGTGCTTATGATCAATATGAAGCGAACTACGAGGTCGCCAAGGCCAATCTCGCCGCGGCCGAGGCGGCCGTCGAGCAGGCCAAGGCGGCCGTCGAGCAGGACAAGGCCAATCTGCACACGGCACAGATCAACTTGAACTATTGCACGATTCGCTCACCCGTGAAGGGCGTCATCATCGACCGGCGGGTGAACATCGGACAGACGGTCGTCTCCTCTCTGAGCGCCCCGAGCCTCTTTCTCATCGCCAATGATCTGAGGCGCATTCAGCTATGGGTTTCCGTCAACGAGGCGGACGTCGGCAGCATTGCGACGGACCAAGTGGTGACGTTCACGGTGGATGCCTTTCCCGGCAGAGTATTTCGCGGCCGAGTAGGCGAAGTTCGCCTGAATGCGACCATGACGCAAAATGTCGTGACTTACACCATCGAAGTCGATATCGACAACTCCGACGAAGTGCTGATCCCTTACCTCACCGCCAATGCACAATTCGAGATAGGTCACCGGCACGGGGTGCTTCTCGTACCGAATGCAGCGCTCCAATGGACGCCCCGGTTCGATCAGGTTGCGCCCGGGTTCCGGCGAGGGTCACCGAAATCGGCTCACGAGGAGCCCGGCCCCAGCGGTGCACGGGCAACGGTCTGGGTCGAGGCCGGCCGGTTTGTGCGTCCCATCACGGTCATTGCGGGACTCAGCGATGGAAGTCTGACCGAGGTGCAGGGTGAGGGGCTCCACGAAGGCCTGCGCACGGTGGTCGGCGAGAGCCGCTCGGGAACCAGCGCCGCCGCGAGTGCCGAGCGCAATCCTTTTGCGCCGCAGATCTTTCGCGCACAGGGCTCGAGTCAGACTCCAACCCCCTCCGGTCAGGCCGCGCCGCCTAGCACGAGTCAGTAGACGAGCGCTCCGATGAGCGGATTGATCGAGCTGCGCAATATCTGCAAGACCTATCATCTCGGCGAGGTCGACCTAGCGGTGCTCAAGGGTGTATCACTCACCGTCGCGCGCGGGGAGCTGGTCTCGCTCATGGGCGCGAGCGGCTCGGGCAAGAGCACTCTCATGAATATCGTGGGCTGCCTCGATCATCCCACCTCGGGCGAATATTGGCTCAACGGCGAGGAGGTGTCGCGCTTCAGTGCCAAACAGCGGGCGCGACTGCGCAACCGCATCATCGGTTTCGTGTTCCAAAGCTTCAACCTCCTGCCGCGCGCGACCGCGCTCGAAAACGTCCTCATCCCCTTGAGCTACACGCGAGAGAGCTTGAGCGAGCGGCAGAAGCGAGAGCGGGCGCTGGGGATGCTCGACAAGGTGGGGTTGGCCGATCGTATCGATCACCAGCCGTCTCAGCTTTCGGGCGGCGAGCAGCAACGCGTCGCCATTGCGAGATCGCTCATCAACCACCCTCAGCTGCTGCTCGCCGATGAGCCGACCGGGAACCTCGATTCGCATACCAGCGAGGAGATTCTCGGCATGTTCGAGCGGCTGAACCGCGACGAGGCGATCACCGTCATCCTGGTCACCCATGACCCCGCCGTCGCTCGTCACACCCCGCGCACGATCCGCATCAAGGACGGCATCATCGAGCCGTCCGGAGGTGGCGCCGCATGAGATGGCTCACCATCCTTAAAACCGCGATAAACGCCCTCCGGCGCAGCACCATGCGGACCCTGCTGACCACGCTCGGCATCGTCATCGGGGTTGCCGCGGTCATCACGATGATGGAGATCGGTAACGGCGCGACTCTCGCCATCCAGCGGACGCTCACCAGCATCGGCGCGAACACCCTCGCCGTCATTCCCGGCGCCCAAAACGTGGGCGGCATCAATTACGGAATCGGCAGCGTGACGACCCTGACCCCGAACGATGCGGATGCGATCACCAAGAAGAGTACCGCCGTCGCGAATGTGGCTCCGATCGTCCGGGCGCGCACCCAGGTCGTCTACGGCAACCGCAACTGGGTGCCAACTTATGTGTACGGCACCACACCCTCGTTTCTACAGGTGCGCGATTGGACGACCATGGACGAAGGCGAAGCCTTCACCGAGCACGACGTGCTGAATGCCAGCAAGGTATGCATGGTAGGCCGTACCATCGTACGGGAGCTCTTCGCCGGTCAGTCTCCTTTGGGAAAGGAGATCCGCGTGCGCAACGTCGCCTTCAGGGTGATCGGCGTATTGGGTCCCAAGGGCGCGAACATGATGGGTCAGGATCAGGATGACATCCTGCTCGCTCCCTGGACCACGATCAAGTATCGCGTGGTGGCCACCTCGCTCTCGACCAGCAACCAAAGCGTCACGAACACCACCAACGCCACCGAAGTCAATTCATTGACTCAGATGTATCCGAACATCAGTACGAGTCTCTACCCTACTCCTTCCAGCAACGAGCTCGCGGATCTCCCGCAGCCGATCCGCTTTGCCAATGTGGATCAGATTCTCGCGAATGCGCGCAGCGCCGTCGAGGTTCCCATCGCCATCCAGCAGATCACCACCGTGCTGCGGGATAACCACCACTTACGCGCCACGCAACCCAACGACTTCACCGTGCGCGACATGACGGAGATCACCAACGCGATGAGCTACACCACCGAGCTCATCACGCGTCTCCTCCTCTACGTCGCGATGATCGCCCTGGTCGTCGGTGGCGTCGGGATCATGAACATCATGCTGGTATCGGTCACCGAGCGCACCCGGGAGATCGGACTGCGCATGGCCGTCGGCGCCGAGCCGAATGACATTCTGCGCCAGTTTCTCGCCGAGGCCATCGTGGTCTGCCTGCTCGGCGGTATCATCGGCATTCTGACCGGACGCACCGCCTCGATGCTCGTCACCAAGCTCCTCAACTGGCCCACCGCGCCGTCGGTGAGCGCAATCGTAGCGGCGGTCGTCGTTTCGGCCAGCGTCGGGGTCATCTTCGGCTTCTATCCGGCCTGGAAGGGATCGCGTCTCGACCCGATCGATGCCCTGCGCTATGAGTAAAACGAAGGCAGCGCTCGCGGTCCTATGCTCGCTGATCGCGGCTTGCGCGGTGGGCCCCAACTATCATCCGCCGAAGCGCAACACACCGGACGCGTGGGCGGGCCTGACGCAGTCGAGTCAGCCGTCCGTCGTCACCAGCCAGAGCGCCGATCTTGCGCGCTGGTGGGAGCAGTTCCACGACCCCGCGTTGATGGCGCTGGTCGAGGAAGCGCTCAAAGCCAACCCGAGCCTCGCCATCGCAGAGGCGAATTTGAGGCAGGCCCGTGCCTTGAGAGACGTGGCGGCCGGCGGGCTGTGGCCGTCGCTGAGTGCATCCGCCAGCTATCAAAGGCAGGCGGGCCCTCTCTACTACACCAATGGAACGCCGCGCAACCTCTATCAGGCCGACTTCGACGCGGCGTGGGAGCTCGATATCTTCGGTGGGGTCAGGCGACAAGTGGAATCGGCGGCTGCCAACGTTCAAGTCGCGGTCGAGAACATTCGAGACGTGCAGGTGAGCATCGCCGCCGAGGTGGCCCTCGACTACGTCCAGCTGCGCGGCAACCAACAGGAGGTCGTCACGGCGCAAAATAACCTCGAGGTCGAGCGACACACGGCCGAAATCACCCGCAAGCTCTACAAGGTCGGCTTCGATAGCGGCCTCGACATGGCGGAGGCGCAAAGCATTGTGGCGACGACCGAGGCGCAAATTCCGGTCAACGAAACGGCTGCACGCCAGTCCATTTATGCGCTGAGCGTGCTGCTGGGTCGGCCTCCCGCCTATTTGCTCGAGCGTCTCGCACCGATCGGCGACCTACCCTCCATCCCTGCACAAATTCCGGCGGGCATGCCCTCCGACTTGTTGCGACGGCGGCCCGACATCCGCCAGGCCGAGGCTGCGCTTCACGGCGCCACCGCGCAGATCGGCGTCGCGGTGGCTCAGCTCTTTCCGCAGTTCTCGCTCTCCGGCGGTTCGACCTGGCAGAGCACGGGGCTTCATCGGTGGTTCGAGAGCTCCAACCGCTCGGTCTTTGCGGGTCCCGCGGTCTCGTGGCCGATATTCCAGGGCGGAGCCATCGTCGCCAATATTCATGCACAGGAGGCGCTTCGCGACCAAGCGTTCATCAGCTACCAGCAGTCCGTATTGACGGCCCTGCAAGACGTGGAGAATGCGCTCATCGCCTTCACGGAGGAGCAAGCACATCAGAAGTCGCTGAGCGATGCGGTCGCGGCAGACCATAAGGCCGTGGACCTTTCGCTCACACTCTTTCAGCAAGGACAAACGGATTTCCTCAATGTCCTCACCGCCCAGCGCACGCTCTATACGGACGACAGCGCCCTCACGCAGAGCAAGGAGAACGTCGCTGCCGACCTCATCGCTCTGTACAAGGCGTTGGGAGGAGGATGGGAGGCGCCTCGGCAATGAGCCGAAGGCGAGGCGAGCGCCGGATGGCGTTGCCCTGCGCTAAGGTGCCTGCGATTTGCCTGCAGCGAGAATCGCGCGGCGGACGAGCGTCTCGACGAGGGGCAACTTGTAGGCATTGTTCGCGAGCGGCGTCGCGCCTTCGATAGCCGCCCGTGCGGCTGCGTTTACCGCGCCCTCGTCGATGGTCCTACCGGTGAGGGCTCGTTCAGCGAGAAGCGCGCGGTGCGGCGCGGGCGCTGCCGCCCCCAATACGATCGCCGCGCTTCGGCAGCGCCCATCCGGCTCGAGCTCGAGGGCCGCGGCAACATCGGCCAGCGGCCAGTCGAAGGCCTGCTTCTCCCCGACCCTGAGATACGCCGTCCGTACACCGGGCCCGAGGCGCGGCAGATGTATCTGCGTCAGGATCTCGTGCGCCCGCAAGTCATTCTCGCGCGTCACATCTTCCGGCGGCCGGAGGAACTTCTCGAGACTCATGCGCCGGCTGTGCGCATCGGCAGTCACGAGCTCGACCATGGCACCGAGCGCGACCAGCACCGTCGCCGCGCTCGATGGGTGAACGATCGCACACGGCCGGTTGTCGAAAATCGCGTGATAGCGATTGTCACCTGCGTGCGCATAGCAGTGCTCGCCGCCCTTTCTCAAGCAGCGGTACTCCTTCGATCGGAAATACCAGCAGCGCGGCCGCTGCAGCAGATTGCCGCCGAGGGTCGCCACATTGCGGATCTGCGGGCTCGCCGATCTCGCCGCGGCGTCGGCAAGCGCCGGATGGCGCTCTCGAATCAGCGGATGGCCAGCGATCTTCGCCAGTGTGACCATGGATCCGATGCGAATGCCGGCGCCCGCTTCCTCGGCCACCTCGTCGAGACCGGGTAGGCCCGTAAGGCTCACGAGCGTGGCGGGTGCGAAGAGGCCCTCCTTCAGCAAGTCGAGCACATCGATTCCGCCGGCCTTGACCATCGCTCCGTCGGCGCGCTCCGCGCCGCCGGGCCTCGCCATCGCGGCGGCAACCGTCGCCGACGCGGCAGCGGCCGCCTCGGCCACCGATCGAGCGCTCAACCAAGAGAAGCGATTCATAGGGTCAGCTCTCGGCGGGACCTTTGGGAACCTTGCCCAGCGCCGCAAGCATCGCTGCGGGCGTCATCGGCAGGGATCGAATGCGTACTCCGAGCGCGTTGTACACCGCGTTCCCGATCGCCGGGGCAGTCGCGATGTTCGAAGGCTCGGCGATGCCATACGCATCGGTCGCGCTCGTTCCCCGGTAGCTCTCGAGAACGATGACATCGATTTGGGGTATATCGCAGCTGCCCGCGAGCTTGTATTGCTCGAGATTCGCGTTCAGCATGCGACCGGAGCGCCGATCCAGAACGCGATCTTCGAGCAGCGCAAAGGACATGCCCATGAGCACGCCGCCTTGCACCTGACTCTCGATCTGTCGCGGATTGATCGGTCGACCGCAGTCCTGCACGGCGACGACGCGCTCGACGCGCACGATGCCCGTCTCGGTGTCCACCGCAACCTGGGCGAACTGCACTCCCCCGAGATCCTGCCGCGCGATGGCGGCATCTCCCATGCGCCTGCGGAACCCGTCATAGTCATCGGCTCGCGACGCGACCGCACTCAGGAAGTCCGTGCGCAGCCTTGCAGCGGCGTCGGCGAATGCGATGCTGCGAGTGGAATCGCTCCGGACGGCGATCCTCCCGGCGCTGGCCACCAATTCGGCCGGCGAGGCCTCGAGCAGCGGTGCAGCCTCGCGATAGAGGGCTTGCAGCACACGCCACGCCGCCGTGCGTGCGGGCGGTGTGATCGAGGCGGTCGCACGGCTGCCGTACGAGGGCGGACCGGCCGGATACTCGGTATCCCCGATGCGTAGGTTGATGCTCGAAGGCGCCAATCCGAGCACCTCGGCGACCACCTGCGCCAGTACCGTTCCGGTGCCGGTTCCTATGTCCTGAACGCCCGAGCGCACCTCCACTGAGCCGTCGCGGAGCACTCGCACTTCGCAAGATGCATTGATCTGAACATTGGAATACCACAAAGACTGGGCGACGCCGATGCCGCGCTTGATGGGTCCGCCTTCGGCGCCCGGGGCGTGCCGCCCGCTCCATCCGATGCGCTCGGCGCCGATGCGCCGCTCTTCGCGACGCACCGGGCTCGGATCAATCCGATCTCGCAGCGCCAGCGGATCGATCGCGAGGCGCTCGGCGAGCTCGTCGACGGCCTGCTCCAGACCCCAGGCACCCGGCACGGCGCCCGGCGCGCGCATCGCACAGCCGGGACCGGCGTTGGTAAACACGTCGTGCTGGGCGCCCTCGAAATTCGGGCAGGTGTACATGGATTCCGCCGTGCTCCAGACTCCCGCTCCGAGCGCGACGCCCGCTGTGCCGTAACTCGAGAGCGAGATGGCGGTGAGCGATCCGTCGCGCCGTGCTCCCAGCCGAATGCGCTGCCACGTGGCCGGGCGATTGCCGGCATCGGTCTGCTCTTCGCTCCGGTCGAGAGCGACGCGTACCGGCGCGTGCGCCTGTTGCGATAGCCGGACGGCTACCCGCCCGTAATTCCCCAGCGTCGATTTCGATCCGAACCCGCCACCCATCGCCTCGACGATGACTCGGACTCGGCTCAGGGGTAAGCCGAAGGCCTCCGCCAGCTCGTGCCGCAGGCCGGCGGTGTATTGCGTCGACATGTAGACCGTCAGCCCATCGGCACGCCAGTCTGCGACGATCGCATGGGGCTCCAGACAGCAATGCGTCTGTACTTGGGTGGAGTACTCTTCCTCGACCAGCACGTCGGCCTGGGCGAAACCCGACGAGACCTCGCCGCGGCGCACGACCGCAGGGCCGCGGACATTGCCTTGCAATGCTAACCCCGCCGGCGCCGGGTAGCCGGAGGGACTTCCTGCCGGCGCGGAAGCGGCGTCGAAGACTCGAGGTGCGTCCGGCGCGCGCGCTTCATTCAGATCCACGACGAACGGCAATGGCTCATAGTCGACTCGAATCAGTTTGGCTGCCTCCTCCGCGGCGGCCATGGAAACGGCGGCGACGGCTGCGACCGGTGCGCCCACGTACCGCAGGATAGATGCCGACGCATCGTCAGGACGAGCGACCTCGACGACGGCGCGCACGTCGCGATGGCCGGTCGCGGCGGACACGTCGATCGCGCGTACCCGCGCATGAGGCAGAGGCGAGCGCAGGATGCGCCCGTAAAGCATTCCCGGAAGCGCCACATCGACGGTGAAGCGGGCTGCCCCCGTCACCTTGGCGCGTGCATCGTGTCGTGGGATCGGTTTGCCGATCACTGCGAGCTCTTCATTGGGCGCAAGCGGCGGAGGCTCGTCGATCGGGATTTCACGAGTGACTTCCTTGAGGTCGTGGCCACTGATCCCCACGGGCAGGGACACGGTTCGAACCGACTCTTCGGCCTGCCTCGTCATGGGTTGCGTGCTCATGTTTTCGGGCCGGCGAGTACGGCGACGGTCGCCTCCACGGCATGGGGATAGGTGCCGCAACGGCACAGGTGGCCGCTGATCGCTTGGCGAACCTCCTCCGCGGTGGCGCTCGGCCGATCTCGAACGAGCGCTGCGCAGCTCATCACCATCCCCGGCGTGCAGAACCCGCACTGCACGGCGTCGTGCTCGACGAAGGCGGCCTGAACGGGGTGCAGCTGATCCGGGCTGCCGAGGCCCTCGATCGTGGTCACCTGGCGATGCCCGACGTCGACCGCGAGCAGCATGCAGGCACACACCGGGGCCCCATCGAGCCACACCGTGCACGCCGAGCACGCACCGCGGTTGCAGCCGATCTTCGTGCCGCGAAGAGCCAGCGGGCCTCGCAACACCTCCACGAGCGTCGCCCGAGGCTCGACCTCGAGGGTTCGCTCGCTGCCGTTGATCATGAGCGCGATGCTCAAGCGATCCGCCCCGGCGATGGGCCGCGCGCCGGCGCTCGCGGCCGCCGCTTCTTGTGAGGCTGCGATGAGGGGGAGTGCACCGAGAGTGGTGCTCGCGGTCGTCAAAACCGACTGCTGTAAGAACCCCCGGCGTGACATTCCGCTTCGCACCGCCGTCGCCTTACGCCGGGTAGCCCACGGTCTGAGCGAAGGTCACGAACTGCTGATCGGGCAGCTTCATGGTCACAGCCAGCTTCGCGTAATCGACTGCGCCTCGAAAGACCGTCGCCAGCCCCTCCGAGGCGCAGTACAGATAAACATTCTGACCGATGAAGCCCGTATCGACGGATGAGTACAACCGACGCTCCTCGAGCTTGAGCTCCGGCATGCGCTCGCCGTGAGCTACGTAAATCAGATTGAGCGGCGCACTGCCCACAAAATCCTGAAGCCCCGTCTGCGCGCGGATATCGGCCGACATGTAGGACCGCAACTCGTGCGCCATGGGCTCGTAGAGCCACACCCCGTCGGCCATTGCCGCGTAAATGTCGATCACCATCACGTGGCGCCAATACGGTGCCGTGCGATCACCGCTCGGCCGATTGACGCCGAAGGCGGCCCACAGCAGATCCGATAGCGTTTGCAGCGAGAGCGGCCGAGTCGAATAGGCACGCGTCGAGCGGCGCAAATTGAGCGCGGACAGAAGTGGTGCGCCTCCCTCGCGGCGCGGCGCGGGGAGCGACACGCTCTTCTTCACCTCCGCGCCGCCCCCCCTGACGGCCGCTGTCGCCGTAGTCCCGAGGATGCCCGACACGACGTCGCGTCTATTCATCACCGTTGCTCCATGCGCTCCAGCCTCCCATGCCCCGCGGCACACCGCCACCCGCGCTTTCCACGATTACCATGAGTGCATCTACCGATGGGTCAGCACACGAGCAACACGCGGCGTGGGCACTCATGATCCGCTTAAGTAGAAGTCCAGATATCGAGCAGGGCTATCTGCTGATAGCCTGAGCCGGGGATTATTCCAAATGGAAAAAATGAACGCGCCCGCGACGATCCTGCAGAGCCTTCCAGATTTCATCTGGCGCACCCGCTATCGCGACAATGAGGCGAATCCCCCGGAGCGCGAACTCAGCGATACCTTCAGGCGGGTGGCGCGCAGTGCAGCCGCAAGCGAGCGCGATCCTGCCGTGTGGGAGGAGCGCTTCATGGGTCTCTTGGGGGACCTCAGGTTTCTTCCGGGAGGGCGGATTCTGGCCGGTGCGGGTACGGCGCGACACGTCACTTTGTGCAACTGCTTCGTGATGGGCCCGATCGAGGATTCGCTCGACGGGATATTCGACTCGCTCAAGGAAGGCGCACTCACCATGCAGCAAGGCGGCGGAGTCGGCTACGATTTTTCGACCCTGCGGCCTCGCGGCGCAAGAGCCAGCTCGACGGGAATGATCGCCTCGGGGCCGGTTTCCTTCCTGTACCTCTGGGACGCGATGTGCGCGACGATCCTGTCCACGGGCGCTCGGCGCGGGGCGATGATGGCAACCCTGCGCTGCGATCATCCGGATATCGAGGCATTCATCGATGCCAAGCGCCGGCCGGACTTGCTTTCACGCTTCAATTTGTCGGTATTGCTGACCGACACGTTCATGAACGCGGTCGAGGAGAATCTGCCGTGGTCTTTGATTTTCGGGCAAGTGCGAAAGACGCTGCGGGCGCGGGACCTCTGGGCTCGGCTGTGCGATAGCGCATACGATTGCGGCGAGCCGGGCGTTCTCTATATCGATCGCATCAATTCCGAGAACAATCTGAATTATTGTGAGACCCTGAGCGCCACCAATCCCTGCGCCGAGGAGCCCCTGCCGCCCTACGGCGCCTGCACCCTCGGCTCGGTCAATCTCACCGCCTTCGTGCTCGACGCCTACGCCCCCACGGCACGGCTCGACCTGCCCGCGATTCGTGAGACGGCCGCGCTTGCCGTAAGATTCCTCGATGACGTGGTCGATGTCTCCGGCTACCCACTCGTGCGGCAACGTGAGGAGGCTTACCGCGCTCGCCGCATCGGCCTCGGGATCACCGGATTGGCCGATGCGCTCGCCATGATCGGGCTGCGGTACGACTCACCCGCCGCCCGCGAGATGGCCTCGCGCACGATGTGTGCGATACGGGATGCGGGTTATGAAGCCTCGATCCGGCTATCCGAGGAGCGGGGAGCATTTCCCGCCTTCGATGCTCCTCGCTACCTCGAGCGGCCGTTTATTCGACGCCTGCCTCCTGAGATAAGGGACGGCATTCGCCGCCACGGAATGCGCAATAGCCACGTGCTCGCGATCGCGCCTGCGGGCACGATCAGTCTGCTCGCGGGCAATGTCAGCAGCGGCATCGAGCCCATCATCGGGCTCGAGGTCCGCCGGCACGTGCTCGATCCTGACGGAGTGCGTCATGAGGTCCGCGTCGAGGACTTCGCCTATGCGGCATGGTGCGCTCGAGCCTCCGGCGAGGCGCTACCGGAGTCGCTGCGTGACCCACAGGCCGTCTCGGCGCGCGATCAGTTGCTCATGCAGGCCGAGCTGCAGACCTGCGTGGACGGATCGATTTCCAAGACGCTGATGCTGCCCCGGGACCTCCCCAGGACGAGCGTGCCGGACATTCTCCGTGCTGCCTACGACTTGGGTCTCAAAGGCTGCACGGTGTTTCGCGAGACGAGTCGGGCGCAGGTCATCCAGTCGGCCACTCCCGCGGATCACGAACGACCCGCTCCCGGCGCTCACTGTTGTGAGCTCGAGCGCGAGAACGATTGAGATTGAGAAGGAGTTTGCGTATCGAATTTCATTCGCGTCGTCTCAGACAGGAGGGCGATGTGGCTATAGTGCACAAGGACTTCGACCCAGTGGTTATGTTGGACCCCTATACTCTGGCTCCAGCGGATTCGCCCGCCGCCGAAATGAGAGTGCGCCCGGTGCTCACCCCGAGCGTGCGACACCGACTGATTTCGGAGGCGGCTTATTTCCTCGCGGAGCGCCGCGGATTTGCACCCGGTAACGAGTGGGCCGATTGGCTCGAGGCTGAGCGGGAAGTGAACGCAATCTACGGATCGACCTGACGGTGTACCCTGCCTCCTCACTCGGCTCGCCTTTCTAGATGGTGCGCCGACTGGCGGCTGACGGGCGAGCAGAACTCGGGCGGCTTGACGACCAACACGTCGCAATCGAGGGTGTCGAGCACCTTCTCAGCGGTGTGACCGACGAGTGCGCGCTTGAGCGCCGAGCGTGCAACCGCGCCCATGATCACGATGTCGGCCGCCTCGCGACTCACGAAGAGCGGCAACGCTTCGGCGGGGTAACCCTCCGCGATCTCGACTTGCTCCTCCGGGATCTGATGACCTCGGGCGAGCTCCCGGAGATCGCTCTCGATATTGTGACGGTAGGCAGCGTATACGTCATCCGTTTCCACGTTCGGGACATCTCGCAGCTCCGGATCGGCCCTGACGGCATCCGCCCGGGGAGCTCGCGCGTGAAATACCCGCAATCTCGCCCCCAGCGCATCGCGAAGCATCGTGGCGCAATCGAGTATCCGGTCGTCCAGAGACTGCGGCTTGCCGTGGGATTGTTCCGGATCCACGGCAGCCACCAGCAACGGGTCCGAATAAATTCTCGGCGTCTTGATGAACAGCACCGGGCAGGGGCAAGTCTCGATCAGTCGGTAATCGCTTTGAGTCGATAAGGCCCGTGCCATACGACTCTTCCACCTCGACTGCGCGATGAGGAGGACGGGCTCATGGCGCAGCACCTGGCGGACAATCCCTTCGTAAGTCGGGTCATCCCAGCGAATGCTCGTCCGAACGCGCGTGCCGCGAGCACGCAATTCATCGGCCGAGAGCTCGAGCTGGCGCCGCCGCTCCTCGACGAATCCGTGGATATCCTCCTGCACTCCGCGCGTTCCGAAGCGCCCCTCACGCCCGACGTCTTCGTCGAAGATGCAGTGAAATAGCTCGAGCTCCGTATTCAGTGCGCGCGCGAGGGCCGCTGCCTTCTCCATCTCGACAGACCGAACGTCGCCGGGTGATGCGACGGCGAACATGATGCGACGCGAGTCCATGCGCTTTCGCCCTAGGCTGGCCGCTGCCGACGAATGAGGCGCGCGATCGCATCCAACTCCTCTGCGATCAGCTCGAGCAGATCGTCCGAGGATACGATGCCGATCAGGGAGCCGTGCGCATCGACGACCGGAGCACGCCGGACGGCGCGCTCGCGCAGGCGTTCGATTGCCTCTTCTACCTCGTCCTCGTCGTGGAGCAGCAGTGGGTTGCGAGTCATTGCCTGGCCGATCAAGAGCTCACCGAGCCCCTTGCTGTGCTGCAGCAATGCCATCACGACGTCCCGATCCGTGAGCACACCGATGGGCCTGCGCTTCGATCCCCCGTCCTCCTCGCAGACGACGATGCTGCCGACGCGACCAGCGCGCATGAGCTCGGCTGCCGTGTGCAGCGACTCGGTCGCTCGCGCGATCGTCACTTCACGGTTACACACCGCCCCGAGGCTCATACGCATTCCTCCGAGGAGCATCTTGCCGGCTCTCGCCCTCCATGCCTATGCGATTCGACCGAAACGCGCCCCGCAGAACCCCTTATTGGATTCCCTGCTGGCCTCACCGCGGCGCGGATCGGGCGGCCCCGAGACGAGCCCTGTACATCTGCCAGATCTCATCGACCGTCGTCGCCTGCTCCGGCGTCTTGTCATCGCGCAGCCGCAAGAATCGTGGAAATCGTAGCGCTATCCCGCCCCGCCCCACGAACTCGCGCGCGACGCCATGCACAGGGCTCACCGTGAGATCCGCACCCGATATCTCGATGACTTGAGCCGGCTCGAACCAGACATCCATCTTCATCCCGGTCTCGACGAGCCGGTGCCTCGTCGGCAGCACATGCGCCTTGAGCAGTCGAGGCAGGCGCCGCAACATCTCCTCGGTGAACCCCGTTCCGACTTTGGTGAAGGAGTAATAGCGGTTGGTCTTGGGATCGAATGCGGCCACGAGGAGCGAGCCGAACGCTCCGGCACGCATCCCTTTGCCGCGCAGCGCTCCGACGATGACGACATCGAAGGTGTCGGCGAGCTCTGCTTCGTACTCCTTCTTGAACTTCACCCAGTGCCATCCTCGATGGCCGGCCTGGTAGGGGCTCGCGGCCCCCTTGACCACGACCCCCTCCGCCCCCTGGCCAAGCGCCTCGCGAAAGTACTGTTCGATCCGGCTCAGCTCCTGCGTTCGGATGAACTTTGCGATGTGGACTGCTCGATCGGGCTTCAGGCGACGAGTGAGCAGCTGCTTGCGCTCGAGGAGCGGCCTGCGTAACAGGCTCTTGCCGTCCAAAAAAAGAAGGTCGAAGAGGAAAAGCCTCGCCGGCACCTCCTTCTGGTAGCGTGCGACCTCGTGCCGGCGCTTGCGGCGCATCAGCAGCTGGAAGGGCCTGAGCTTGTGCGTCTTGGGGTCGATTGCGACGACCTCGCCCTCGATGATCGCGGTTCTCGCCCTGAAGTGCTTGCGCAGGCTCGCGATGATCTCCGGATACTGGTGCGTGATATCCTCGAGACGGCGTGAGAAGGCGCGTAACTCACCGTGCGCGTTCCTGTGCACCTGCACGCGCTCCCCGTCGTACTTGTATTCGGCGAACACCTCGCCCTCGATGTGCATCGGCACTTCGTCGAGATCCTCGATTCGCGAGGCGAGCATCATCCGCACCGGTATCCCGGGCACGGGCTCGACTCGTCGGAGGGAGGCAATTCCGTCCGCTGCCGCGCGATATGCGACCTCACCCAGATCGGAGAGGACGTTGTACGCCTGCTCGAGCGTCGCCTTGTCGTTCTCCTTGCTGCCGAATGCCCGGGCGAGACCTGCGAGGAAGGTCATCTCGGCGACACCGATGCGATGAGTCCCGAGCACCGTACGCACGATGTATTTCGACTCGAGCCTCGATGCACGCTCAAGGAGCGAGGCGAGCGTTCTTACCTTCGCCTGCTGGGCACCACTGCCTGTCTGATAGGCGATGGCGCTGAGCTCCTCGAAGACCTCACTGATCCGCAGGCGGCTCACCGAACGTGCAGCGAGCAATTCCGCTGCCGCCTCGCCGGCATCGCCGACCTTGCCGATAAGTCGGGTCACTTCCCCGATCGTGCGCGAGCTGCCTTCGGCAATCGCCTTCGCGGCCAGCGCTTGGGCGACGCCAAACTCGGGCGTGGAGAAGCTCGGCCCCGCTCGACCGGAAAGCAGGTAGGCCGTCATCTTGACCTCTCGGGGCGGGAGCACTCGCAGCATGCGCGCGAGCATCCCGACCATCGAGTTGCTCGATGAGGTGTGCTCCAGGCGGTCGAAGAGCTCGGCCAGCCGCCTGAACGGGGTCGCCTTCAAGGTCCCTTCCTGCGGTGCGGGCAGCGCGTCGCCCCTTCGCAAGGCGGACCTTGCCGGGTGCAGGCCGCTCGGTGGCTGCAGGCCGCCCCGTCGCGCTGAGATAGGCATTTGGGCGGATGATACCTTTTGAGCGCGCCTGAGGGTCAACCGAGCAGCGGCGGGTGGTACCATCACCCCTATGCCCGAGGTCAACACCGGATCGAGCGAATCCGCTGATCGAGGGCGAGGAGCCTCAGGGCGCCCCGCCGCTGCGCGCCGCCGCCACTTGCAGGCGCTCGTGCTGTGATGCGAGGCTCAAAGGTACCGATGCGGCGCGCCTGTCATCTGCAGCCGCGCCCAGGGGTGCCCGCCGCAGAGCGTGCGCGACGCGCTCCGGCGTACCGAGATCGCTCCAGCCGCACCGCGGTACCGTGAGCACGCGCAATTCGTGCTCTTGACCCTGCAGGATGTCACGCGAAAAATCCAGGCATGGAAGCTCCGCGTAGAGCTGCACGACGGCGCGAGTTTCACCACAGGATAAGAGATCGCTTGCCACCGCCAAGCGCATGGCATTGACGATACCCGGAATACGCCGGCGAAATAGCGCGAGCAGCGCCTCGCCGGTCGCGACCGTGATGAACGCGTTCCATAGAGCACCGCGCTCGATCAGCTGCCGGGCCTCCGCGGCCGAGGGCTTTTCGACGAAACGCTCGACCAGAAGCACTCCTCGACCGTCCGGCTTGCCGGGTGCAATGTAGCCGAGCTCCGGATCGGCGTCCTCCGGCAGGAAGCCGAGTAGTATCGCCTCGCGGAAGTGCCAGTCGAGCGCTTCGACGGCCCGGTGTATCGCTCGCATCAGAATCGCCTCGTCCCGCACGTGATGGTCGGAGGGTAGGAGCACGATGCGTGCGCCCGGGTCACGCTCCAGGATACGCACGAGCGGCAGCAGGATGCCGATGGCTGTCCCCCGGTTCTGCGGCTGCACGATGCAGTTTCCCTCAGGCAGTGAGCGCAGCTGCGATTCCCACCAGCGCCGGTGCTGCTCGGCGACGACTGCACAAATGTTGCGGCTCGATGTCACCTCGCGCGCTCGCTTGAGAGCCTCATGCAAGAGCGAGGGCCCGCCCCGCAAGGAGCAAAACTGCTTGGCGATCGCCGTGCCCGACTCCGTGGTGGTGAGGCTCAGCAGGCGGGTGCCGTCGCCCGCCGCCAAGACCAGCGCCCAGGTCGTCTCGGTCATGGCTGCGCCGGAGATCATGTTTGCGCCGGACGTCTAGGCTCGCGCCCGAGCGGCTCGGAGGCTCCCGGCCCGCCGGCAAGCATCGCCCTGACTAGCCCCAGCAGCTCATCGGCGTTGATCGGCTTGCTCGCGATACGCAGGTGCTGATCGCCGGCAAGCTCCTTGATCGCCGAGGAGGTATCACCTGTCATGAGGATCGCCCTCACGGGCCCCAGGGTCCCGCGCAGCGCCGCGATCACATCGATCCCGTTCTCCTCATCGGCTAGGTGGTAATCGGTGATCACCAGCCTCGCGCTCCGGTCGGCGTTTGCAGCCGCGCGCGCCTCCTCGAGCGTGGCGACCGCGGCTACCTCGTAGCCCTCCATCTGCAGGAGCAAGCCCGTCGCCCGCCGCACGGCTGGATTGTCCTCGACGAGTAGAATCCGGACCTTAGAGCCGGTCTCCTTCTCAGGCTGCGGGCACGCGGCGCTGCCATGCCTCAATGCTGCTTGCGCACTACCTACGGGCAACACGAGAGAAAACGTCGTGCCTTGCCCGACGTCCGAATGGACGTCGAGCTCGAGATCGAGGAGCCTCACCAGTCGTTGCACGATGGAGAGTCCCAGGCCGTAGCCCTCGCGCACGCGATTGGCACCGGTTACCTGGTAGAACTCATCATAGATGTAGGGCAACTGATCGGCCGGGATGCCGATGCCCGTGTCGAGCACGTCGATGCGAATCCGTGCCGTTTCGCGCAAGCACTGCAATCTCACCCAGCCTTCGCGGGTGTATTTGATGGCATTCGACAACAGATTTCTCAGAATCTGACCGACCAACGACGGGTCGCTGTGCACGGAGAGCGAGCATGAGTCGATCTTGAGCTGCAGACCCTTGCTCGCGGCGATATTCGAGAACTCTCGACGCAGCTCCTCGAGCAGCATCGCTACGGCGAAATCCGTGGGCTCCGGCTTGATTGCCCCGGACTCGAGTTTGCTGATGTCGAGGAGCGCATTCACGAGCCGAGACATGCCGCCGATGGCCTGCTCTTGTTGCAGCAGCGCTTCGGAGATGTCGCGGCCCACGCTCATGCGGCGCAGACTCCCGTTGAGGAGCGAGAGCGTTTGCAGGGGCTGGCGCAGGTCGTGGCTCGCGGTCGCGAGGAATCGGCTCTTGCCTTGGTTGGCACGATCGGCCGCCGTCCGAGCGAGCTCCGCCGCGCGGCGCGCCTCGATCAGGTCGGCCTCGGCGCTCTTGCGGTCGGTGACGTCGCGGATGGCCGCGGCGACCAGGGTACGATCGCCGTCCGCTATCGGACTCAAGCTGATCTCGAGCGGAAACTCGCTGCCGTCCTGCCGGCGACCGAAGAGCTCGAGCCCTGCCCCCATGGGACGCACGCGCACGCCGCGCCAATACTCCTCACGGTGCTCGAGGTGCGGGACGCGGAAGCG
Organism: Steroidobacteraceae bacterium; assembly: GCA_035319505.1. Classification (GTDB taxonomy): domain Bacteria; phylum Pseudomonadota; class Gammaproteobacteria; order Steroidobacterales; family Steroidobacteraceae; genus Bog-1198. Next base: position 12,934 of record DATHCO010000374.1, on the reverse strand, counting down.
CTCGGGCATTAGCGCCTCGACGCGCTGTCCGAGCAGATGCTCGGGCTCATACCCGAATAGATCCGCGATCCTGCGATTTGCGAAGCAGATCGTGCCAGAGTCGTCGATCAAGATCATGGCATCGGGCGCGGCGTCGAGCACGCGAAGCGCGAGGTTGGATGCGATCGAGATCATCCTGTCTTCGACCACCCTGGCTGAATTTGTACACTCGAGCGGGAACGCCGGATAATTCTCCTGGTGGGTAGCCGTCCAGGAGAATCAGGCGCGCCACCATCCGCGAATGGTGGAATCCACCATCCGCGGAAAAACTCAAGACTTTTGGGTGCTTTGAAACACCATCGTCCGCATAACTGAAACAAACCCATGCCCCGAGCCGTCAAAAACAAGAAAAGATCGCCTAGCAGACGCTCAGCCAAAAGCACGCCGAGGGCTGCCAAAATCCCTCGCAGAGCGAAATCGGCGGAAAGCGAGGCAGCCGCTGCGCCGATAGCGGCCGCGGACGCGCCGTCGCCAGCGGCGGGCTTTCCCATCGTCGTGATCGGTGCATCGGCGGGTGGAGTGGAGGCCTTCAAGCGATTCTTCGCGCGCATGCCCATGGACAGCGGAATGGCATTCGTTCTGGTACCGCACCTCGACCCGACGCATAGGAGTCTCATGGCTGAATTGATCGCCAAGGAGACCCGCATGCCGGTGCTCGAAGCGACTCATCGCATGCTGATTCAGCCCAATCACGCGTACGTCATTCCGCCGAACAAATATCTGACGATCAAGCATCGCCGGCTCCTGCTGAGCTCCCTGGGTGAGGCGCACACGGGGGCGGTCATCGATCTGGCCTTGCGCTCGCTGGCCGAGGATCAGCGCGAAAATGCGATCGGCATCGTCCTGTCGGGTATGGGCAACTACGGCAGCGCGGGTCTCAAGGAAATCAGGCTCGCGGGCGGCGCGGTGCTGGTTCAGGATCCGGCCACTGCGGAGCACGATGAGATGCCGCGCGCCGCATTGGCCAGCGGCATCACGACCGATTTCGTGCTGGCGCCCGAAGACATGCCGGAAGCCTTGATCGCTTATGCGCGGCACTCCTCGAGCGAGCGCAGCGAGCCGCTCGACCCGCTGACGCTCGAGGGGCTCGAGGCGATTCTCGCGCTCCTGCAGGCACGCTCGAAGTCCGATTTTCGTTATTACCGCCGGAACATGATCCTGCGCCGCATCAAGCGCCGGATGGCGCTGCTGCAGATCACGGACATTCGGAAATACGCCGAGCGGCTTCGCCAGGATGCCGCCGAACTCGGCGCATTGCGCCACGACCTGCTCATCGGCGTGACCACGTTCTTTCGGGAACCGGAGGCGTTCAATGTCCTGGCGAGGCGCGCCCTGCCGGGTCTCGTCAGGCGCGCCGGGCCCGACTCGCCGCTCCGTGTCTGGGTCCCGGCGTGCTCCACCGGCGAGGAGGCGTACTCGGTCGCGATTCTCCTCATCGAGCAGTTCCGAGCCGCTCATAAGAACGTGCACTTGCAGATATTCGCCACCGACGTCGAAGACGACTCGCTCAAAATCGCACGGCGCGGGCAGTATTTCGACAGCATCGCCGCCACGGTGTCGCCCGAGCGCCTGCAGCGGTTCTTCTCGCGGAGCGACCCCCGGCATTATCAAGTCGGCAAGCAGCTGCGCGATGTCGTGGTATTCGCACCGCAGAATCTCATCACCGATCCGCCGTTCTCCAAACTGGATTTGATCAGCTGTCGAAATGCGCTCATCTACCTCGAGCCCGACATTCAAGCGAAGGTCATCTCGCTACTGCATTTCGCGCTGAAGGACAGCGGCTACCTGTTGCTCGGTCCGGCCGAGACGATCGGAGGGGCGGCGGACTTGTTCGAGCCGATTTCGAGAAAGTGGCGTATCTATCGCAAGATCGGTCTCGCGCGCCGGACAATCGCGAGCGTGCCGATCCTGGCGCCCGGAACATCCGCGGGAGAACCGCGCGAGCCGGCGCGCCGCAGTGCCGCGAGCAGCTCAGAGCTCCTGCAGCGCCTGTTGCTCGATGAGCTCGCGCCGGCCGCCGTGTTGGTGAACCGCGCATATCAGATTCTCTCCGTTCAGGGTCCGGTGGTGAAGTATCTGAACATCCCGTCCGGCCCCCTCACTCAGGATTTGCTCGCCATGTCGCGGGAGAGCTTGCGGGCGGCGGTTCGCGCGGCCGGCGAACGGGCGATCCGCAGGGGCACGACCGTGCGCCACGTCCATGCAAAAGTTCGCCGCAACGGCCGCTACTTGGACTGCCGGATTTCCGTCCGACCGGTGTCGCGGCGGGGCCAAGAGGGGCTCCTGCTCGTCTTGTTCGAGGACGCGCCTGCCCCTCCGGCGCGCAAACGCACGAGCGGCGCCCGGGAGCCCACCCACAACACCCGCAAGCTCGAGGCCGAACTGCGCGCGACGCGCAACGATCTGCAACGAACAATCTCGGAGCTGGAAAGCTCCAACGAGGACCTCCAGGCCTCGAACCAAGAAGTCATGTCGATGAACGAGGAGCTGCAGTCCACGAACGAGGAACTCGAGAGCTCCAAAGAGGAGCTCCAATCGCTCAATGAGGAGCTCACGACCGTCAACAATCAACTCGAGGACAAGGTCAGCGATTTGGATGCCGCCAACAACGACATGACCAATTTGATGGTTGCGGCCGATACTGCGATCGTGTTTCTCGACCGGGAGCTGCGCATTCGGCGCTTTACGGCGCCCGCCGGCAAGCTCCTCCATCTTCTGCCGGCTGACCTCGGCCGGCCCTTCCGGCATCTTGCACCGAAGTTCAGCGACGGCGATCTCGAGAATCAGGCCCGTCTGGTCATGGACACCTCGACGCCCTCGGAGAAGGAGGTTCTCTCCGGCGACGATCGCTGGTACCTGCGCCGCGTGCAGCCCTATCGCGCCCCCGACGGTCCGCTCGGGGTGGTCCTTAGCTTCGTGGACATCACGCAGCGGATCGAGGCCGAGGCGCAGAGCCGACTCATGGCGGCGGTATTGCGCGACTCGAGCGATGCCATTGTCGTCATGGATCCGGAGGGCCGGATCACTGCCTGGAATCGAGGTGCCGAGCTCTTGTACGGCTACACGGAAGCCGAGGCACGGAAAATGACGATCGCCGACCTCACCACCGAAGATAGCCGCAGGCAGGCCATCGAGCTCATCACGCGTAGCGCGCGCGGCGAGGCCCTGCCCTCATTCGAAACGAAACGTCGCACCCGCGACGGGCGCGACATCGATGTGTCCACCACCGTCACCCTGCTCAGGAACGCGCTCGGCAAACCCGCCTCCCTCGCCATGACGGAGCGCGATGTGAGTGCGCGGCGGCGGGCCGAGGAGGAGGTGCGCACGCTGAACGCCGAGCTCGAACGGCGCGTCGCTGAGCGCACCCATGAGCTCCAGAATAGCGAGGAGAAGATGCGCGCCATCGTGAATGCGAGCGCCGATGCGATCATCACGATCGATATCATGGGCAGGATCGTCACGTTCAATCGCGCCGCGACGGCGCTCTTCGGTTACAGCGCCGAGGAGATCGTCGGGCAGAATGTCCGCATGCTCATGCCCCCGCGGGAACGCGCCGAACACGACGGGTATTTGCGCCGCTATGCCGAGACCCGCGAGCCGCACATCATCGGCAGGCCCCGCGAGTTCAGCGCCTGCCGCAAGGACGGCGCCCTCTTTCCGATCAGCCTGTCCGTCACCGCAATCGACGAATCGGACCTTTTCGTCGGCTGCATACATGATTTGACCGCGGCCCGCGCTCTGCAGCAGGAGGTTTTGAACATCGCGATGCTCGAGCAGCGGCGCATCGGTCAGGAGCTGCACGACAGTACCCAGCAAGAGCTGAGCGGACTCGGATTACTCGCGAAAAATTTGGGTGAGATGCTCGGCCGACAGGCAGATCAGACGAGTGCCGAGCTCGCGGCAAGACTGACGGCGGGCATCGCCCAGGCGAACCTGCACGTGCGGGCGCTGGCACGCGGTCTCATTCCCGTTCCCATCGATGCCGCGAGCCTTACGGCGGCGCTCGAGGAGCTCGCGGCGAGCACGCAGAAAACCTATGGAGTCAATTGCCGATTCGAGTCTGCAGACCCGGTCAGAGTGAGCGATACCGGAACCGCCACGCACCTCTACCACATTGCGCAGGAGGCGGTCGCCAACGCCGTAAGGCATGCGAAGGCCGACACGATCTCGATCCGGCTGGCCCACGAAGAGGGTGATCTCCTGCTCGAGGTCGCGGATAATGGAATCGGCATCGACATGAGAAAGCTTTCCAACGAGGGGGTGGGCCTGCGCCTCATGGAGCATCGTTGTAGCATCATTGGCGGCCGATTCAACGTCACCGGGCATGCAGCCGGCGGCACCGTCGTCACTTGCGTTATCCCCTCGATCAGCGGTGGAACATGAGCGGCGCGCCCCGCGACGCCGAGAGCACGCCACGGACCGCAGCGTCGCGCGTGCGTGTCCTCATCGTGGAGGATCATCCGCTGGTGCGCGAAGGTCTCGTGGCGCGCATTTCCGCCCAGCCTGATCTCGAGGTCTGCGCAGAAGCGACGGGCATCGAAGAGGCGCTTCAGGCGATGCGTGCGATGCGCCCAGATCTCATGATCGTCGATCTGGCGCTCAAAGAAGAGAATGGGCTCGATCTGATCAAGCGGGCGAAGGCCGATGCGGCTTGCCCGCAAATCCTGGTCGTAAGCGCCTATGAGGAGTCCATATTCGGCGAGCGCGCCTTGGAGGCAGGCGCCCGCGGCTATGTCCACAAACACGAGCTTCCCGAGCTCGTCATCGAGGCCATCCGCACGGTCCTGCGCGGCGAGCTATACGTGAGCATCGGCATGACGAAGCGGCTCGCCGAGCGCGCCCTCACTGCCAAGCATTCGGCAAGCGGGATCGACGGCCTGACCGACCGGGAGCTGCAGATCTTCGAGCTCATTGGGCGCGGTAGGAGTACGCGCCAGATCGCCGAGCAGCTTCACCGAAGCATCCACACCATCGAATCGCATCGCGAGAAGATTCGCGCCAAGCTGCAACTCAGAAGCGGTGTGGAGCTCGTTCGACACGCCGTCCAGTGGATCCTCGAAAACGCGCCCTGAACGGACCGCTGAGAGGAAGCAAGAGCTAGCGCGATGCGAGAGGCCGAATTATCAGGGCGCCGGGAGACCGGCCGATCGCGGGTGCCGGGGTGATGAGCCGCTGGGAGCATTTTCCGCACGGCGCGGACGTCGGCGTCCGGGGAATCGGGGCGACCAAGGCCGAGGCCTTCGAGCAGGCGGCGCTTGCCCTGATCGCCGTGATGGCCGATGTGGCCACGATCGAAGCACGAGAGGCTCGGCCGGTCGAATGCGAGGCGCCAGACGACGAGCTATTGCTGGTCGAGTGGCTGAATGCGATCGTCTACCTCGTGGCGGCCGACAAGATGCTCTTCAGCCGCTTCTCGGTCGAAATCGATGGACCGCGCCTCGAGGCCCAGGCATGGGGCGAGAGGCTCGACCCGCCGCGCCATCGGCCGGCCGTCGAGATCAAGGGCGCCACCTACACGATGCTGCGGGTGGCTCGGGAGGGCGACTCGTGGATCGCGCAAACGGTGGTGGATGTTTGAATGGATCTCGCTCTCCTCACCCGACGCTCGGAATATGAATGGGAGATTCCCCGTCAGGGCGCCATGCGCGTCCCGGCGGTGATCTTCGCGAGCGAGCCACTGATCCGCGACATGGACAAAAAAGTCTACGAGCAGGTCACGAATGTCGCGATGCTGCCCGGGATCGTGGAAGCCTCCTATGCGATGCCGGACGCCCACTGGGGCTACGGATTTCCGATCGGGGGCGTCGCTGCGTTCGATGCCGATGAGGGAGGCGTGATATCGGCCGGCGGCGTGGGATTCGACATCTCCTGCGGCGTGCGCTGCCTGCACACCGGGCTCACTCGCTCGCACATCACCGCGGTCGAGGGGCGACTGGCGGACACCTTGTTCGCACGCATCCCCGTGGGCGTCGGCAGCACGGGCCTCATCAGGTTGAGCGCGGAAGACATGGATGCCATGCTGACGGGCGGCGCACGATGGGCGGTCGAGCGCGGCTGGGGCCTGCCGAGAGATCTCGAGCGGATCGAGGAGTCCGGCCAGATGCTGCACGCGAAGCCGGGTGCCGTGTCGACCCGTGCGAAGACCCGCCAGCGCGACGAGCTCGGCACCCTGGGGAGCGGCAACCATTACCTCGAGATTCAAGAGGTTACCCAGCTATTCGACGAACAAGCTGCGCAGTGCTTCGGGCTCCGAGTGGGCGATATCGTGGTCATGATTCACTGCGGCTCCCGCGGACTCGGCCATCAGATCGGCACCGAGTTCCTGAAGCAGATGGCGATCGATGCGCCGCGCTATGGAATCAGCCTTCCCGACCGCGAGCTCGCCTGTGCACCGATCGCCTCCGAGCTGGGTCAACAATACCTGGGCGCCATGCGGGCGGCCATCAATTGCGCGCTCGCCAACCGCCAGCTGCTGACGCACCTCGTCCGTGAGGTCTTTGCCGAGCTACTGCCTCAGGCCGCATTGGAAGTGCTTTACGACGTCTCGCACAACACCTGCAAGCTGGAGGAACATCGTATCGGCGGGCGGACACGAACGCTCTACGTGCATCGCAAGGGAGCGACGCGCGCCTTCGGCCCCGGACACCCGAGCCTGCCCGACGCGCTGCGCGCCGTGGGTCAACCGGTGCTGATCGGCGGCTCCATGGGCACCGGATCCTATGTGCTCGCAGGGAATCGGCAGGGCGAATCGCCCGCGTTCAGCTCCGCCTGTCACGGAGCCGGACGTGCCATGAGCCGCCACCAGGCGCACAAGACCTGGAACGGACGGCAGGTGGTCGAAGAGCTGGCGGCTCGCGGCATCGTGGTTCGCAGCCCCTCGATGCGGGGCATCGCCGAGGAAGCGCCCGGCGCCTACAAGGACGTCTCGGCGGTCGTCGACGCTGCCGAGGCGGCGGGTCTTGCGCGAAAGGTCGCACGCCTCGCACCGCTCGTGTGCGTCAAGGGTTAGAGCCCGATCGTAATCGGTACATGCGGCTCGCGATTGTGCTAAACAAACCGCGGCAAGTCCGTATATGAGAATTTTCGGTCTCCCCCTAGCATTTAACCGGCCGACCGCCGTCTGCGACGGACGCAGGCACTCAAGTCGAAATGGTGTGCAATATCCAACGGAGGAGTGTATGAAGAAGATAGTTCTAGCTACCTTACTGGCGTCTCTCGCATACGGGTTTGTGAGCACCGTGGGAGCCCAGGACCTCAAGGAGGTCACGGTTCAAGCCAAGCGAATGCTGACCACCCAGATCGTCGGGCGAACCGCGACCGGTATTCCGATCACGCAGATTTCGATGAGCTACACCGTGAGTCTCGCCGGTGTCGATTTGTCGACTCAGGCGGGCGTGCAAGAGATCGAGAACCGCATTAACGATGTGGCGCTCACGGCGTGCAAAGATATCAGCAGCAAGTATCCGACCGCTGAGCCGAGCGATGCGGAGTGCGCAAAGATCGCAGCCAAGAAGCCGCTGGCGCAGCTACACCAGATGGCGAAAGGATCCAAGGCGAGTTAGCGAGCGACCGGCAAGTAACTGTGGCTTTGTGCCCGGGGTGCCGTTGAATTGACGCGCACCCCAGGTTTTTGTGCGTCCCGAATCTACCAGCTGAGAGGAAAGCGCCGGAGAAACCCTGGTGAAGGCTCATGAGATTAATCACCTTCCATCGTCGCCCACCGACTCTGAGAAGTCGTCTTCGTAAGTTGGCGGAGCACTTGGGGCATCTCGGCAGGCGTGTCTGAGCGTGGACCCGCGCAAAGACCTACTGCTCCGTGAGGGCGGCGGTTCCGGAGACGGGGGTCCGGTGACCCAAGATAGCTGCCCTGGCGGCGTGGTGCCCCCGGCGCTGCTTCGCTCGCGTTGTCGTGCCGAGGAGTTCACCTTTCGCTCCACGGCGGAGCTTTCCGACGCACCCATCGGCATTCTGCAGCGCCGGGCGCTTGCGGCGCTCGATCTCGGAGTACGGATCGACTCGCGCACTCATAACGTCTACGTCATGGGAGAGCCGGGCAGCGGCCGGCACGCCATCGTGCGCCGAGCCCTGGAGGAGGAAGCCAAGACGCGGCCCCCGCCGGTGGATTGGTGCTACGTCAATCGGTTCAACGATCCGCAGCGACCGCGAGCCATGCGGCTGCCGCAGGGGCGGGGCCGCGCGTTCAAGGCCGATATGCAAGAGCTCGTGCGCGACATCCGCGCCGCCCTGCCCGATGCGATCGAGTCCGAGGCGCACCGACAGCGGCACACGGAGGTGGAGCGCGCGCTCGAGGAACGCATCCGCAAGTCCCTGGAAGCCATTCAGCAAGAAGCCGAGAGATCCGACCTCACCTTGCTGCAGAGCCCGGAGGGCTTCGTGATCGCGCCCGTGCGACGGGGCGAGGTGCTGAGTCCGGAGGCATTCGCCAAGCTCCCCGAGGAGGAGCGCGCACGCACCCGAGAGCGCATCGAGGTGGTCAGCGACATGCTGCGCAAGCACGTCGAGTCAGTGCCCCTGTGGCAGCGAGACCGATACCGCAAGCTCCGTGACCTGGATCGCGAGATTACGCAAACCACGGTGCGCGTGCATATCGAGGGACTGCGCGTAAAGTACTCGGACTGCCCGGACGTCCTCGATCATCTGACGGGCGTCGAGGCCGATTTGGTGGAGAATGCGGGAAGCGCGCTGCGCAGCGAGCCGTCCCCGGCACTCGCCGCCTTGGGATTGAGCGGCGCTTCGCGCAGCGAGCGCTCGCGCTACGACGTCAACGTGCTCATCGATGGCGGCACGGTGAGCGATGGCGGCGGAACCGCGAGCGGCGCACCCGTGGTCTACGAGGGCAATCCGACTTATCAGAATCTCCTTGGACAGATCGAGAGCATCGCGCAACTCGGCACCTTGACGACGGATTTCATGCTGGTGCGCGCCGGGGCCCTGCATCGTGCGAACGGCGGTTTTCTGATACTCGATGCCGAGCGGCTCCTCTCGCAAGCTTACTCGTGGGAGGCGCTCAAGCATGCCCTATTCGAGCGCGCCGTGCGCATCGAGTCCCTGGGGCAACATCTGAGCCTGATCAGCACCCTATCTCTCGAGCCCGATCGCATCCCCCTCGAAGTTCGCGTCGTTCTGATCGGATCACGGCGCACTTATGAGCTCCTCTCGGCGTTCGATCCCGAGTTCGCCGGGCTCTTCAAGGTAGCGGCGGATTTCGACGACACGGTCGAGCGTAATCCGGCAAACATTCAGCTCTACGCGCAGATGATCGCGGGCTCCATCAGGCGTGAATCCTTGAGGCCGCTCGAGGCCGCTGCGGTTGCCCGCTTGGTCGAGCACGGCTCGCGCCTCGCGGGCGATTCGCGCAAGCTCAGCACTCACTGGCGCAGCATCGATGACAGCTTGCGGGAGGCGAGCCATTTTGCCGCCATGAGCGGGCGCGACATCGTCGGCGCCGCCGATGTCGAGCAAGCGCTCGATGAGCAGTGGAAGCGCCTCGCACGCACGCATGAGGAGACCTTGGATACCATCCGCTCCCGTGTGCGCCTCATCGACTGCGACGGGCTCGCGATCGGTCAGATCAACGGCCTTTCGGTCATCGCCATCGGGCCGATGCTGTTCGGTCAGCCGTCCCGGATCACGGCGACGGTGCGCATCGGCGAGGGCGAGGTGATCGATATCGAACGCGAAGTGAAGCTCGGCGGCGCGATCCACTCAAAAGGCGTGCTGATCCTGTCGTCACTGATCGGCTCGCGTCTCGGCGCCCGCTTGCCCCTGTCGGTGCAAGCGAGCCTCACTTTCGAGCAAAGCTACGGCGGGGTCGAAGGGGATAGCGCTTCGCTCGCCGAGGCCTGCGCCCTGCTCTCGGCCATCTCCGACGTACCGCTCCGCCAGTCGCTCGGAGTGACCGGATCGATCAACCAGCACGGGGTGGTTCAGGTCGTCGGCGGGGTCAATGAGAAGATCGAGGGATTCTTCGAGGTTTGCCGAGTGGGAGGACTCACGGGCACCCAGGGGGTCATCATCCCGTGGGACAACGTGCCTCATCTGATGCTGCACGATGAAGTCATTCTGGCCGTCGAGCAAAGCCGGTTTCATCTATTCGCCGTGCGCACGCTCGATGAGGCGCTCACGCTGCTCACCGGGCTCTCACCCGGGGAACGTCAGCCCTCAGGCGAATTTCCGGAGGGCTCGTTCAATGCCCGCATCGAGCATCGACTGCGAGAGTTCCTGGAGATTCGGCGGAAATTCGCGCGTGAGAGCCCGGGCGGTTGAGACGCGCGAGCCGAGCCTCATAATAGCCCTCAATGTCAATCGCGCCGCCGCGTGAGCATGGCGCCGAGCAGAAACGCGACAAGCGCTGCCACGCCGACGGTCTCCCACGGGTGACCGCGCACATATCGATCCGTGTCTTTGACCTTGCGTCGAACCTCACGCTCGGCTTGTCTCTCCAGGTCGGCGAAGCGCTCGCGTAGCCGCCGCAAGCCGCTGCGCAGCCGCTCGGTCGATTCCTCGGCACGCTCGCCGGCCTCGCTCGCCAGGCGTTGAAAGCGTTGCTCGACATCCTCGAGCAAGTTGCCCAATTCCTTCAGTGTCTGTTGCATGGTCTTCACTCCGTGCGCACGTTCCCATCAAGGTTCGCGTCGAGATTACGAGATCTGTATCGAGCGAAGATACTCGACCAGACGTCTCACGAGCTCATCGGCCGGCTGTTCTCCTTGTGCCGCGCGAAACTCGTATCCCCAAATCGGCATGGTCCGTGTGCCGTGAGCCATGTGTACCGTGCGCCCATCGATGATGCGGCGTACGTCCTCGGCCGGAAAGTCTCCGCCATGGCGATGAGCGATGCGGGTGAGGTCGGGAACCGTGACCTTCAGCTCCGAGGCGACGGGACCGTTTCCCTGGCCCGAACGGCCGTGACACGAGGCGCAGAATCTCTGGTAGAGCTCGGCGCCGCTGTAGCTCGAGAGCTCCTCGGCGCCGGCGCCCGTCGCCCAGAGAAACAGGCTCGCGGCGAGACAGGCCTTGGAGCGGCGCTGCAGGCTCTCAGCGTGAGTTCGCCCAGTCCTCATCGAAGCCTGCCTCCTGATGGTGCTGCGCCCAGCGTTTGGCCTGGGCGATTCCGACGCGAATGGCGCGGCCTTCCTCCTCGCCTTCCTCCAACAGAGCGTTCGCAATCTCGATCGCTTTGGACCGCACGGCCTCGGGCAGGTTTTTCATCGATACAGGATAGCGCTCCAAGCTCCACGGCATCGTACCTCTCCTTCATCCAACCCATCGAATTTGAGCTTCCTTGCGCGCAACCGCCTTCGGCTCCGCTTTGGGCTCTCCTATGATAATCGGCGCAACCGGCGCACAAGAGAGCGGTAGCCCGAGGAGCGCCTTACCCTGCGCAGTACCCAAATACCCTTGCGCGAATCCGATCCAGCAGGACCCGAGTCCCGCATCGTATGCCGCAAGCATGAGGTTTTGCGCCGCCAGGGAGCAATCCTCGACGAACCACGGCACCGGCGCAACCGCCGAGATGACGATCAGCACCGGCGCGTGATAGAAGATCTGGAAATGCGGATCGTTCAACAGGTGAAAATGCTCGGACTCCCTGATACCGGGGTGGAATCTCAGCATATGCGTCTTGGATTCGGCCGAGAGTTGATCCAAGATCCGCTGATCACGCACCACCGCGAACGTCCACGGTTGCTCATTGACCGCGCTCGGCGCTTGAATGGCGGCATCGATCAGCGACTCGATAACCGATCGCTCCACCGGCTTACGCAGGAACTCGCGCATGGCGCGACGCCCATAGATAGCTTCCCGAAGGTCCATGACATCAGCCCTTCCTCGTATTCGGAGGAACACTTTGGCCGAGCTTGGCTGCCCCGCCCATTCGTATCTTCCCGTATAGCGGTCCGCACTGTGCCCTAGATACCGTGCCACGATGAGCTTCCCCGCCCTGCTCACCGATCTCTACCAGCTCACGATGGCGCAGGCCTATTTCGAGCTCGATATGCACGAAATCGCCGTGTTCGAGCTCTTCGTGCGCAAGCTCCCCGGGACGCGACGGTTCCTCGTGGCAGCGGGACTCGAACAGGTCATCGATTATATCGAGCAGCTTCGCTTCACATCCGAGGACATCGAGTTTCTTTCCGCTCTCGGCACGTTCCGAGCGCCGTTCCTGCGCTATCTCCAATCGGTGCGCTTCACAGGCTCGGTGCACGCGATGGCGGAGGGTACGCCATTCTTCACCGATGAGCCGATTATCCGGGTGACGGGACCCATCCTCGAGGCCCAGCTCCTCGAGAGCCGCATCCTCAATATCGCGCACTTTCAGAGCCTGATCGCGAGCAAGGCGGCACGCTGCGTGCTTGCCGCAGGCGGCCGGCGGCTGGTCGATTTCGGCCTGCGGCGCGCTCACGAGGCCGACGCGGGTATTCTTGCGGCGCGCGCCGCCTATCTCGCGGGCTTCGACGCCACGGCAACCGTCGAAAGCGGCCGCCGCTTCGGCATTGCGCTATCGGGAACGCTGGCGCATTCGTTCATCGAGGCCCATGACAGCGAAGAACAAGCCTTTCGCAATTTCGTGAAGGCCTCGAGCGGCGCCACCACCCTCCTCGTGGATACGTATGATACGGAGCGGGCCGTCCAGCGAGTCATCGACATCGAGCGCGAGCTCGCGCCGCGCGACGCGGTGCACCGGGTGCAGGCCATCCGTATCGACAGCGGCGACCTCGCCGCGCAGGCGCGCTCGGCGAGGCGGATGCTCGATGCGGCACACCGCGGGGACCTCAAGATCGTGCTGAGCGGAGGGCTCGATGAGCACTCGATCGAGGCGCTGGTGAGGGACGGCGTGCCCGTCGATATCTTCGGTGTCGGTACCTCGCTCGAT
>DATHCO010000373.1:0-2963 GCA_035319505.1 Steroidobacteraceae bacterium | reverse complement strand
ACCTCCTCCCCGGCGCTCTCCGAGCGGGCCCGAATCCGGCACCCGACGATGGTGCAGTAAAACTCGACCGATGCTTGCAAATCGCGCACCGTCATCCCCACATGATGGAGGATCATCATAGTCGAACCCCTTGTGCGAGCGGCTGATCGCGCGCGAGTACTTCATCGAGCGTCTCCGCGCGTTTGACCAGCCGCGCGAGGCTTCCGTCGATCAGCACCGTCCCGGGCCGTGCGAGCAGGTTGAAGTTGGACGCCGCCGCATCCTGATACGCCCCCGTATCGAGGAAGGCGACGATATCGCCGGCCTCGACGGCGGGTGCGGGAACGTCGCGTGCGAGGATGTCGAAACCGCACGAGATACCGACGATCTCTACCTGTTGAATCGGTTCGGCGTCGACGCGCGAGGCGAACACCGGACGGAAGTGGGCGCGTTCCCATACGAGATCGGGCAAGAACATCTCGGTGGTATCGAGCTCCACCCAGGTGCGCGATACGGGTCGCGCCTGGCGCTTGACGTGACACACCCGCGAAAGATGCAGCCCCGCATCCGCGAACAGGCTTCGTCCTGGCTCGATCTGCAGCACGATGCCGCGCGGATCGACCCCGCCGCCGGTGAGAGCGGCGCCCAGGCCCGGGCCGATGGCCTCGGCGTAAGCGGCGATGTCCCTCGCCGGTGCTCGATTGGGGCTCGTGGGGTCATGAGCCGAAGGCAACCCGCCGCCGATGTCGAGCTCCCGCGGCCGCCAAGGCGACAGGGCGCGGCAAAGCTGCGCCACGACCTCGCCGAAGTCCCGCGCCATATCGGCCCACACGCGAGGATCTGCGCTGTGACGCCCGAGGTGGGTCATGAATCCCGTGAGCTCGACCCCGCGATGAGCGAGGGCGCGACGTGCGATGCCGATGGCGGCCGACGGCTCGATGCCGGGCTTGTAGAGCTGCGCGGCGTCGCGAATGGTCATGTCCGGAAGGAAATCCGACGCCTGCATCAGGCGTTCGTAGTCCGGGCGAAGCCGCAAGCGCACGCGCGCGCGCTTCGCGAGGCGCTCGGCGGCGGCAATGGCGAGGTCCAGCTCGCGCTCGCTGTCGAGCGTCAGGTACGCACCGGCCCGCAAGCCGGCGTCGATGACCGCGGCATCCTTCGCTGATCCGTTGACCGAGATCTGCTCGGCCGGCACGCCCGAGCGCAGGGCGGCCTCGAGCTCGTGACTTCCGAACACATCGCAGCCCGTCCCCTCTTGATTCAGGATGCGACGCACGGCGCCCACGACATTCGCCTTGAGCGAGGCCAGAAGCTGCACCTCGCCCGCCGGCCAATGAGAGGTGAATGCCGCCCGCAGGCGCCGGCAATTGGCGCGCAGTTGTGCCTCGGACATCACGTAGAGCGGCGTACCGAAATGCGATGCGATGGCGATCGTGCTGCAGTCCTCGCACCAGAGCTTCCCCTCGACGCTGCGCAGGGCGCCTCCGAAAGCCTCACCGTGCATCAGGCGGACCTCGCCCGTGAAGAACATGCACCAGCGCATAGCAAGCGACCGCGAATCCGGCCGAGACCCCGGCCATCGCCAGAACCGAGGGATAGCCCCTTCCGAAGCTCAACATGAACGCCCCCGCCGCCGGCCCGAGCGCGAGCGCCACACCCTGCGCCGCCGGCACGAGCGCCGCGGCGCGGCCGGTAGGGTCCACCGCCGACAAGGTGCCGAGCTGAAAGATGTCGATGAAGTTCCAGCACAGCTGTAGTGTACCCAGTGTGAGCACGTACATGAGAGGCGTCGGCCATCCGCTGTCGATCAGCAGCACCGCCGCGAGAGCGCCGAGGGCGCCGAGCAACGGCTTCGACTGCCCGAGGCGCTTGCTGACCCAGAATGCCGCGAAGCAGCCGAGGCCGCTCAGGAGCACGCCCCCCGTCAGCAGTCGATGGACCCAGGGTGCCGAGATGCCGATGCTGACGCCCATGCGCTCCGCATAGGCCCAGTAGCTGCCGATTGCGACGTAGACGAACGCGATCGCGCCGAGGCACAGGCCGGCGAGCAAGGTGACCGATCCGGAGGGCACCGGGTCGGGGGCGGGCAATCGTCCCGGCATGAGGGGCATCACGGCGAGGGTGAGGAGCAACACTGCGCCGACGGCCGCGAACATTCCCGCCGGCCCGTAGGCATCGTCGATCGGCGGAAATACCGCGAGGACCGCGGCGTTGGTGACCACCTGACCGAAAATCATCCAGGAAAACGCGCGCGCGGTGTCCGGCTCGCGTGTGAGCAAGGTGAGTGAGGAGGCATAGGCGGCGCCCGAGGTCAGGCCGGCGCCCAGCCGCAGCGCCGCGAGCACCGCCGGCGCAGGATGTAGCGCACAGCAAGCATTGAGCAAAGCGGCGAGCAAGAGTGAGCCGGTCAGATAGCGGCGCCAATGAACGCGAATGGCGCAGGCCGACGTGAGGCTCGATGCGATGAACGTACCAGCGAGGTCCACCGCCGTGATGTAGCCGGCGTCGGACGCGCTCAAGCGCCAGTGATCCTCGAGCCCCTCGACCATGATGGGCATGCCGAGGATGGGGATGACACTGCCGATCGCAAGCGAAATCGCAGCCCACATGCTGCGTGAGCCCGCAGCGCTCATCCGGCTGAATCGACGGTTACCGCCAATCGACCCCCTGAGCATCGAAGTCATCGAGTGCGTAGCTCATTATAGTCGTCCCTGCCGCAGGCGGTCGGCCGAGGAGCGACGCGCCGCGGTGTTGTGGCATTGACTTCCCTCGAGTGATAGGGTTCTTCAATAGCGATGAGCCTCCTCGATTCATCTCGCCAGGGCCGCTCGTTCCCGGAGCGCGGGCTTCCTTCCGCCGAAATCTCCAGGCGTCTTGCCGAGCTCAAGGCATCCCTCACGTCCGATGTGCATGGTGCCTTCAGCATGCATTGCCTCGCGGATGGCGATCGCTACATGCCCGAGTCGAGGCGGCTCGGCGATGAG
>DATHCO010000372.1:0-11710 GCA_035319505.1 Steroidobacteraceae bacterium | reverse complement strand
TCTATGAGCAGGGCAAGGAATACCCGAAGGCCGAGGGCGTCTACCGAGAGATCATTCAAGCCGCCCAGCTCAAGCCTCCAGGCATCACCGCGCGCGACCGACTGGCGTTTCTGAAGGTCGAGACCAATCAGCTAGCGGATGCCGAAAGGCTGCTCGCGGAGGTGCTCGACAAGAATCCACGGGATAACGATGCGCTGATCTTGCGGGGTAACCTCGCGCTCGCGCAAAAGGATCCGAAATCGGCCATCAACGACCTGCGCTCCGTGTTGCGTGATCAGCCGAATGCGGTCGGCGTGATGCGCTCGCTCGCTCGCGCGCATCTCGCGAATGGCGAGCCGGCACTGGCGGAAGAGACCATTCGCCGCGCCGTTGACGCGGACCCGAAGGATGGGGCGGTGCGTCTCGATCTGGTCAATTTGCTGGTTCAGCTCGGAAAGCCGGAACAGGCGAAGCCGGTTGTCGATGAGCTGGTGAAGCAACACCCGGACGATGCGGCAGGGCTCGGGGCGCAATTCACTGTGGACGCTGCGGCGCACGATGTCGTGGATGCGAAGGCGGCCGCCGATGCGCTCGTCTCCACGCATCCGAAGGTGGCCTTGGGCTACTTCGAGCAGGGAAAGATTGCCGAGTCGCAGGACCACCCGGATGAGGCGCTCGCCCTCTACACCAAGGCGCTCGATCTGCAGCCGGACTCGACCGAAGCACTCGAATCCTTGGTGGCCGCATTGGTGAGGGCGAAGCGCACGCCCGAGGCTCTGCAGCGCCTCGATGCCGTGGCGGCCGAGTTTCCTTCGCTCCCGTTCGCTCTCAACATCAAGGGCGGCGTGCTCCTCGCGAATCACAATGCCGCGGAGGCGAGGGCGGCGTTCCAGGGCGCGGTGGCGCGCCAGCCGACCTGGTGGCTCCCCTACCGCGGACTCGCGACCGTGGAGCAGGGCCTGGACCATGACTCGGCCGCGGCCATTGCGACGTTGCGCGCGGGTGTGGCCAAAGCCAGCGAGCCGCTGCCCCTGCAGACGATACTCGCGAGCTTGCTGGTCTCGCTCGGCAAGGTTGACGACGCCGTGAACGTCTATGAGGATGCGCTGCGCAGCAATCCCCAATCGGACGTCGCCGCCAATAACCTGGCGATGCTGCTCATCACGTACAAGACCGATTCGCATAGCCTGGATCGTGCCAATGCGCTCGCGGCCCGATTTGCGAACTCCCCGAACCCAGCCTTTCTCGATACCTACGGCTGGGTGCTCTACAAGCGCGGTGAGTCGGAGGCGGCGGTCGCCGCGCTGCAGAGCGTCCTGAACAAGGCGCCGGATTCACCCACCTCGCTCTATCACCTCGGCATGGCGCAGGCTTCGGCGGGACAGGCAGAGGCCGCTCGCGACAGCCTCGCGCGGTCCCTCAAGTTTGGCAAGAACTTCGCCGGCATCGATGAGGCCAAGGCGATGCTGGACAAGCTTTCCACCGTGGCTGCGGCGAGCCCCGCGCAACCGAAAACTTGAACGAACCGGAGGTGAGCATGGGACATCGAATCATGCATCGCGGTCTTGTCGCGTCGATCCCTGCCGCCTTGGTCCTGGTTGCCCTCGTTGCCCCTTCAGCACGCGCCGATGTGCTCTACGATCAGACGAGCCTCGTCGGGCTCCCGACGGTCGCGGCTCCGGCCGAGTACTCCTTTACCGAATCCACAGGTGAAGCACTGGTACTGACGCTGACCGATCTGCAGGAACCGGTTGCATTCAGCTCTCTGCAAGTAGCGGTGACCGTCGGCAATTCACTCGTCGGATCGGGCACGGTGTCCGCATCGACTCACACCGCGACGGTCGACATACCGGCGGCAGCTGGCACCTACACCGTGCACGTCATCGGCACGCCGAACGCGACGCAAGGCATCGGCCTATTCGGAGTGTGTGTGGCCGCAGCGAGCAGCTCCTCGACGTGCATCGCCAGTTACTCGTATTCCGGCAATCTCTTTACGCCGTCCGCGCCCTCCACGACTCCTTCATCGGGGCTCGATACGACCTTCACGACGTCGGCCGCGGCAGGCACCTACACGGTGACCATCACCGATGATGCGTTCCCCGCGGCACTCCAGTCGATCTCCGGCGGCATCGCCCTCGGCAGTACTGCGGTGGCCAACCTGCCGGGTACCGGAAGCTATTCGGTTACCCTCTCGGCCAGCACCACCTACACGCTCATCCTTGGTGCATTGGCCAGCGCCACGCTCAAGGCGGGTCTTTATGCGGTCCACATCGCAGATCCGACGGGCGCAACGGTGTTCGACCGCAGCATCCCCGTAGGAACGTTGCCCGCTGCGACGGTGGTCGATAATGCCGTCACTCAAGCTCTCAATCTCACCCTGACGGATGATCAGTATCCCGCGCCCCTGTCGGGGCTGGGTGTCGCGATCACCGAGGGCTCGACCCTTCTTGCCATGCTTACGAGCTCGGGCAACGTATCGAGCTTCAACGCACCGGCAGGCCCCGTCCAAATTTGGCAGTACGCCGTCGCGGCGACGCAGCCCGGTGTCTACAGCCTGGATCTCGCACCGGCTGCAGCCAATTCGACTCCATTGCTATCGACCACGCAGGTCGTCAACCCCAGCGGTGGGTCTGGTAACAGCTACGCCTTCGTTCTGATGCTGCCCGCGGCCGGCACCTACAACCTGGTAGTCGATGACTTTCAGTTTCCCGGGGCGCTGCAATCGATCAGCTCGACCGTGGCGCAGAGCGGCGCCGTGCTGACGGAGAGCGCGAACGGAGACTTCACCGCGGCACAGGGGCCGGTCGTGGTGCTCGTCAACGTGACGCCCCCCGCTAGCGGCATCGGCGTCTTTGGCGTCACGGTTCAGACGAGCGGTGCCTCGCCGCAGATCGAAGGGCAATTCACGCAGGCCGTCGGAGGCGTATTCAACTCGCAGACCATCACGTTGGGGACGTCGGGTAACTTCACGACGACCCTGACGGACCTCGGGTTTCCGGCGAAGTTTTCGGATCTAGGTGTCCTCGTCTCGAGTGCCGGGCAAGTGCTCGGCAAGATTTACGGGGGCGGAAGCTTCAACTTTGCCGCCACGCCCGGTACTTATGTACTGACGTTCATCGCGACTCCGGGCGCGCAGAATTATGGGCTCTACTCGTTGGTCGTGGCTTCGGCCGCCGCGACCGTGACCTTCACGTCGAGCGCCTCGTCGGTGACGGCGGGCGGCACAGTGACCTTGACCTGGAGCAGCCAGAACGCGACGGCGTGCACGGCGAGCGGCGGCTCGGGCTGGACTGGTCCCGAATCCACCAGCGGCACGCTGGCCGTCGCGATCGCTGCGACCGAGACATTGACTCTGACTTGCAGTGGCGCGGGCGGCACGGCGACGCAGTCGATCACGGTGACCGCCACCGCTGCGCCGTCGGGCGGGGGTGGCGGGGGTGGCGCTCTGGATATATCCTGGATACTGGTGCTCGTCGGCCTGCTCGGGGTACGCTCGCTCCGCCGGAGCCCCGCGCTGGCTGGGAGCGCCGCTGTTAGAGAACCCCAACGCCTGTTCTGATGATCGAACTCGACGCGACCTTTGCGCTATGGCTCCGCTCTTGGGCATGAGTTGGTTTCCATGAAGTGCGCGTATCACTCCGGGTATCACATTCCGCTGCCCGCGAGCCACCCGTTTCCGATCTCGAAGTATCCGCTGATCAAGGATCTGATCCTTAAGGACGGCACGATCGACAGCGCCGAGCTCTTGACGCCCGAGCCTATCGACGCCGACTCGCTCGCGCTCGTCCACACGCGCGAATACCTCGAGAAGCTCGAGGGTCCGGGACTCTCGGCCGCCGAGCAGCGGCTGCTTGGCATCCCCTGGTCGGAGGCGCTCTGGAGGCGCTCGCGGCTCGTAGCGGGCGGCACGTTGCTTGCCGCGCGCACGGCGCTCGCGGAAGGCCTCGCGGCGAATCTAGCCGGCGGCACGCATCACGCGTTTGCCGATCATGGCGAAGGCTTCTGCGTGATCAACGATGTCGCGGTGGCGATAGCGAAGCTGCGCGCGGAACGGCGAATCGACCGGGCGGCGGTCGTCGATCTCGATGTGCACCAAGGGAACGGTACCGCGGCCATCTTCGAGAGCGTTGCGGAGGTGTTCACGTTCTCGATGCACGGCGGGCGCAACTATCCGCTCAACAAGATGCGCTCGAGCCTCGACGTGCCGCTCGGTGACGGCGTGAGCGATGAGGAGTATCTGACCGCGCTCGCACGGCATCTGCCGTTCGTCCTCAATCAGGCTCGCGCGGACATTGTGTTCTATCTGGCAGGCGTGGACGTTGCCGCCGGCGATCGGTATGGCAAGCTGGCGCTCACGGACGAGGGCATTCGAGGGCGCGATCGGTGCGTCATCGAGACCGTGCGCGGAGGCGGCACTCCGCTCGCGATCGTACTGGGAGGCGGCTATTCCCCCACGCGCGCTCGTACGGCGGAGTTGCACGCGCTGACATTTCGCGAGGCTGTGGCTTACGAGAGTCGCTGCCGCCACGCGGCAAACAGATTGCGTGCGAGCGCTCGTCGAGCCTGAAGTCAACCCAGCCCAAACCGCCGATATAGTCCCGCCATCAGCCAGAGCGGCCCGATCAAAAGGAACTGGACATCCTTGAAGAAGGATGGCCGCTTGCCTTCGATCGCGTGACCCACGAACTGGCCGATCCAGGCGAGCACGAAGAGCACCGCGCACACCGCCCACAACGGCACTCGGATGGACGCGGCGAGCGCGGCGACGGAGGCGATCATGGCGAGGAGCACGGGTGCTACGCCGAGCGCGAGGGGAACGGACAGGAACGCATAGTAGATCAACGCACTGACGACCGCGAGCGTCGCCCAGTTCGCGGGCCAGCTCGCGCCTGAGAAGGAGCGCAGCGCGCTCGGGGTCGGGATGCACCACAGAAAGCCGATCACGCACCACACGATCACCGGTACGCAGATCCAATGCAGCGCCTTGTTGGTCGGGTGCTGGTGGCTCTGCGCGTACTCATCGAGCCATGAAGCGGCGCTACGCACGAGAGGCACGCTCGCGCCCGCGGCGATCAGCGCCCGTAGGTACCCGTCAGGGTGGCCGAGGCGAGCTTGTTCGCGCCGAGGTTGAAGCCGATCATGGCGGGGCTTGCGTCCGCGGGGACGTCGAGCTTCTCGGTCTTCAAGGCGTACACCGTGAAGACATAACGGTGCGGCTTGTTGCCCGGGGGTGGGCAGGGACCCCCGTATCCGGTGGTGCCGAAATCCGTGCGGCCCTGGAGCGCCCCCGACGGTAGCTGGCCGCCGGGGCCTCCGGCGCCCTGCGGCAATTCCGTGACCGTCGCCGGGATGTTGTACAGCACCCAGTGCCACCAGCCCGAGCCCGTCGGCGCATCCGGGTCGTAGACCGTGAGCGCGAAGCTCTTGGTCCCCGGCGGTGCGCCCGACCAGCGAAGCGGTGGCGAGAGGTTCTTCCCGCTGCAGCCGAAGCCGTTAAAGACTTGGTCGTTGCCGATCGTGGCGTTCGCTCTGATCACCGAGCTCTCGAGCTTGAAAGCGGTCGCGACCGCTCCGCCGCCGCCCTCTGCGGCGAGCGCTTGAGAGCTCAGCGCCGCTGTAGCGATCGTTCCAAGGAGGATGCACGCGAGAGGCGGCCGAGCCGCACGATGCCGAGTCGTCTCATTCATGACTGATCCCCTCTCCCAAAGGCTTCGCGAACGCCGTAGCGTGCACGACGCCGCGACGAGGCTAAGCCGGCCCCCTGTCGCGGTGGCCTTGGGCTCAAGGCGAGCGCGGCGGCCGGCGCGTCAGGCCGCGCCCACCGCCATGAGCCCCTTCAGCTTATTGATGGCATTGGTCTCGACCTGGCGCACACGCTCGGCGGAGATGCCGTACTCCTCGGCGAGTTCGTGCAACGTCGCCTTGTCGTCCGTCATCCAGCGCCGCTTCAGAATGTTGCGGCTGCGCTCATCGAGCTTCTCGAGCGCGATGCTCAGTCGATCGCTCGAGTCCTCCTCCCATTCCTCACGCTCCACCTCGACGGCGGGATCGGCGTTGCTCGCCGGCAGGTACATGGCCGGTGAGTAGCTTTCCTCCTCGTCGGACTCCGGTGTCGGATCGAACGACATGTCGCGCGCGGAGAGCCGCTGCTCCATCTCACGCACATCGCTCGCCTCGACGCCCAGGTCGCGCGCGACGGCCTTGGTCTCCTCCTCGGACAACCAGGTCAGGTTCTTCTTCATCCGGCGCAGATTGAAGAAGAGCTTGCGCTGCGATTTGGTGGTGGCGACCTTCACCAGCCGCCAATTGCGCAGCACGTACTCATGAATCTCCGCGCGAATCCAATGCACCGCAAACGATACCAGCCGCACGCCCACCCTCGGGTCGAAGCGCTTCACGGCCTTCATGAGCCCGACGTTCCCCTCCTGCACGAGATCGCCCATCGGGAGCCCATAACCCAAGTACCCGCGCGCGATGTGCACGACGAAGCGCAAGTGCGACAGCACCAGCTGCCGGGCTGCATCCAAGTCGCCCTCGCCTCGAAAGCGGGTGGCGAGCGCCATCTCCTCATCCTTCGAGAGCATGGGAATTTGCGAAACGCGGTCGATATACGAATCCAGGCTCCCGATGGGGCCGGCCGGTACCAGAGCGGTTGGCTTTGCGACCAAGGCGTGAGTCATCAAATCCTCCGGAAAAATCAATCGGGCGATAATAGCACTCGCAATTTTAGAGTGCTAAACACTCCCAAAGTTCTCACTGAAACTTGTAGAAAAACAGCGACTTAGGGTTCGATTGCGCGGATATGCCGCGTTGCCGCAATCCAGGAGCCCATCCATCCCAAGGAGATCGCCAATCCCAGCATGCGAGCGGCAGAGCCAAATCTCAAGCTCCTCAAATGCAGCTCACTGCCATAGAGCGAGGCCAGGTGCTCCAGCGGTCCTGCGAGCGCGGCGACCGCGATGGCGACCAGCCCGAGCGCGGTCAACCCGCCGCCGAGTCCGTACCACACGCCGCTATAGAGGAACGGCCGGCGGGCGAACCCATCCGTCGCCCCTACGAGCTTCATGACCTCGATCTCGGAGCGCCGGTTCAAAATATCGAGCCGGATGGTATTGCCGACCACCAGCACCACGGACAAGCCGAGCAACGCGCCGGTGAGCCACACGACCCGGCGCATCACCTCGAGCATCGCGTTGAGCCGCTGGACCCAGTCGGTATCGAGCTGAACCGTCTCCACATCCGGCAAGGCCGCAACGCTTGTCCGCAATGCCGCCGTCCCTTGAGGCGTACTCGCCAGCAGCGTCGGCGTCACGACCAGGGTATTCGGCAAGGGGTTGCTGTCGAGCGCGTCCAGCGCTCGACCGAAGCCGGACGCCTCGCGGAATTGCGCGAGCGCCTGCTCTTTGGTGACGACCCGCACCGCCGCCACATCGGTGCGGGCACGGAGCTGCTTGGCGAGCTCCTCGGCTCGCTCGCTCCCGGCCTTACGGTCAAGATAGACCGAGAGCTCGAACGCTTGGTTCCAGTTCGCCGTCACGGCGCGCGTGTTCTGGAGGAGCACGTCGAGGAACAAGGGCAGCGCCAAGGCCACCGCGATGACCCCCATGGTCATCGCGGCAGCCAGCGGATGCTCAACGATCCGGCCCAGAGAGCCCGTCAGCGTCTGGGCATGGCGGGCGAGCCAGGTCTTCAAGCCGCTTCCACCTCGCCCGCCGTCACCCCCTTGCCGTTGGTCATGCTGTCGCTCGCCACCTTGCCGTCGGCGAGCACGATGCGCCTCGCGGCGAACTGCTCGAGGAGGTGCACATCGTGGGTCGCGACGAGGACCGTCACTCCGACGTCGTTGAAGCGCTTGAACAGGCGCATGATCTCGAGCGCGAGGTCGGGGTCCAAATTACCGGTCGGCTCGTCTGCGATCAGCAGCACCGGTTTTGCGACGATGGCTCGGGCGATTCCGATCCGCTGCTGCTCGCCGGTCGAGAGCTCGAGTGGGCGGCACTTCTCCTTGGTGAGCAGGCCCACTTGATCGAGAGCCGCGCGAACGCGCTTGTCGATCTCGCGTCTCGCGACACCGGCGACGATGAGGGGGAGGGCGACATTATCGGCGACGGGGCGGTCGCAGAGGAGCTTGTGGTCCTGAAAGACGACTCCGACGGCCCTGCGATACCGAGGGATTCCCCGACGGGACACCTGGGCGGTGTTCTGACCGTCGATGAGCACCTGGCCTCGAGTCGGCCGCTCGATGAGTGCGATCAGCTTCAAGATGCTGCTCTTGCCGGCACCGGAATGGCCGGTGAGGAACGCGAGCTCGCCTGCGCCGATCTTGAACGACACGCCCGCGAGCGCCTCACGCCCGTTCGGATAGCGCTTGTAGACCTGCTCGAACTGAATCATGGAGGGACTCGTCATGCGGCGGCATCCGTTCTGAGCAGCGCCGAGACGAATTCCTCGGCATTGAAAACGCCGAAGTCCTCGGTCTCCTCACCCACCCCGATGAAGCGGATGGGAATCTTGAGCTTCTGCGCGAGGGCGAGCACCACGCCGCCCTTGGCCGTGCCGTCGAGCTTGGTGATCACGAGGCCGGTGACGCCGACCCCCTTGTGGAACTCGGTGGCCTGGGCGATGGCGTTCTGCCCGATCGTGCCGTCGAGGATCAGGAGCACTTCATGGGGCGCGCCGGGGTCGATGCGTCCGAGCACGCGCTTGACCTTCTTGAGCTCGTCCATGAGGTGGGTTTGGGTATGGAGCCGACCCGCCGTATCGGCGATCAAGACATCGCTGTGACGCGCCCGTGCGGCCTGCATCGCGTCGAAGATCACCGCGGCGGGCTCGGCGCCCGACTGTTGCCCGATGAGCGGGACTGCATTGCGCTCGGCCCAGACCGAGAGCTGCTCGCGCGCCGCCGCGCGGAAGGTGTCTCCGGCGGCGAGAATCACGCTACGGCCTTCGGCGATGAGCCGATGCGCCAGCTTCCCGATCGTCGTGGTCTTCCCGGACCCGTTGATGCCTACGACCAAAATCACATAGGGCTTGATCTTCGGATCGATCTCGAGCGAGTGTTCGACCGGCGTCAAAATCTCGACCATCGAGCGGTGCAGCGCCTCGCGCAGCGCCGCGACATCGCCCAGCTCCTTGCGGGCCACCCGCCGGCGCAACTCCTCAAGGATGCGGGTGGTTGCCTCGATGCCCACATCGGCGGTGATGAGCCGCGTCTCGAGCTCGTCCAGGATCTCGGCATCGATCTTGCGGGCGGGGAGGAACTCTTTGATGTCCGTCGTGAGCCAGGCGGGCCCCACATTGAGCTTGGCACGCAGGCGCTTGAAGAAGCCGCGGACGCCGGGCTTGTCGGCTTCGTCACTCATGGCGAGGAAGCTTAGCAGTTGTCGCCGGGGACTTTTGGGTATGATGCGGCGGGTGAGCGGCTCGAAGCCCGGTAAGATTGCGACCGGCGGGCGGAATTCCGTGCGAATCATCGGCGGCGGCTGGCGCGGGCGGCGCGTGTCTTTTCCCGATTCGCCGGGACTCCGACCTACCCCCGACCGCGTGCGCGAAACCTTGTTCAACTGGTTGCAGGATTTCATCGCCGACACGCGTTGCCTCGACTTGTTCGCCGGCTCCGGGGCGCTCGGGCTCGAGGCCCTCTCGCGCGGCGCGCGCGAAGTGGTGTTCGTGGAGGAGGCCCCGGCGGCCGCCCGCACCTTGAGGGAAGAGCTCGAGCGTCTCGGCGGTAGCGCCTCAGGGCGGGTCGTGCAGACCTCGGCCGCGCAGTTTCTCGCGCTGCCCGCTGAGCCCTTCGACGTCCTATTCCTCGATCCCCCTTTTGGCGGGGGCGCTTTGGCAGATGCCGTGCAGCGCATCGATGCCGGGGGATGGGTGAAGAGCGGTGGCTGGGTGTACTTGGAATGCGAGCGCGCGGCCGGCGCGCCGGCGCTGCCGGCGCATTGGGAGCTTCGCAAATCGAAGTCGGCGGGTGAGGTGGGGTATCATCTGGCGCGCGTTGGCGCGCGAGCCGAACAATGAACAAGAGAAACGCAGTCTATCCAGGGACCTTCGATCCCATCACCAACGGCCACCACGACATCGTGCGTCGGGCGGCCAGTATTTTCGATCGCTTGGTGGTCGCCATCGCCGCCAATCCCCACAAGGCGCCGTTGTTCACGCTCGAGCAGCGGGTCGATATGGCGCGCCGCGTGCTGACCGACGTGCACAACGTGGAGGTCGTGGGGTTCGTCGGCCTGACCGTCGACTTTGCGCGCAAAAATGGCCTGTCGGTGATCGTGCGGGGGCTCCGTGCCGTGTCGGATTTCGAGTTCGAGTTTCAGTTGGCTAACATGAACCGGCACATTTCGCCGGAAATCGAGTCGGTCTACATGACCCCGCAAGAGCAATACACCTTCATCTCCTCGTCGCTGGTTCGTGAGATCGCCGTGCTCGGCGGCGACGTATCCGAGTTCGTTCACCCTCTGGTGGAAATCGAGCTGAAGCGGCATCGCAAGGTTTGAAAGGCGTGGCCGCAGCATCGCGCAGGCTCGCCGTCGCGATCGGCTTCGCCTGCTTGGCGCTCGGCGCGGCGTTCGCGCCGGATGCGCCGCCCGTGGCGCGCGAGGGCGCGCGCGCGCCCCGCACGGCCGCGGTCCTGCACAAGGGGGCCATTGCCAGCGCGTACCCCCTCGCGAGTCAGGCGGGCCAACAGATCCTTGCGCAGGGCGGCAACGCCTTCGATGCCGCGGTCGCGGTGTCGGCGGCGCTCGCAGTGGTCGAGCCTACGAGCTCGGGACTCGGCGGGGGCGGCTTCTATCTGCTGTACCGCCAATCCGACGGCTTCGAGACGATGCTCGATGCGCGCGAGAAGGCCCCGGCCGCTGCGACTCGCGACATGTATCTGGATGCGGCGGGAAATCCCATCGAGCGCGCCTCGATCGATGGCCCGTTGGCGGCCGCCATTCCGGGCGAGCCCGCCGCGTTCGACTACCTGGCGCGCCGCTTCGGCAAGCTCCCGTTGAAGACGAGCTTGCAGCCGGCGATTCGACTCGCTCGGGAGGGGTTTCCCTTGTACGCGCGGCTACAGTCCGCGATTCGCTTCAAGCGCGAGCTCTTGCTCAAGAAACCCGACGCCGCCAAGGTGTTCCTCACGCCGGACGGAGGCGTACCGGCACTCGGCGAGTCGATCAAGCAGCCGGATCTTGCCGCCACGCTCGAGGCGATGGCGGCCGAGGGGGCGAAGGGCTTTTACGGCGGACGGGTCGCCGAGGACCTCATCGCCGGGGTGCGCGCGGGCGGTGGCCTCTGGACGCTCGAGGACCTCGCGGCGTACCGCGTGGTCGAGCGCAAGCCCCTGGTCGGGGACTACCACGGCGCGCGCATCGTGTCTGCCTCGCCCCCCTCCTCGGGAGGCGTCGCGCTCCTGGACGCGCTCAATATCCTCGCGGGTTTCGATTTCCAGCGCCTCGACGGCGCGACGCGCAAGCACCTCGTCATCGAGGCGATGCGCCGAGCCTACCGCGATCGCGCGGTCGATCTGGGCGACCCGGATTTCGTCACGATGCCGATCGCGCGCTTGACCAGCGAAGACTATGCGGCGGGTCAGCGCTCCAGCATTCGCCTGGACAAGGCATTGCCGAGCGACATGCTGCCCGGCATCGAGTCCCCTGCGCTCGGCCAGCAAACCACGCACTTCTCGGTGCTCGATTCGAGCGGCAACCGGGTGGCGGCCACCATCTCGATCAACTTG
>DATHCO010000371.1:0-7102 GCA_035319505.1 Steroidobacteraceae bacterium | reverse complement strand
TGGCTTCGCGACTTGAGGAATCCGATGCACGCAGCGCAGCCCGCCGGGGGCCTGCCGAAAACCGACGTGTACGTCGAGCTCAAGCAGCAGCTGACGGGGCTCCTCGAGGGCGAGCCCGATGGCTTGCCGAATTGCGCGAACGCAACGGCGCTTCTGTATCACGCATTGCCCGCGCTCAATTGGGTAGGCTTTTACTTCCTCCGCGCGCACGAGCTCGTGCTCGGGCCTTTTCAGGGAAAGATCGCCTGCGTGCGGATCGGCTTGGGAACCGGTGTGTGCGGAACCGCGGCCGAGCGTCGCCAAACGCTGATCGTTCCGGACGTCCAAGAATTTCCCGGTCACATCGCCTGCGACGCCGCATCGCGCTCCGAGATCGTGGTGCCGATGGTGAAGTCGGGGCATCTTCTGGGGGTCCTCGATATCGACAGCCCGGAGCTCGATCGCTTCGACCGCGACGACGCGCGCGGGCTCGAGGCTCTGGTCGAGCTGCTGCTCGAGCGCTCGGAGTTCGACCGCCTCGCCGGCTGAGGCCGCGCGCATCCGGCAAGATCCTTCGGCGCCCCGCGCGAGCGCCCTGCTCGGGCCGTGCGCGGCCTTGGCGAAACCGATCGCTCAGCGAAATTGTGGATCGATGTCCAGGTCGAGCGCTGCGGCGTGCCGATTGGTCTCGTTCGCGAGCCCGGTGATGGCAATGAGCTCGGCGTGCTGCTCGGGGGTCATGCCCTTGCGCCGCGCGGCGGCGCCATGCGAGGCGATGCAGTAGCCGCAACCGTTCGTGATGCTCACCGCGAGATAGATCAGCTCCTTGGTGAGCGGGTCCAGAGTCCCCGGCCCCATCACCTCCTTCGAGTTTGCCCACATGCGACGCAAGGTTTTCGGATGGTGAGCCAGTACTTTCCAGTAGTTGTTCACGAAGTTCGTCTTGCGCGTCGCCATGATGTCGTCGTACACCGCGCGCACCTCGGCGCTGGCGTCCGCGTATTCGATGGGCGCGAGCTTGGCCGCGGGGCCCGGCTGGCTCATGGAACCACCGCGATCACACGCGCCGGAAATCCGGCCCCGTCCTCGGCCTTGGGCGTCGTGACCCATACGATCGCGCCGGCTTCCGGCACCTGATCGAGATTCGCGAGCAACTCGATCTGAAAGTGGTTGAGACCCAGGATATAGGACTCGAGCGAGTAGTCGTCCTTGGTCGTCGCACGGCCGGGGTCGGTATCGGTGGTCTCGTGACCCGAGGCGGCGATGCGGCGGTCCTCATGGAGCAGCTTCAACGCCTCCTTACTCCAGCCGGGGTAGTGGAACACACCCGAGGCGTCCTTGTTGGCGAGCGCCGCGGCATCGGGCCAGCGCTTCGACCAGTCGGTTCGCATCGCGACGAAGGCCCCCTGCGGCACTCTGCCGTGGCGCTTCTCCCAGTCCTCGACATCCGCCACGGTGAGTGTGTAATCGGGATTCTTGGCCACCTTCTCGTGCACGTCGATGACCACGAGCGCCATCAGCATGTCCCTGGGATCGATCTGATCGACACTCTTCAGGCCGGTGTGAAAGTGCGCGGGCGCATCCATGTGGGTGCCCCATTGACCGATATGGCAGTACTCGTTGATGCGAAACCCGTCCTTCTGGACGGTATAGAGGGTCGTCACGCGCTCGTCCGGCGCCCCTTTCCAGTGGGGAATGCCCGGTGCAAACGCATGGGTCAAATCCACGAAGCGGTGCGCCTTGATCGTCGCGAGTGCGGTCTCGAGCGAACCCCGATCGGCACTCTCCGCCGCGTGGGCCGTGGACCAGGCAATCGCCGACACCCAAAGGGCGCACGCGGCCGCTGCGCACGCCCGAATCCCCTTACCCATGGTCGATACCCCCTTTTTTGGATTGAGGCTGCCCTGAGGCTGCCGTAGAGAAAGCTACCGTAGTCAAGGCTGCCGGCGGTCTGAAGCGACAACCGCCCTCAAACGTAATGCCCGCCACGCTCGATGACCTCGATCTTGTATCCGTCCGGATCGGTGGTGAAGTAAAAGCGCGCCGCGCCGGTGGGCGCAGACAGCTGCTTGATGTCACCCGCCGGGTAGCCGAGCGACTTCATTCGCGCTTGGTGCTCGTGGAGATTTTCCACGCAGAACGCCACGTGACCGTAGCCCGACCCATGCGTATAGGGCTCGGTCTGCCCCTTGTTCAACGTGAGCTCGATCTCTTGACCGCTCTCGGGATCGCGCAGATACACCAACGTGAAGGTCGGGAAGTCCATCCGGTGCGACTCCTCGAGACCGAAGCCGCGCTCGTAGAAGGCGATCGTGCGATCGAGGTCGATCACGCGGATCATCGAATGAATCAACTTGGCCATGATGGATGTCACCTTGTTGTCTGGGGCTGCCGGGAGGGTTACTTGACGCTACGCAGCTCGATGGGCGGCTGCATCGACACGCTCGGCCGCCGTGCGGAATCTCCTTGGCCGGCGAGGTAGCGGCAACAGCTCACGCGCAGCACCGAAGCAAAATTTCTCGGCGTCTCGTTCGGCTCGTTCACGGTGGCCTCATCGAAGAGCTCGGTGATGATCTGGTTGGTCG
Organism: Steroidobacteraceae bacterium; assembly: GCA_035319505.1. Lineage (GTDB taxonomy): Bacteria > Pseudomonadota > Gammaproteobacteria > Steroidobacterales > Steroidobacteraceae > Bog-1198. The sequence goes on along the minus strand of DATHCO010000371.1, from coordinate 4,538 downwards.
TCTTGCCTTCGGTCTGAGCAATTTGCTGCAGCACGCCCCAGAACTCGTTCTCGAGGCGAATCGTCGTCGCCACGCCGTGAATGCGCAGCGTTCGGCTGCGCGACTCGTACTGAATCGGGTCGGAGGAAAGGTAGATCTTGCACATGGGGCGCTCCTATCGCATGTCTAAAGGGATTCGATGTAGGCGGCTAGATTCTCGATGTCGCTGTCCGAGAGCTGTTTCGCCACCTCTTTCATGATCTCCGCATAGGTTCCCTGCCGTCGTCCGTCGCGGTACGCCTTGAGGGCGTTGACCACGTACTCGGCGTTCTGACCCCCGATCTTCGGATACTGCGGCATGACGATCGAACGCCCGTCGGCTCCGTGACAGGAGGCGCACTGGGTATATTTCTCGCGACCTGCGGCGAGCGAGCCGGCCGCCTGCACCATGGCAGGGAAGCAGGCGAGCAGGAGCGATGCAGTGAGCATAGCGCGCATAGCGGCTCAGTAAAGGATCGTCGATGCCGGCGCCAGCGCATCGGCGGAGGGAAGCTTCTCGGCTGCGATGAGCTCTTGGATGACATCGCGCCGCCGCGTACGCGGGTCGATCCGCTCCTTGCGCAGCACCCCCACTTCCTCGGCGGTGTAAGGCTGAAAATCCGCCGGCAGCTCGGCACGGCTAAAGGTGACGAGCACCCAGTTCATGAGTTCCGCGATGTCACGGTCCGAGCTCGGATTGAGGGCGACGTTGGGAACCTCGATCAAGTAGCGGCGCCCCTCGGGAATGCGCGTGAAGTAGCCGATCCGGCTGGCGAGGGTTGGGATCTCCGGGACCGAGACGCCGGCTTCCCCGTGACAGCCCTGGCAGTTGAGTGCATAGAGGCGCGCGGGCCGCGGCAGGGGTGCGACCCGCAGGCCCGATTCGCGGGTGAGGGCATCGGGCACGTTGGTCCCCTCGCCGCCCGCGGCCATCGCGCTCCGCGCCGTCCACAAGCCGAGCGACGCGCAAGCGCCCGCCGTCACGAGCAAGGCGAGCGCGAGGCGCGAGCGCGCACCGCACAAGGCGACCCGGCTCACTCGACGGATCCGCGGCATGACAGGCCCTACTCGGCGAGCCCCACCAGGCCCGCGCTCGAGCAGTGGTACACCATGCTCGAGGCGCCGAAGCACCAGATGATGTCGTTATTGACCTGCGGCCGATACTCCGGCATGTCCCCCTCGAGTCCGGTACACGAGCACTTTCCGCACGAGTCCTGGCCGCAGCAGTCACGATAAGCGATCAGATAGCTCTTGCCGTCCTCGGGGTTGATACACGAGCCCACCCAGGAGGTCGGCGACGGAGAGGTCCCCGGCGGGCAGGTGTGCGGGCCGCCTCCGCAGCAGGCGCAGAGGTAGCCGTCGCTCGAGCAATAGCGCCAGTAGTTACACTGCGTCGGATCCTTCGTCTGGGCCTTGTTCGCGAAGTCCGAGGCGAACTTCGCGGCGGCCTTCGCCTTGTGCTGCTGATCTCTCGCGCTTGCCCGGCGCGAGACCGGCAAGAGCGGGAGGGTCGCGGCGGCGATCAGCCAGCCGCCCGAGAGCGATAGGAAACCTCGCCGCGAGCTGCGCTGCGCAGTGCGGCGAGCGAGCTTCTCGATCAGACGATCGAAGCGGGTGCGGGAAATCGGCGTCATGATTCGACCTCGGTTGAGTCGCGCACGGGCTCGGTCGAGCCGCGCGCAAGCGGGTAGATCGGGGCGGGCGGCGCCCCCGCGGCGGGCGCCTCGCGCAAGCGATTCGCCTCGGCGGTGCCTGCCCGCAGGTAGTCCTGAATCGTTCCAAAGCCCGACTCCTGCGCGACGATCAGGCTCTCCAAGTGCTCGCGCGTGTTGACGAGCCCCTTGGCGCGAATCACCCCGTCGGCATCGAGGAGCACTGCATAGGGGAGCTTGCCGACTTGATACACGAGCCCTATGCGCGGCGAATTAACGTAGATGAAGTGCTCGAGGCGCAGCTCCTCGACCATTGCGCGCTGTGCCGCGCGCTCACCGTCGCCGACGAGAATGATCTCGACTCGCTCGGCGTTGTGAAAAGAGCGCGCGATCGGCAACAGCTTCTTGCACACCGGACAGCTTGGCGAGACGAAGAGCAGAAGGCGGGTGCGATCGCTCGGGCCGCCGATCTCGATCGGCTCCCCCGAGAGCGTAGGCGCCGACAGGAGCGGCGCTGCCTCGCCCACCGCAGGGCCCTGATCGCTCGTCATCGCGCCCATCGGCGCGATGCGCTCGTGGAGCACCCCCAATTGTCGAGCGATGCCGAACAGAAGCACCGCGAGTGCGAGCGTGAGAGCCAGCTGCACCAGCACGATGTAAGGCAATGCGGCACTGAAGGACGGCACGGCGCTATAGCTCCCTCGGTGCGGCGTCGGCCATGAGCGTGCGCTTGGGGCCGGAGGGGCCGGCCTCGCCCAGCACGACTGCCGCGACCGGATAGAGAAAGGCGAGCGTGAGCACGCAGCCGATCGAGACCAGCCACTCGAATGCGCTCATCGACCGCTCAGAGACGGGCAAGAGGAGCGTGAGGGCGAAGCAAGCGAGCGCGACATTTCGGCTCACCATCCAGGGTGCGAGGCGCTGCCGCAGCTGCGAGCCGAAGCAACCGCAGTCGATGTCGATCCTACCGCGGCGGATGTTGATCCCGACGGCCCCGGCCGTGAGGACGAGGAGCGAGGCGGCGGCCCATGCGCCCGCGGGCTGCGTCGGGGCCCAGACGAGCGCTGCCGCAGTGAGCAGCTCGGCGCCGAGCAACGCAGCGGCCGCGGCACCCGCGAGCCGATCGGGCAGCAGGCGGAAGTTTCGCACCACCCCCGGCCATTCGTTGTAGGTGCGCAGCTTCGCCAAAGCGCTCGCGCCGAACAGTGCGGCGAGAGCGAGGGCCAGCGTCCAATGTAGAAAGGGGTCCACTCAGTCGCCCCAGACCGTGAGCAGCTGCGGCGTGAACCCGACCGGAGCGGTCTGATACAGCCGCTGCCCGGTCGAGGCCTGGTAGGTGGCGATCCTTGCGCTATCCGTGATCACGTAAACGAGCGGATCGTCGTCCTGTGATACGGCCACCGATTGCGCCGGCTCGAGCAATCGGATGCGCCGCAGGCGCTTGCCGCTCGAGGCGTCGAACACCCAGACCTCCCGTCCGGAGAGCTTGTGCGTCCAGAATCGCCCCTGGTGCATGAGCACGTAGAGCTCGTGATGCGCCGCATGCACGTGGCTCACCTGCCAGCCGCCAGGCAACCACCCTGCCGCCCGCTCGGTCGGGCTCGTGAGGGACCAGGTCGGGCCGGGCTTTGCCTGATCCTCGGCGAGGCTCACCGGGACGACGTTGCCGCGGTAGGTGACGAGATAGAGCATCGTATGCTTCTTGTCCCAGCCCGAATGCTCGAAGGCCGGATCGCGCCGGGCGTCGAAGACGCCCTCGGCGCGCTTCGTCGTGGCCTGCGCCGCATCATCGAAGGACACGGTGGCGACGGAGCCATCGGCGCAGAGCGTGGAGAAGCGGTGCGGCGCCTGCGCAAAGATGAGGGCACAGCCCGGAACGGCGATGCTGCCGATGGCCTTGCGCGCCTGCAGATCCGTGACCGTGACGGCCGTTGAGGGTGCGAGGTTGTAGGTAAGACCGTAGTGGCCGTCCGGAGTCACGTCGAAGTTATATTTCTTCGATACGATGAGGAGCCGCCCGTCGGGAAGCGGGACGTCCTCCTTCACTTTGAGCGTGCGCGCATCGCGCACCACGATGTAGTCGCTGCGCTTGCCCCGCGTGTGCTTTTCCCAATACGAATCCACGGCGTAGAGCTCGTTGCCGTCGGGTGAGACAGCGAAATTCGGCCAGTACGCCTGGTTGAACATGCCCTCGACCTTGCCGCTCGTTCCATCGAGGATATAGGTCTTGGCGGCCTCCGCGGCGGGGAACATGGTGTCGAGGACGTAGAGCCGGCGCAGGTGCGTCGGCGTGAGTTCGGCGGTCTCGTGAGACTCGGCGAGCGGCAATTGTGCGCCCGGGTCGAGACCTTGTTCCGCGCCGCGCGCCTGCGTCACCACGATCGCGCCTGCCGCGAGCAACCAACCAGCGCGCCTCATGCCCACCTCCCTGCCGTCTCGGTGCGCCTTATTCAACCCGCGGCGCACAACCCTCGGGTAATATAAAAGTATTGCGGACGCCGCGCCATGCATGCGCCTGGGCCCTGGGCGTGTAACATGCTGCTATTACCCGGCGCGGGCGACCGGACGTTTCAATCGGCGAGCCGCGAAGGGCAGAAGGGTCACGGGCGGAAACAATGCAAAGCGTCGAGCCCGGCCAGAGTGCACGGGCCGAGCGCGGGAATGAAGGGGATGGACCATGTCAGAGTTTGCTAACGCCGAGCCGGGTGTGAGTCACGGGCGCTTCGCTCCGCGCCGAGCACGAAGCGCTGCGCAGGCGGGCTTCGTCGGATCTCATGGCCATGCACGACGCTGGCTCCCCGTCGGCGCCTGTCTCGGCTGGCTCCTCGCGAGCCCGGCCTCACTCGCTGCCGAAGCGCAGGAGGCCGG
>DATHCO010000370.1:0-3755 GCA_035319505.1 Steroidobacteraceae bacterium | reverse complement strand
GCGAGCACAACCTCAAGGATATCGACGTCGACGTGAGGCGCAACCAGTTCACCGTGATCACCGGTGTCTCCGGCAGCGGCAAGAGCACCCTCGCCTTCGACATCCTGTTTGCCGAGGGCCAGCGCCGCTATCTCGAATCCTTGAATGCCTACGCTCGGCAGTTCGTGCAGCCCGCCTCCCGTCCGGACGTCGATGCGATCTTCGGCATTCCGCCGACCGTCGCGATCGAGCAGCGCACCAGCCGAGGGGGACGCAAGAGCACGGTGGCAACCCTCACCGAGATCTATCACTTCCTGCGCTTGCTGTACGTGAAGCTCGGGGTCCAGTATTGCCCGACCTGCAAGGCGCGGATCGAGCCGCAGTCCGAGGATGCCATCGCCGCGCGGCTGCTCGCTGAATACCGCGGTACGCCGATCACGTTGCTCGCTCCGCTGGTCGTCGCGCGCAAGGGTCTTTACACCGCCCTCGCGAAGTGGGCGCGCGGCAAGGGCTTCGCGACGCTGCGTGTCGATGGAGCGCCGCTTCCGACCGCCAAGTGGCCGCGGCTCGATCGGTTCGTCGAGCACAACATCGAGTTGCCCGTCGCCTCACTCACCGTGAGCGCCGCCCGCGAGGCGGAGCTGCGCGCCGTGCTCGCGCAGGCGCTCGATCACGGACGAGGCGTCGTGCACGTGCAGCGCGACCCGGGCACGAGCGCAAGCGGCGGCGCGGCTCGAAACGGCGGCGCGCGCGCCGGCGCGGCGGCAGTGTTCTCCACCAAGCGGGCCTGCCCGAATTGCGGTACCGGCTTTCCCGAGCTCGACCCGCGCCTGTTTTCCTTCAACTCGCGCCACGGCTGGTGTACGAGCTGCTTCGGCACCGGGCTCGTGCTCGAGGAGCTCGGGGCTGATCAAGACGACGAGGAGCGGGAGTGGCGAGAGTCGGAAGAGGCGGCCGAGGGCTCGCCGACGATCTGTCCGGACTGCGCGGGCGAGCGGCTGAATCCGGTGGCCCGGCACGTGCTTTTCCGAGGCCGCTCGATCGGCGCCCTCAGCGACTTGCCGGTCGAGGAGTTCGCGCTCGGGTTGAGTCAGCTCAAGTTGGCGGGCCGGGAGCTCGACATCGCGCGCGATCTGGTGGCGGAGCTTTGTGCGCGGACGAGATTTCTGTGCGACGTGGGCCTCGGGTATCTCCAGCTCAGCCGGCCCGCACCGACGCTCTCGGGCGGCGAGGCCCAGCGCATTCGCTTGGCGGCGCAGCTCGGCTCGAATCTGCGGGGCGTGTGCTACGTGCTCGACGAGCCGACGATCGGCCTGCATCCGCGCGATAACTTGACGCTCCTCGATACCCTCGAGCGGCTGCGCAGCAAAGGCAATACGCTGGTGGTCGTCGAGCACGATGAGGACACGATCCGGCGCGCCGATCAGGTGATCGACTTGGGTCCCGGCGCCGGCAGCGGCGGCGGTCGCCTGGTGGCGCAGGGCACGGCGGTGGAGCTCGCGCGCCTCGCGCATTCTCCGACCGGCCGTTGCCTGGCCGCGCCGCTCAAGCACTCCAGAGGCCGGCGCAGCGTCGATGGCGACACCCCCTCGATCCGCATCGGCGGCGCGAGCTTGCACAACTTGCGCAAGGTCGACGCGCGCATTCCGCTGCGCCGCTTGACGGTGATCACCGGAGTGTCGGGTTCCGGCAAATCCTCGCTCGCGCGCGAGGTGCTCCTCGGTAATCTCAAGCGACTGCTGGCACGCCGCCCGCGCATGATGGAAGCTCCGCCGGGGGGCAATGGAATCGACGGCTGTGAGTCGATCGGCGGGTGGCAGTCCGTGAGCCGCGTCCTCGAGGTCGATCAGACACCGATCGGTAAGACCCCCCGCTCCTGTCCGGCGACCTATATCGGTTTCTGGGACTCGATCCGGCGTCTGTTTGCGCAGACCACGGAGGCGCGCATCCGCGGCTTCACGCCAAGCCGCTTTTCGTTCAATACGGCCGGAGGACGCTGCGATGCCTGCGAGGGTCAGGGCATGCAGCGCATCGAGATGAGCTTCTTGCCGGACGTGCAGGTCCTGTGCGACGTGTGCGGGGGCCGGCGATTCAATTCCGAGACCCTGGGGATTCTCTTCAAGGGCAAGAGCATCGGCGACATCCTCGCCCTCTCGGTGGACGATGCAGTGGCATTCTTCGCCGCGCAACGCAGCGTTCATCATCCGGTGAAGCTCTTGGCGGACGTCGGCCTGGGGTACCTGAGCCTCGGGCAGCCGAGTCCCACGCTCTCGGGTGGCGAGAGCCAGCGAATCAAGCTCGTCGCCGAGCTCGCGAAATCACGGATCGACGCGCCCGGTATCGACATCGCAGGGCGCGAGGGCCAGCATACCCTGTACGTCCTCGACGAGCCGACGGTGGGGCTGCATATGGCGGACGTCGAGAAGCTCGTGAAAGTGCTGCAGCGCTTGGTCGACGCGGGCAACACCGTCGTGGTCATCGAACACAACCTGGACGTCATGGCCGAAGCGGACTGGATCATCGACTTGGGGCCAGAGGGCGGCGCGGGCGGCGGGCGGGTAGTCGCTCAGGGAGATCCCTATGCGATCACCGCCAAGCCGGGCAAGAGTCACACGGCACGGATTCTCGGCGAGTTCCTGGCCGAGCGCGGGGCCTGATGGTGCCTGCGGGCGTCATGACCGACTCGCTGCTCACGCTGCTTCTCGCGCTCGCGGCGGTGTGGGGCGCACTGGCGCTTTGGTATCAGGCTCCGGGTCCGAAGCTCCTCAGCGTCGTGCCGTGGTCGGCGTTCGGCATCGCGTGCGGCGTGCTCCTGTGGGAGGGCCGGCTTGCGCTGGCGGTAACGGGGTTCGTCATCGCCCACACGGGACTTCTCGTGTGGTGGAGCCGTCTTACCCCATCGAACGATCGCCCGTGGGCGGACGATGTAGCGCAAATGACGCGCGGGACGGTCGACGGGCATCGCGTCACCCTGCACAACGTGCGCGACTTCGCGTGGCGCAGCGCGACCGAGTACACGCAGTGCTGGGAGACCAGAAGCTACGATCTCGATCGGCTGTGCTCACTCGATATGATCATGTCCTACTGGTCGCGCCGCTCGATCGCGCATACGCTCATCTCGTTCGGTTTCGACGACGGGAGCCACGTGGTGTTCTCCGTGGAGATTCGCCGGGAGAGGACTCAGGTTTTCTCCGAGATCGGCGGATTCTTCAAGGAATTCGAGCTGAGCGTGATCGCCGCGGACGAGCGCGATATCGTGCGCTTACGCACGAACGTGCGCCGCGAGGACACTTATCTCTATCGCGTGCGGCTCTCGGTGCCCGCGATACGCTCGCTGTTCCTGGCCTACGTCGAGGAAGCCAACGCCCTGGTTCGCGCACCACGCTTCTACCATACCATCACCGGGAACTGCACCACCCTCGTGTTCAACATGCTCAAGCGCACCGTCGGGCGCCTGCCCTTGAGCTATCGGCTGCTGTTGTCGGGTTACATGCCCGAGTACGTCTACAGCGTCGGGGGACTCGATGCGCGCTATCCGCTCGCGGAGCTGCGCTCGAAGGGCTACATCAGCGAGCGAGCGCGCAGGGCGGATCAGAGCGCGACCTTCTCGGCGGACATCCGCGAGGGCGTGCCGGCGATCACCGTGTAGCGCATCGGTCCCGTGGAGCCAGTGTCCTGAATCAGAAATTCGCCGTGCACCGAGAGCGCCGCCGCGGCCCGACCGCAAGGCGCGACGACCGCGAATACTTTAGCGTATTCAAGGGAGGAGCAACGCA
>DATHCO010000369.1:0-9569 GCA_035319505.1 Steroidobacteraceae bacterium | reverse complement strand
TACTACGGCAAGCTCGCGATCCATCCGACTCCTCTCGAGAGCTTCTTGGATCTTTGGGAGCGCGCCGCCATCGGACCGGTGCGCGGTGGGCTGGTGGTGATCGCGGGGTTTGTGTTTCATTCGGGATGGGCCATCTTCGCGCTGGTCACCTATCGCATGGACCGGCGCTCATGGAAACGCCGACAGAGTGTGATCTCGATGGGCTGAGGAGATGAGCGCGCCTGCATCGAGCTGCGGCCGAGAGGCCTTCGGCCATCCGAAGGGACTACTGTTCATCGCCGGGACCGAGCTCTGGGAGCGTATTTCTTTCCATGGAATGCTGGCGCTGCTCGTGCTCTACATGGTCGAACGGTTGCTCCAACCCGGTCATATCGAGTACATCGCCGGCTTTGGCGGCTTTCGAGCCGCCATCGAGCGCCTCACCGGGCCTCTGTCGATCCAAGCGCTCGCCTCGCAGATCGTCGGGCTCTACATCGGCTTCGTCTATCTGATGCCCATCTTCGGCGGACTTCTCGGCGACCGCTTGCTGGGCCGGCGCCGGACCGTCGCGCTCGGAGCGTTGTTGATGACGATCGGCCATTTCTGCATGGCCTTCGAGCGCTCGTTTCTGATCGCATTGGCGCTGCTCGTGCTCGGCGCGGGATGTCTGCGCGGCAACCTCGCCTCACAGCTCGGGGATCTCTATCCGAAGGCAGATCACCGGCGGGAGAATGCGTTCCAGATCTACTACGTGCTGCTCAATACCGGCGCGTTCCTCGCCCCGCTGATCACCGGCGCGCTGGCGGTGAGCTTCGGCTGGCACTACGGCTTCGGATTCGCGGGCTTCGGCATGCTCGTGGGTCTTTTGATCTACGTCGCGGGGCGGCGGGAGGTTCCGGCAGATCTCGCTCGCCGGCGAGCGGCCGAACAGCGCCGGCTCAACCCCACGGACAAGCGGACCATCGCCTTCATGGTGCTGATGCTGCCGTTGCTGACGGCCTTCTGGATCGCTCAGACCCAGATCTGGAATACCTATAATCTGTGGGCGAGGGACCATGTGAATCTGATGATCGGGGGCTTCAGAATGCCGGTGCCCTGGCTGCAGGCCGTCGATTCGCTCGCGGTGATCGTACTGGTGCCGCCGATGCTCAAGTTCTGGCACTGGCAGGATAGGGGCGGCAGAGAGCCCGATGATTTTGCGAAACTCGGCCTCGGCTGTCTGCTGTTCGGCCTCGCGGTCTCGTGGTTGGGGGTGACCCAGCTTCTGGTGCCCGGCAGGGTGCCGCTTGCGTGGGCGATCGCCTATCACTTTATCTCCGGCGTCGGTTACATCTACTTCGCGCCCGTCGCGCTTGCGCTCTATTCGCGCTCGGCACCCGCCGCCGTCAACGCGTTGATGATCGGTGTCTATTATTTATCGATGTTTGCGGGCAGTGCGATCAGCGGACGAATCGGAGGCCTGTACGAACGCTGGTCGTCGACCGAGTTCTGGCTGCTTCATGCCGTGATCGTGAGCGCAGGCGGGCTGCTCCTCTTGCTGCTCGCCCCGCGCTTGCGGCGCGAGCTCGGAATGGCGCCGGCCCATGGTCGCGCCCGCGAGCACGCGCCGGAAGTCTGAAGGCGGTCTCACCCATGAGCGACGCGCGCTGGGAGCAGATCAAGGAGCTACTGTACCGGGGTCTGCAAGTCGACCCGAGCCGGCGGTCGGAGTTTCTCGACGAGGTCTGCGCTGACGACCGGGCGCTGCGCGCCGAGCTCGCGTCGCTCCTGAAGGCGGGCGCTGACATAGGCTCGCAATTCTTGCCATCGGGCGGCGAATCGCGAGTGACCGGCGTCCTGGCTGAAGGTGAGCTCTTTGCCGAGCGCTTTCGCCTGCTGCGCAAGCTGGGCGAGGGAGGCATGGGGCAAGTATGGCTCGCGGAGCAGACCGCGCCCGTGCGCCGTCAGGTCGCGTTGAAGCTCATCAAGGCCGGAATGTACGACGAGGAGGTCGTGCAGCGCTTTCAGTCCGAGCGGCAATCGCTCGCCATCATGGACCATCCGGCGATCGCCAAGGTCTTCGATGCCGGGACCACCCGGCACGGTCAGCCCTACTTCGTGATGGAGTACGTGCCCGGCGTGCCGATCACCGAGTACTGCGACGAGCACAGGCTGGGCATCGAAGCGAGAATCGAGCTCTTCATCCAGGCCTGCGAGGGCGTGCAGCACGCTCATTTGAAAGCCATCATCCATCGTGACTTGAAGCCCGCCAACATCCTGGTGGTCGAAGTGGACGGGAGACCGGTGCCGAGAATCATCGACTTCGGACTGGCGAAGGCGGTCACGCCCAAGGCAGCGGCGGCAGGCGGCGATCTCACCGCCTTCGGACTGTTCCTGGGAACACCGGGCTACATGAGTCCGGAGCAGGTCGACCCCGGCGTCAAGGATATCGACACGCGCACGGACGTGTACTCGCTCGGTGTCGTGCTCTACGTGCTGCTCGCCGGCGTGCGCCCCTTCGACACCCATCTCGGTAAGCCGCAACCGCCCGACGAATGGCTGCGCAAGCTTCGCGAAGACGAGCCCCCGACGCCGAGCCAGAAGGTCGCCACCATCCGCGATCGTTCCCAGCCGATCGCAGCGGCCCGTGGAATTGCCCCCAAGCAGCTGGTCGCCCTGCTCCGCAATGACCTCGATTGGATCACGATGAAGGCGCTCGAGCGGGATCGCGCCCGCCGCTATGCCACGCCTCACGATCTGGCTGCGGATCTTCGACGTTACCTCGCTCATGAGCCCGTGACGGCGCGTCCCGGAAGCGTCGCGTATCGCGTGCGCAAGTACGTGCGCCGACATCGAGTCGGCGTCGGGGTCGCTGCAGGGCTCGCGCTGCTTTTCGTCGCCTTCACGCTGCTGCAGGGGATGGAGCTGCGCCGCACGGCAGCCGAGCGCGACCGCGCGAACCAGGAGCGCGACCGCGCGAACCACGAGCGAGATCGCGCCTCACGCATCGCGGACTTCATGAGCGGCGTGTTCAAGGTGAACGATCCGGGCGAGGCACGCGGCAACAGCGTGACTGCGCGCGAGATTCTCGACAAGGCCTCGAGCGAGATAGAAAAAGGGCTGGCAAAGGATCCGGAGGTGCAATCGCAAATGATGCAGCTCATGGCGCGCACCTACGTCAATCTCGGGTTGAATGCCCGCGCCCACGAACTCGCCCAGCGTGCCCTGGAGCGACGAGTCGCGCTGCACGGCGCCGATGATCCCAAGGCGCTCGAGTCGATGACGCTCTTGGGCTGGACGCTGGACCGTCAGGGCAAGCTACACGAGGCCGAAGCGATGGAGCGTGATGCGCTCGCGCGCGAGCGGCGCGTGCTGCGACCCGACGATCCATTGATCTTCGATACCTTGGACAAATTGGCCGTCATCCTGCAATCGCAGGGCCACTACGAGGCCGAGGAAACGCTCGAGCAGGAAGCGATCGAGGCCGAGACGCGCACTCTGGGCGCGGAGGATGATCGAACGATGAACTCCATGAGCCACCTGGCGGATGCCCTGTACAACCAGGCGCGCTACCCGGAGGCCGAGCGGGAATACCGGCAAGTCATCGATCTCGAGCGGCGCGTGTGGGGTCCCGACCATCCGGGTACCCTGGTGGTTGAGAGCAACCTGGCGCTCGCGGTCGAGGACCAGGGCCGATGGTCCGATGCCGAGCAGATCTTCCGTGAGGCGCTCGCGGGCTTGCGCAAAGTGCTTGGCTCGGAGCATCAAAGCACCGCCAGCGTAATCGACAACCTATCGGTGCTGCTTGCGCAGGAAGGGCACCTGGAGGAGGCGGAGGGACTCTCCCGCGAGGGATTGCAGATTCGCGAGCGAATCCTCGGTCCCGAGCATCCCGGGACCTTCGGGTCCAGACTCAATCTATCGGACATCCTCTTTAAGGAAGGTGATTTCTCGCAGGCGGAGAAATTGCAACGCGCGACCCTCGCTGCCGAGCTTCGCACCCTCGGCCCGGAGAACCCGGACACGTTGGATACTCAGACGAGTCTGACGAGAACTCTCATTCGCAAGGGACGTTTCACGGAGGCGAAGCAGCTGGCTACCCAGACTTTCGAGGCTCAGCGGCGCATCGTCGGGCCGCAACATCCCGAAACTCTCGCGACGCTGCAGCAGCTCGGCACTGCGCTGGTTCATCTGCATCGTTACCCCGAGGCGGTGAGGCTGTTTCGCGATACGATTGAAAACGGCCAGCACGCCGACGATCGGGGCGATCACTTTACCGTGTGGTATGCCTTCGCCTGCGTTGCGGTTGCGGCCGGCAAGAACACCGACGCGCTCAAGTATCTGCGCGAGTCCGTCAACCGCGGCTACAAGGACGCCGACGGTCTCAGCTCGGACGATGATCTCAAGCCGTTGCGGCAGGATGCCGCGTTTCAGCAGCTGGTCGCGGAGCTCAGAGCCTCCAGGGGACGCGGCTGAGCGCGTCCCTTGCCGAGCCGGCGCAGGGGACAGCGCGCGCCGGTGCGGATTGCGCTCGCTCATTGCCCTGTTCGAAACCGGGTCCATTCGCGAGTCACGAGCCGGGAGTAGTCCAAGGATACGGCCGAGTTGGTCAAGAGGCGTGCTCGAGTCGCCTCGTCCGGATAGACGCTCGGATCGTTCTTCAACGACGGCTCGATGAATGGTAAAGAGGCCTTGTTGCCGTTCGGATACCTGATGTAGTTTGAGATCCTTGCGATGACCTCGGGGCGCAGCAGATAGTTCATCCAGATCTCGGCGTTGTGGGGATGGGGAGCATCCGCCGGGATCGCCATCATATCGAGCGTCATCAGCGCGCCCTCGCGCGGAATGAAGTAGGCGATATGCGTGCCAGGGGATGCCTCGATCGCGCGTTGACGCGCCGCTTCGACATCACCGGACCACGCTAGAGCGAGACAGACATTGCCGCTGACAAGGGGCGGGATGGGAGCCGGATCGATATAGCTCACGTAGGGGCGGATCTTGCGCAGGATCTCCGAGGCCGCCGCGACGTCGGCAGGATCATGGGCGTTCGGGTCGCGGCCCAGGTAAATGATTGCGGCCGTGAATACATCGAGCGGGGAGTCGACCACGAGGATGCCACAGTCCTTGAGTTTCTGGGCATTACGCTCATCGAACAACAGAGCCCAGCTGTCGGGGATGTCGGGACCGAGGCGCGCGCGCACGAGATCGACGTTGTAGCCAAGACCGGTGGTCGTCCACATGTAGGGGATCGCGTGGAGATTGCCCGGGTCGTGAACAGAGAGGCGGCGCATGATCTGCGGATCGGTGTTGACCCAATTGGGCAGCTGCGCCCGGTCGAGCTTGCGGTAGACGCCGGCGCGCAACTGGCGGTCGAAAAAGTTCTCCGTCGGGATCACGACATCGTAGTTCGTATGACCGGTCAGCAGCTTCGTCTCCAGCACCTCGTTGTTGTCGTACGTGTCGTAGCGGACCTTGATGCCGGTTTCTTTTTCGAAGTTGGCGATCGTATCGGGAGCGATGTAATCGATCCAGTTATAGAGGTTCAGGACCTTCTCGTGATCGTCCGGTGGTCGGCCTCCGGAGGCCGCGGCCGGGGGCCGCTCGTGCTGCCCGCAGGCGCACAGCACGAAGAAAGCAGCCGCCAGCACAATCGACCCCCGTGGATTCATCGCTCGAGTCTCCGGTAACCTTCCAAAACGATACTATGAACTCGCCGCCCTGGCTGATACGTTATCGGCCGCGTCTGGGAGGGCCCGTATGACGCTGTCATCGTTGCTGCGACTGGGATGGATCGGCGCGAGCCTCTCGGCGGCGGCCTTCGCTGCGAGCAGCGTCGAGGATGCCGAAGCGCCCGCCCCCGCGGCGTCGGCGCCGGCGGCGCAGGAGCGAAGCGCGGCGGCTCAGACGCTCGAGCTCACCAATGGGAGCGGCGGAAAAACATTCTCTGCGAGCATTGGGACGCGGGTTGAGGTGAGGCTGTCGGGCGCGCTCCGCTGGTCGCAGGCGACGACTGACCCTGCATCCGCGGAGGTGCTCGCCAAGCAATCGGGCCGAACTCAAGCCGACGGCTCCTCGGTGACTGTTTTTCTGGTGACGCATGGCGGCACGGCAGGCTTATCGGCCACCGGCCGAGCCAATTGCCCGCCCGGCCGGACGTGTCCGCTCTTCGTGCTGCGATGGCATGTGTCGATTTCCGTGCCGGACGGCTGAGTGTCGCGGCACGCGGGCTCGAGCGGCGCCCTCAGCGGCGCTGCGCGCGTCCCACCCAATAGCCTGCTGCGAACGGTGCGCCGAGCACGACAATCACCAGGACGATGAGCAAAGCGAGGGCTTCGCGAGCCAGACGCCTCACCTCGTCGCCCGTCTCGCGGATCACCTGATCGGCGATTCGCGAGGCGTCCGCGGCGAGGGCAGCTCTTTCCTCATCGAGCTCCTTCGCCGCGGCCGCACGCTCGGCATTCAGCGCCCCGGCAAGCGCGATCCGTTCGGTGCGCACATCGCGCGTGACCTCTTCCCAGGTGGAATCGAAGCGCGCGCCGGCCTCGCGCATCATGCCGTTGGCGAGCTTGGGTGCCGAGTTGGCCAGCGCCGACATCTGGGCCATGCGCTCATCGAGGCGCTGAAGCGCCGCCTTGAGGTCTCCCGCGCCGATCCCGGACTCCTGCGCCGCAAGCTGCGAGCGCCACAGCAGCTGCTCCGGACCCGTCTCGCCGTACATCCGCAATCGGTCGCTGACATCGGCCAGGGCTTCGGGAACCGTGCCGAACGAGTCGATCAACCGGATCTTGCCGCCGGTATCGTGAGTCCACGCCTCAACGACCGAGGGACGCGTGAAATGCAGGCTCTCGAAGGGATGAGCCTTGGCGTAGTCGTCGACGAAACGATGATTCTTGTCGAACTCCTCGGGCTCCATCATTTGATGGGCGAGCTCCTCGGCCCGTCGGGTGAGGTCCGCGGCGAGGGTCACCGCGAGCCGCTGCTGCCGGCCGAACACCGATTTGCCCGCGCCGTCGGCAAAATACTCCGACATCTGAATCGACAAAGCCCAGCTGTCGATGAGGCTCATCATGGGCACCATCTGGCTCGCCGCCTGCAAGCTCTGGCCGGCTGCTGCGGTCTTCCACCGCAGGGCGTTGATGCGGACCTCGGAATCTCGCGTGTCGGCGGCGATTTGATCTGCGGTTTGCGCGACTGCGGCAATGAAGTGAGCGGAGTATTCGCGCGTGAGGATCCGGGTGTTGAGATCACGCGTCGACAGCGGCTTCTCCGGGCTCTTCAATGAAACCAACGAGCAGCCCGCGAGGCCGAGCAGCGCGGCGCATGCCATGAGGACGGCCAATTTGCGAATCATGTCGCTACCTGCGATCTACGAGGGACGGGTGTCATGGTGGGCGTATGTCAGCGCGGCACGCGAAAGCGCCTGAACATCCGCACGGTCCAGCCGCCAAGGGCAATGAGGAACAGCACGAGCAGCCTCAAGAACTCCGCGGTCGCCAAGTGGGGCGGCGAAGAGCCATTGGCTTTCACGATCATCCAGTCGGTGCTCGTGAGAAAAACCAACAGTATGCAGCCGAACCAGATCCACTGTTCGCTCAGGAAGGCGAGCGAGTCCTTGGCGCGCTCGGGCGCGAGCCAGTAGCTGCGATTGGGTATGTTGACCATCGAGGTAGGAAGGAGCCGCGGCAGCAGACCCGCCACGAGCACGACGAAGAGGGGCATGCAAAGGGTGTACATGAGCATGAACGTGCGGAATGCCTTGCGCGTCATGTAGCCGTTGGCGTCTCCGGCGGCGTCGTAGTGCACCGCGACGCGTTCCGGCAAACCTTGCGCCAGCGAG
The DNA here is from genome assembly GCA_035319505.1 of Steroidobacteraceae bacterium. Taxonomy (GTDB): domain Bacteria; phylum Pseudomonadota; class Gammaproteobacteria; order Steroidobacterales; family Steroidobacteraceae; genus Bog-1198. The sequence continues at coordinate 1,774 of DATHCO010000369.1, read as the reverse complement.
AAGACCACCAGGGATGCAGCGGCGAGCAGGAGCGCGATCGACACGAGCGGGAATTTTCGCATCTGTCAGATCGTCTCGCGATATAGGCCTTCGATGGTGTCGATCGCGCGCTCGGCCTCAGCACGATCGGGCGTGATGCTGTCGTCGCCGTATCCGTAGTAGTCATCCTCGCCCGCGAACTGGAACACCAATCCGTCGCGCCTCGGGATCAACCACGCGTTCTCGTAGGCCAATCCGTAGTGAATGTCGGCTTGCGGAATCGTGTGCGTCAATTGCCCGCGCACCGGGGTGACGGATTCATCATTGAACAGCGCCCGCGCTCCATAGCCCGTGGCGTTTATCAGGGTCTTCTGGGGTAGCGGGGCGAAGTCCGCCGGTGAATGAAATTCCGCGATCTGGATTTTCCCCCCATTCTCGAGAAAATCCGACATCAGCAGTCGCGCATAGGCGCTCAGATTGAACATGAGCAGGGTGAAGCGCCGCACGTAGCGCGCGCCAAACTGATGCGTCCCCGGCGCAAAGCTGTCCGTGCGGGGCATGAGGTCGCTCAGCAGCTCGCGCTGCAGCTCGGCGAACGGCGGCCGGTCGCTCGGGCTGTGCCGACGGGCGGTCTCGGCCGTGTCGGTTATCGAGTACATGTCGATGAATTCGACCGGGTCTGCGGGCAGGCCGAGAAAACTCTGATAAGTCTCGAACGACCGTCGGGCCATCCTCTCCCATTGCGCCTTGAACGCAGGCGTCGCGTATCGCTCGAGACAGATCCGTGAATCCGGCGACCACACACCCGTGGCGAGCGATGAGCGCACGTTCGGGGGCAGCTCCTTGGCATAGATAGTCACCCGGGCGCCGGCGCGCTGGAGCATGAGGCCCGAGGTCAGCCCTAGGGCGCCGCAGCCCAACACGGCGACGTCTCGCTCGCCCGTCGCCATCGCGTTGCGAGCGGCAATATCGCTCGACCCCCAGGACAGCGACCAGCCGCTACCGCCGTGACCGTAGTTGTGAACGATGGTTTTGCCGCTGATCCGCTCGACGTCGAGCCGCGGTCCCTCGGCGCGAAACGGCCGGGTGCAGACGGTGACGCGGGTGATCCGATCGGCGCTCGCATGCAGCGGTGGCAACTGCAGGCGAGCGGATGGAGCGGCGCCGCGCGTCGAGGCCGGAGAGGTCGTGCCGCAGCCCTCCAAGGCACCCAATAGGAGGGCGCAGGCTCCTCCGGCCAAGACCCGTCGGCGCGGGATCGAATCGTCCATCAGGCGATTGTAAGTGAAGAACGCGCGCTGTCCGTAGCTCGCGAGGACCTCATTCGGAGGCCGGGATGGTCACCATCGCGAGCGTGTTGGATCCGAGAGAGGCGCCCGCAGTCGGCGCGTTGATCACCACGTAGAAGCTCTTCGGAAGCCTTCGGGCCGGGTCCGCGACCACCGGAACGAATAGGTTCACCGAGCTCTTGCCGTCCTCGATCCGCTCCCGTCGCGCAGCGACCGGCGTGAAATCCTGGCCGGGCTTGGCCGTTCCGGATTCCGTCCACCAAGTGAAGCTCACAGCCCCATGCAAGTTGCCTGTGCGATGGACGGCGATGCGAGCCGCGGGATCGGTGAACGGAACTTCAATGGTGGCCCTTGCCAGCTCGATGCGCGGGGGGCGAGGGCGGGCGCCGGCTGCCCGCGCGGCCGCCGGTGGCGGTGCGGGGGGAGCGGACCGCGCTGCACCCCCGAGCGTCGGCGGCCGAGTGAGATTGCTCGGCGGCGCCTCACTTGGCGGAGCGGCGTCGTGG
>DATHCO010000368.1:0-8294 GCA_035319505.1 Steroidobacteraceae bacterium | reverse complement strand
GGCTTTAGCGGCCAGAAAGGCTGGACGCCCGCCTGGCGCGACGCGAGCCCGCGCGAGGCTTACGATGTCGTCGTGATCGGCGCAGGTCCCGCCGGCTACCCGGCGGCGATTCGCGCCGCGCAGAACAAGCTCAAAGTGGCCTGCGTGGACGAATGGCGCAACACCGACGGCGGCTATGCGTTCGGTGGCACGTGCTTGAATGCCGGCTGCATTCCGTCCAAGGCACTGCTCGAGTCCTCGGAGCTCTATGAGCGGGCGAAGGAGGAGCTCTCGCATCACGGGTTGAAGATCGGCGCTCTCGAGCTCGACCTGGCGCAGATGCAAAAGCGCCGCGCCTCGATCGTGAAGGCCATGACCCAGGGTATCACCGCGCTCTTCAAGGCGAGCGGGGTGGTGGGTTTGCAGGGACACGCACGGCTCCTGACCGGCAATCAGGTCCTCGTCAAGAGTGCCGACGGGGGCGAAAAGACCTTGCAAGCGAAGCACGTCGTCCTGGCCTCCGGATCGACGCCCATCCGGTTGAATGCGGTTCCGCACGATGGCACGCACATCATCGATTCCTGGAACGCGCTCGAGCTCGATGCCGTGCCCGCGCGGCTCGGCGTGATCGGCGCGGGCGTGATCGGACTCGAGCTCGGTAGCGTCTGGCGACGCCTGGGAAGCGAAGTCACCGTCCTCGAGGCGCTCGAGGAATTTCTCCCCACGGTGGATCAGACGATCGCCCGGGAGGCGCAGCGCCATTTCAAGAAGCAGCGCCTCGACATCAAGCTCGGCACCAAGGTCGCGCGCGCCAGCGTGACGGATGGAGCGGTCGACGTGGTGTATGCGGACGCTCAGGGCGAGCACGCGCTCAAGGTGGACAAGCTCGTGGTCGCCGTGGGGCGCCGCCCCTTCACCGAGGATTTGCTCGCGCAGGGCACGGGAGTCGAGCTCGACGCCCGTGGGTTCATTCGCGTCGACGAGCATTGCCGAACGACGGCCGCGAACGTGTGGGCAATCGGCGATGTGGTGCGCGGTCCCATGCTCGCGCACAAGGGCAAGGAGGAGGGCATCATGGTGGCGGAGCTGATCGCCGGCCGTTACGGGGAGGTCAACTACAAGGTAATTCCGTCGGTGATCTACACGGCTCCGGAGATCGCCTGGGTCGGTCAAACCGAGGAACAGGTCAAGGCGAGCGGCCGTGCCTACAAGGTCGGCGCCTTCCCCTTCGCCGCGAGCGGAAGGGCGCGCGCCATGGACGCGGCGCAGGGCATGGCCAAGATCGTCTCGGCCCAGGACGACGACGAGATCTTGGGTGTGCACATCATCGGTCCGATGGCGGGCGAGCTCAACAGCGAAGCGGTGCTCGCGATGGAGTACTCCGCGAGCACCGAGGATATTCAACGCACCATCCACGCCCATCCGACCCTGTCGGAGGCGATCCACGAGGCGGCGCTCGCGGCGGACAAGCGGGCGATCGACACGATCAATCGCTGAGGGCGCTCGGCAGGTCACCAAGATGCTCGACAACGAGACCACGGCCTACCCTGGCCGGCGCGCTCTATGATGTTTTTTCCGCACCGAGCGCGACAGGTCCTTTCAGCTACCTGGCCGGCGCCCACCGACCCGACTTACGTCGAGGCGCATCGCCTCGCGATGAAGGCGCGGCGTCAGCTCGAGGAGTGGTCGAATTCATTTCGCTAAATCCCTGGGACGTCGTGACGCTGCAAAAGGCGATAATGGCTAGCCCGACGTATGCCTTTATCAAGGCAAGTCCTGGCGGATCCTATGGCGATGACGGCCTACCGCTGTAGCCGTGAGCCACTAATTCGCACATGAGGACGTCGGCGTTGTTGGCGCTGGGTGCGCTCGACGGTGTGGGTCCGGGCGCTTGCGCTCCACATCGGGACAAGACGTAGCATCTCGAATACAATGCCGGCAAATCGGGATCATGGTGGTGAAGAACCAAGCAAGCCGACGAGAGAGTGAGCCTACCGGATTTTAATGGACGAGACGCTCGATGAAACGGAATCCACAAGTCATCGCCTTTATGACGCCGTTCCCCCATTCGATCGATATCGACGAGCCGCTCGTCCAGGCTCGCAAGATGATGCGGGAGGGCCATTTTCGGCATCTGCCGGTCACCTCCGGTGGAGACATCGTGGGGGTAGTGACGGATCGGGACATCAAGCTTCTGCTCGGACCTGACTTCGCCAACCCCGACGAACGTGAGCTCAAGGTTCGTGACGTCTACGCCGACAAGACCTATGTCGTACCCGCCTCTACGCCCGTAGCAACCGTCGCGCGTACCATGGCGGAGCACCACATTGGTTCGGCCATCGTCACCAAGAATGACAAGCTGGTTGGCATCTTCACGGTCACCGACGCTTGCCGAGCGCTTGCCGAGCTTCTCGAGGGCCACCCGGGAGAGACCGACAGCGCGGCCTGAGGAGGCGGCCGATTGTGCCGTTCGTGAGCCAGCGGATGTCCGCAGCAACACAGCACGACTACCCCGAGCCCGGCTCGGCCGGTGAACTTGCGGACTTTGCCGAGCTGCAGCGGCGTCTGCCGCCGCTCTTCGATCGGGTATTCGCCGACCGCCTGGCTCCCCGCACGATCGTGGTGGTGCCCGGCCTCAGCCTCGATGCAGAACTGCTGGCTCGAATCGAGGGCATCACGCACTACGAAGAGCGACAGCTCACGATGCTCATGCTGCTCAAGATGCCGAACACGCGCATGATATTTCTCACCAGCGCGCCACTGGATGCATCGATCGTCGATTATTATCTACAGTTGCTGCCGGGGATTCCTCACGAGCATGCACGTGCTCGGCTCACATTGCTTGCGACGCACGATACCTCGATAGTCAGCCTGACGCGCAAGATTCTCGATCGCCCGCGGCTGCTCGGCCGTGTGCGCAGTGCGGTGGGGGATGCACAGCTGGCGCACCTATCGTGCTTCAATGCGACAGGGGATGAACGAACGCTTGCCGTTCGTCTCGGCATTCCACTCTATGCTTGTGATCCCGCGCTGCTACATCTGGGAACAAAGAGCGGCAGTCGCTCGGTGTTCCGCGAGGCGGGGGTCGCAATGGTCGACGGTGCCGAGAATCTTCGCGATATGCACGATGTTGTCACTGCCCTCGCCGCTCTCAAGCTGCGTCAGCCAACGCTCGGGCGGGCCGTCATCAAGCTCGAGGAAGGCGCATCCGGTGAAGGTAATTGCATCTTCGATTATTCCGGCGCGCCCACAGCCTCGGGACTCGAGCGCTGGCTCGCCGCGCAGCTGCCGGATCGGCTGCGGCCGGAGGCGGCGGGCATGACTTACGAGCGTTACGCCGCCAAGTTTGCGGAACTTGGTGGAGTCGTCGAGGCGTGGATCGAAGGTGAGGATAAGCGCTCGCCGTCGGTACAGCTACGGATCAATCCGCGCGGAGCGATCGAGAGCATATCGACTCATGATCAAGTACTCGGAGGTTCGACAGGCCAACGTTATCTGGGCGCCTGCTTTCCGGCCATGGAGGATTATCGGGGCGCCGTTAGCGAGTCGGCCCTGCGTGTCGCGGCCGTGTTGCTGGCGAAGGGGGTTCTCGGTCGCTTCGGGGTCGACTTTGTCTGTGTGCGCGAAAGCAGTGGGTGGCACCACTACGCGATCGAGATCAACCTGCGCAAAGGGGGAACGACGCATACCTTTCAAACCTTGCAATACTTGACGGATGGACGGTACGACGTCGACAGCGGCCTTCTCTTCACCCCACAAGGTGAAGCCCGCTATTACTATGCGACCGATAACTTGGTAAAGGCGCGGTACCGGCGCCTGACGCCACCTGATCTGATCGATGTCGCCATCGAGCAGAACCTGCACTTCGATAGGACCACGCAGCAAGGGGTCACTTTCAATCTTATCGGTGCCGTTGCAGAGTTCGGCAAGCTCGGGATCGTCAGCATTGCTGATTCTCCTGCTAAAGCCATGGCGCTCTACCATCGCACGGTACGAGCCCTCGACGCTGCGTGCGAATGATTCATCCGCCGCACGAGCAATCTCGGCCGTTGAGAGAGGCGCTCGCCGATGGAGGGATTGTCAACGAATGACGTGGCGGTCGGCTCGGGGATCTGCCCCTGTCCCGATCTCACTTCCTGCGCCGCGCGCTCACCACGTTCGGGAGCTGCGCGATGCGCGAGAGCACCCGCGACAGCTGCGGTAGATCCGCGATCTCGATCGAGATGCTCATGCGGGCGAGGTGCTCGCGCGGATCGGTGAGGGTATTCATGCTGCGAATGCTGATCTTCTCATCGGCGAGGACTGCGCTCACATCGCGCACCAGCCCGCGGCGGTCGAACGCCTCGACCTCGATGTCCGCCGGAAACTCCGCATCGGTCCGAGAGCCCCAGCCGACCGGCAGCACCCGCGCCGGGGCGCGCGCGGCGAGGCGCGCGAGGTTTGTACAGCTCCTGCCATGGATGCTCACGCCGCGGCCGACGGTGATGTAGCCGACGATGGGCTCGGGTGGGACGGGCTTGCAGCACTGCGCGAAAGTCGACAGCAGATCACCGACTCCGGTGACCTCGATATCCGGCTCGCGCGCAGCGGGGGCGCGCGGCCGGGTCTTCTCCTCCGGACGTGCCGCGCGCGCGTAGTTGAGCCGTTGAATTGCGCCGGCGAGCTGCGCCGCGCTGAGCTCACCAAAGCCCAAGGCCGCATGGAGGTCCTCCGTGCTCGCCAGCTTGAGCTCGGCCAGGAGTTCCGGCATCGGCGCACTGTTGATGCCGAGGCGCTGGAGCTCGCGCTCGAGGATCGCCCGGCCCTCGAGCTTGTTCTGCCCCTCGTCTTGCTTGCGGAACCAGGCGCGCACCTTGTTGCGGTGCCGTGGGCTCGCGAGGAAGCCCGACTGCGGCGACAACCAGTCGCGCGACGGCTGCGCCGTTTTCCCCGCAATGATCTCGACGGTCTCGCCGTTCTTGAGCCGATAGTCGAGTGCGACCATCCGTCCGTTGACCTTGGCTCCCCGGGTCCGGTGTCCCAACTCGGTGTGTACCTGGTAGGCGAAGTCGAGGGGCGTACCGCCGACCGGCACATCGACGATCTCGCCCTTCGGCGAGAACACGTAGATGCGATCCTGGAAGAGCTCGACTCGCATGCGGTCGAGAAAGTCTTTCGCGCTGTCCTGGCCGTCCGGTGCGAGCAGTGCGCGCAGCCGGTTGATCTTGCGCTCATAGGCTTGATCGCTGCGGCCGCCCTCCTTGTAGCGCCAATGCGCCGCCACCCCGCGCTCGGCGTGCGCGTGCATCTCGTGGGTGCGGATCTGAATCTCCACCGGCTGACCGCCCGGCCCGATGACTGCGGTGTGAATCGAGCGATACAGATTGTCCTTGGGTGTGGCGATATAGTCGTCGAACTCGCCCGGAATGAAGGGCCAGAGCGAGTGCACGATCCCGAGCGCCGCGTAGCACTCGCCGACGCTTCCCACGAGCACGCGGGCTGCGCGAACGTCCATGACCTGCTCGAAGGCGAGCTGCTTCGCCTGCATCTTGCGCCAGATGCTATAGATGTGCTTCGGCCGCCCCTCGATGCGCGCCTCGATGCCCGCCGATCTGAGCTCGCGCTGCAAGAGGCTCTTCAGCTCTTCGATGTAGCGCTCGCGCTCGGTTCGGCGCGCCTTGAGCGCGGCCGCGATGTGCTGGTACTCGGCCGGCTGCAGATAGCGAAACGCGAGGTCCTCGAGCTCCCATTTCACCTGCCATACGCCCAAGCGGTTCGCGAGCGGAGCATAGACTTCGCGAGTCTCGATCGCCAGCTTGCGTTTGAGCACGGCCTCCAGAGTCTTCGCCCGACGCATCTTCTGCAGCTGATCGGCAAGCTTCACGACCACCAAGCGCACATCAGCGACGACTGCGACCAGCATTTTGCGCAGCGCCTCGGCCTGAGCCGAGGTAAGACCCCGCTCCGGGGTCCAGTCGGGCGGCAGGCCAAAATGACCGAGTTGACTCAGCTCGCGCGCGAGTCGGGTCGCCTCCTCGCCGAAGCGTTTCACGGCGATTTCGCGGTCGATGACTCGTTCCTCGAGGAGCGGCTGCAAGACCGCGGCGACCACCACTTCCTCGTCCGCCTCGAGCCTGCGTACGATCTGGGCCACCTCGAGCGCAGCGCCGCGCGCGGGCTCGGCCGCGGCGGGTACCTCGAGCGCGAGCACAGCCGCAAGGCCGGCCTCGAGCTTCGAGCTCGCGGGGCGAGTTGGCGTCGTGGTTTCCATGCTCCTTGGTAGATTCCTTCGGTGGGTTTAGCTGGCCGTTGCCGGTATCATACTCGGCTATGCCAATGCTCACGACGATACGGGTGCTCGGGATCGATCCCGGATCACAATGCACCGGTTTCGGCGTGGTGGATGCGACGGGTCCACGCCTGACTTACGTGGCGAGCGGCGTCATTCGCACGCCCCATGGGGAGCTCGCCACGCGCCTGTGCGAGATATTCAGCTGCGTGCGCAGCGTCGTCGCCCAATACCACCCGCAGGAGATCGCCATCGAGCGAGTGTTCGTGAACCGCAATCCCGACAGCGCCCTGAAGCTCGGACAGGCACGCGGGGCCGCCATCTGTGGAACCGCCGATTCGCACGCCGAGGTTTTCGAGTACGCGACGCGCCAGATCAAGCAGGCCGTGGTGGGCTCAGGGAGCGCCGAGAAGGCGCAGGTGCAGATCATGATGAGGAACCTCTTGAAGCTCGAGGGCCCCGTGGCCGCCGATGCGGCGGATGCCTTGGCTGCGGCGGTCTGTCACGCGCTGCGAGGGCGGGTGCGTGCCGCGCTCAAGTCGGCCGCTAGCAGCGAATGATCGGGTTTCTCAAGGGCCGCTTGGCCTTGAAGCAGCCGCCGATGCTGATGGTCGACGTGAACGGCGTCGGCTACGAGCTCGAGGCGCCGATGTCGACCTTCTACGGCTTGCCCGCCGCCGGGGAGCCGGTGGCGCTCTACACCCATCTGGTGGTGCGCGACGATGCGCATATCTTGTTCGGTTTCGGTACTGACAGCGAGCGGCGACTGTTCCGGGGCCTCCTCAAGGTGTCCGGTGTGGGACCGAAGATCGCGCTCGGGATCCTCTCGGGAGCGAGCGTCGAGGACTTCCTGCGCATCGTCGAAGCGCAGGACGTCGCCATGCTCACCCGCATTCCCGGCATCGGGCGCAAGACCGCGGAGCGGGTCATCATCGAGATGCGCGACAGTGTACAGAAGCTGGCAATGCCCGCCCCGAAAGAGGGACGCGGGGCAATCGGCCCGGCGCCGGCGAGCCCACAAAGCGAGGCATTTGCGGCGCTGATCGCGCTCGGCTACAAGCCGCCCGAGATCACACGGCTCCTCAAGTCTGCGGACGAGCCCGGTCTCTCGACCACTGAAATCATTCGCCGCGCTCTCAAATCCGCGGCCAGGCCCTAGAATAACGCCATGGGCATTGAGCAGGATCGGATCATGAGCGGCGCGGGAGCTCGCGACGACGAGATGGCCGAGCGCGCCGTACGACCCAAGACGCTGGCCGAATACGTCGGACAGACCAAGGTGACGGCGCAGATGGACATCTTTATCCAAGCGGCGCGCAAGCGTGGCGAGGCGCTCGATCACGTGTTGATCTTCGGCCCCCCCGGTCTCGGCAAAACCACGCTCGCGCACATCATCGCCAACGAGCTCAAGGTCAATCTGCGGCAGACCTCCGGGCCTGTGCTCGAGCGCGCCGGCGATCTGGCGGCACTGCTCACCAACTTGGAGCCGCGCGACGTGCTGTTCGTGGACGAGATTCATCGCCTGAGCCCTGTGGTCGAGGAGGTGCTTTATCCCGCCATGGAGGACGCGCAACTCGACCTGATGATCGGCGAGGGGCCGGGTGCGCGCTCCATCAAGCTCGACCTGCCGCCGTTCACGCTGGTGGGCGCGACCACCCGCGCCGGTCTGTTGACCTCGCCGTTGCGCGATCGCTTCGGAATCGTGCAGCGGCTGGAGTTTTATACGACGGCGGAGCTCAAGAGGATCGTCAATCGCAGCGCCTCGATCTTGAAGCTCGAGCTCGAGCCGGAGGGTGCCGATCGGATCGCCGAGCGCTCGCGCGGCACGCCGCGCATCGCGAACCGGCTCTTGCGCCGGGTGCGTGACTTCGCCCAAGTGAAGGCTCAGGGCATCATCTCGGGCATGGTCGCGCTCGCCGCGCTCGACATGCTGGAGGTCGATCCGCAGGGCTTCGACATGCTGGACCGAAAGCTTCTCTTGACCGTCATCGAGAAATTCGAGGGTGGTCCGGTGGGCGTCGACAGCCTGGCTGCAGCGATGAGCGAG
>DATHCO010000367.1:0-4589 GCA_035319505.1 Steroidobacteraceae bacterium | reverse complement strand
CTCGGAGGCCGGCCTCGCCACTCCCGCCCGCCAGCGTGCGATGGCGGACCACGACAAGGCGCTGCGTGCGGCGGCCGCCTTTGGGGAGGACCCGGCGGTCAAAGGGCTACAGGAGCGATTCGGCGCCGAGGTGGACTTGAGCTCGGTGAGGCCGACGAATTAGGGGTTGAGGAGGACATCATGACGAAAGGCGGACTGGGAAACCTGCTGCGTCAGGCACAACAGATGCAAGAGAGCATGCAGAAAGCCCAAGCGGAGCTCGCGAGCCTCGAGGTCACGGGCGAATCGGGCGCCGGCATGGTGAAGGTCGTATTGAACGGGCGTCACGAGGCGAAGAAGGTGGCGATCGAGCCGAAGCTCGCGGGCGAGGAGCTCACACTGATCGAGGATCTGGTGGTCGCGGCGATCAACGATGCGACCCGCAAGATCGAGGCGCGCATCCAGGAGAAGTACGCGGGACTCATGTCCGGCATCGCGCTGCCGCCCGGCATGAAGCTGCCTTTTTGAGCCGATGAAGTACACGCCTGCCCTCGCTCGGTTGATCGAGTCGCTGCGCTGCTTGCCCGGCGTCGGCCCGAAGTCGGCGCAGCGCATGGCGTTTCATTTGCTGGAACGCGATCGCGACGGCGGCCGGGGTCTCGCACAAGCGCTGGCGGAGGCGCTCGCCGCGGTCGGGCATTGCAAGCGCTGCCGCATGCTGACGGAGAGTGAGCTGTGCGCGATTTGCGCCTCGCCCCAGCGCGATGTCGCCCAGCTCTGCGTGGTCGAATCGCCGGCGGATGTGGTCGCCATCGAGCAGTCGGGCGGCTTTCGCGGCCGCTATTTCGTGCTGATGGGGCATCTGTCGCCGCTCGACGGCATCGGACCGGCCGAGCTCGGATTGCAGGAGTTCGAGAGGCTGATCGGCGAGGGTGAGGTACGCGAGGTGATCCTGGCCACTAACCCCACGGTGGAAGGGGAGGCGACGGCGCACTACCTCGGAGAGATCGCGTTGCGGCTCGGGCTCAAAGCCTCGCGCATCGCGCACGGTGTACCGGTGGGCGGTGAGCTCGAGTACATCGACGGCGGTACGCTCGCCCACGCGCTCGCCGGGCGCACCCGCGTGTCTTGAGGCTCCAAGTGTCCTGAATCAGAAATTCGCCGGCATTCGAACGCCGCGGCGCCCCGCCCGCCGCGTTGCTCCTCCCTTGAATACGCTAAAGTATTCGCGGTCGTCGCGCCTTGCGGTCGGGCCGCGGCGGCGCTCTCGGTGCACGGCGAATTTCTGATTCAGGACACTCTAGCGCCTCTCGGGCGTCGCGAGTTTCTCGTAGAGACGAAACAAGCGCCGGTAGCTCTCATAGCGGCGCGGCGCGACGTCTCCCGCCAGGACGGCGCTGCGCACCGCGCAGCCCGGCTCTTGCAGGTGGCGGCAATCCTTGAAGCGACAGTGTGGCGCGAGGCGGTGGATTTCGACGAAGCCGCGTTCCGCCGCCCCGACGATGTGGGCCGGAGGCGCGAAGTCGCGCACTCCCGGCGCATCGACCACGGCCGAGTCCGGCCCCGCCGACAGCGGGTAGCGGCGAGCCGTCGTCGTCGTGTGTCGACCTTCGACTTCGCGCGTGAGCTCGGCGGTCTGCGCCGCCGCCGCCGGGGCGAGCGTGTTGACGATCGAGGATTTGCCTACACCCGATTGACCGACCAGCAGGGTCGCACCCCCGGCGAGGGTGCGCTCGAGGTCCGCAATGCCCGCGCCCGTGAGCGCGGAGATCTCGTGGCAGGGCAGTCCCAAATCCCGATAGCCGGCCAATTCGCTCTTGAGCGAGATCGCGTCGAGGTCGGACTTGTTGGCGATCAGCAGGGCCTCGATTTCTTTCAATCGCGCACCCGCCCAGTAACGATCGACGAGGAACCAATCGGGGGCCGGTTCCGGCGCGACCACAACGGCCATGCGATCGACGTTGGCGGCGACCGGTTCAGCGCGGCCGCGCGAATCGATGCGCTCGATCAGGTTGCGGCGCGACTCGATCGATTCGACCGTGGGCCCGCCGGCTGCCAACTCCGCCCAGCCGATGCGATCACCGCACACGACACGCTGCTTGCGTCCCTTCAAGGAACACTGGAAGGCGATCCCGCTCGATTGCACCAGTACCCCGCGGCCGTAGCTCGCGAGCACGACGCCCTTGCCGCGCCTGCCTTTCAATGGCGGCGCTCTGCTACCATCGGGTTTTGCTCGTACCAAAGCACATGAAATCTCCGGAAAATCTCGTCTGGATCGATCTCGAGATGACGGGGCTGCAGCCCGACACCGACCTCATCATCGAGATCGCGACGATCGTAACCGACAAATATCTCACGGTGCTCGCCGAAGGCCCGGTGTTCGCAGTGCATCAGAGCGCGGAAGTGCTCGCCGGCATGGATGATTGGAATCGCAATCAGCACGGCAGCTCCGGCTTGACCGCCCGCGTGCTCGCGAGCCGAATCGATACCGCCACCGCCGAGCGCGAGACCCTGGCGTTCCTCGAGTCGTGGGCCGAGCCGGGGCGCTCGCCCATGTGCGGTAACAGCATTTGCCAGGATCGGCGCTTCCTTGCCCGGCAGATGCCCACGCTCGAGCGGTTCTTCCATTACCGCAATCTCGACGTGAGCACGCTCAAGGAGCTCGCGCAGCGCTGGGCCCCGCAGGTCGCCCAGGCATTCCAGAAAAACACCGCTCACCTGGCGCTCGACGATGTGCGCGAATCGATACGCGAGCTGAAGTTCTACCGGGAGCGGCTGCTGCGCCCGTTCGTGATTCCCTGAATCCGCCTCATCGCCCGCATCAGGCGGTGCTCTCCAACGCGAGGAACATCCACGTCTCGACCACCGTATCCGGGTTGAGCGACAAGCTGTCGATCCCCTGCTTGACGAGCCAGCGGGCGAGCTCCGGGTGGTCGGAGGGTCCCTGACCGCAAATGCCCACATACTTCCCCTGCGCCTTGCACGCCTTGATCGCCATCGCCATGAACGCTTTCACCGCATCGTCGCGCTCGTCGAAGAGTTTCGCCACGACGCCCGAGTCGCGATCGAGGCCCAGGGCGAGCTGCGTCATGTCGTTCGAGCCGATCGACATGCCGTCGAAATACTCGAGATATCGATCGGCGAGCACCGCGTTGGTGGGCAATTCGCACATCATGATGTGCTTGAGTCCGTTTTCGCCGCGTTTCAAGCCGTTGTCCGCCAGAAGTTGCGTCACCGTCCGCGCCTCGGCCAGCGTGCGCACGAAGGGCACCATGACCTGCACGTTGGTCAAACCCATCTCCTCGCGCACCCGCCTGAGAGCGCGGCACTCGAGCTCGAAGCAGGGCCTGAAGCTCTTGTCGATATAGCGTGAGGCGCCGCGAAATCCGAGCATCGGATTCTCCTCGTGCGGCTCGTAATTCTTCCCGCCGATCAAGTTCGCGTACTCGTTCGACTTGAAGTCGGAGAGGCGCACGATGACAGGCTCGGGCGCGAAGGCGGCGGCGATCTGTGCGATGCCCTCCGCCAGCTTCTCGACATAGAAGCTCACCGGATCAGCGTAGCCTGCGATCTGCGGAAGAATGGTTTCCTTGAGCTCGGGCGACTGCTTGTCGAATTCCAGGAGCGCGCGCGGATGCACGCCGATCATGCGGTTGATGATGAACTCCAGGCGCGCGAGCCCGACGCCCCTGTTCGGTAAGCCGGCAAACTCAAACGCCCGGTCGGGATTGCCGATGTTCATGGATATTTTCACCGGGATGGGCGGCAGCGAGTCGAGCTCGAGGCTACGCTGGTCGTATTCCAGCATCCCGTCGTAGACGTGCCCCGTATCGCCTTCCGCACACGACACGGTGACCGCTTGATTTTCCCGAATCGACTGCGTCGCGTTGACGCAGCCCACCACCGCCGGAATACCGAGCTCACGCGCGATGATGGCCGCGTGACAGGTTCGGCCGCCCCGATTGGTGACGATGGCGGCGGCGCGCTTCATCACCGGCTCCCAGTCGGGGTCGGTCATGTCGGCGACCAGCACGTCGCCCGCGCGCACCCGCGACATCTCCTTCACATCCCGGATGATGCGCGCATGACCGGCGCCGATGCGCTGACCGATGCTGCGGCCGCTCACCAGTACGGTCGAACGGGACTTTAGCGTGAAGCGCTGGATCGTCCGTCCGGCGCGGCTCTGAACGGTCTCGGGGCGGGCCTGCAGTATATAAATCTTACCGGTATCGCCGTCCTTCCCCCACTCGATATCCATCGGGGTGCCATAGTGATTCTCGATGACGAGCGCCTGCTCGGCGAGCTTGACGACATCGGCCTCGTCGATCGAAAAGCGCTGGCGGTCCTCGACCTCGACATCGACGGTGCGAACACGCTCGCCGCCGCCGGGAGCGCCGTAGATCATCTTGATCGCCTTCTGCCCCAGGTTCTTGCGCAGGATCGAACGCCGGTGGGCCCGAAGCGAGGGCTTGTAGACGTAGAACTCGTCCGGATTCACCGCACCTTGCACCACGGTCTCGCCGAGGCCGTAGGAGGCCGTGATGAACACCACGTCGCGAAAGCCCGAGTCCGTATCGAGCGTGAACATGACCCCCGCGGCGCCGAGGTCG
>DATHCO010000366.1:0-13436 GCA_035319505.1 Steroidobacteraceae bacterium | reverse complement strand
TCATCGTCCAGCCCGCAGAGATGATGACATCGTCCGCGCGCCCGGCATGATAGAAGTAGCCCTCCTCGTCGATCCGCGCGAGGTCCTTGGTCGTCTCCCAGCGGTTGTGGCGCCACACCATGAGCTCGCCGACGACGCCCGGCGCTGCGGGAGCCCCGTCTGGAGCCTGCACTTGGAGCTTCACGCCCGGCACCGGCTTTCCCAGCGAGCCGGGCTTCACGACATAATCACCGGCTCCCGGATAGTTGACCAGCACCACACCGATCTCGGTCGTGCCATACATGCTGCACGCCGGCACATGAAAGGTGTCGTCGATGAATTGAAGCGTCGCCGGATCGATGGGCTCGCCCGTATAGGACAGCTTCTCGATGCGGAAAGCGAAGTCCTTGGCCTTACCGGAGTTCTTCATCATTCGGTAGTGGGTAGCCGCGGCCGACAGGTTCGTGATCCGGTAATCCTCGAGCGCACGCATGAGCCGCACCGCATCGAAGCGGCCGGCGAATGTGCCGGTCGTGACGCCGAGCGCGAGCGGCGCCAGTGTCCCATGCCAGAGCCCATGCCCCCAGGCGGGTGAGGACGGACAAAAAAACTCATCGCCCGGGCGAATGCCGGTGCCGTAGAGCGCGGCGAACATGAGCGTCACCACCGTGCGGTGCGAGTGCTTCACCGCGGCCGGCAATTCGCGGGTGGTGCCCGATGTGTACTGAAACACGGCCAGATCGTCGGCGCGCGTCACCGTTTTGTAGGCATCAGGAAAGCGCGCCACCTCATCGAGCAGGCCGGCGTCGGCCACGACGACGCGCAGCCCGTCGACTTGGCGCGCGATCTGCGCCTTCTCCGCATTCGTGATGAGGAGCTTCGGTCTGCAATCATCGACCCGCAGGCGCAATCCGTCGATCCCGAACAGCGTGAACAGCGGCACGCTGATCGCGCCCATCATCATCGCGCCGAACAGGCTGAGATAAAACGGGAGCGAGGGGTCCAGCATGAAGGCGACGCGGTCGCCCGGCTCTATGCCGTTCTCCTCGAGCCAGTGGGCAAAGCGCGCCGAGCCCCTCGCGATGGTGTCGAAATTCAAGATCTCGTCGGTTCCGTCGGCGTGCGCGATGCGCACCGCGATGCGGCCCGAGCCGTCGGCGTGACGGCTGATGCACTCGTGCGCGATATTGAAATGCTCTCGATCGCCGTCGAAGAGCTCCCACAATGCCCGCGAGCTCGCAAACTGCTGGGCATCGGCATAGCGCGTATATTCGGTGAGCTTCACCACTTTAGCCGCATCTCGAGTTGGCCCTGTCTTTCACCGGACCGCGGCAATGTGCCACAGGGGTTTTGTTATTGCAAATATTGAATGGCATTTCATATATGAAACACGCTAAACTGCCCGTTCATGAGCGACCCACGACGACCCCCGCGACCCGACCGCGAGCTTGCGAGAGCGGTGAAGTCGAGCAAGGCGCCCGCGATCTCGCGTGCCGCGGCGGTCCTGCGCTTGCTCGGGAAGAGCGACATCCCGCTCGGCGTCCAATCGATCGCACGCGAGCTCGGACTGGTGCCGAGCACGTGCCTGCACGTGCTGAGAGCCTTGGTGGCCGAGGAGCTCGTTTCCTTCGATCCCGACACGAAACGCTATTCTCTCGAGGCGGGCGTCCTCACGCTCGCGCGGCACTGGCTGCGGCGCAACCGCTTCAACGATCTCGCCCAGCCGGTGCTCGACCGAATCGGCCGAGCCTTCGACGTGACCGTGCTCGGAGTGCAGATCGTCGGTCTCGAGCACATCATCGTCGTGGCCGTCTCCCAGTCCGCGCAGGACTTTCAGCTGAGCACGCAAATCGGCAGTCGCTTCCCGGCGCTCATCAGCGCGACGGGCCGTTGCATTGCGGCCTTCGGAGATCACTCGGAAGCGGAGCTGGAGGCTCGGTTCAAGACTCTTCGCTGGGACGATCCACCGACGTTCGATGAGTGGAACGCGCAGGTGCGGCAGACGCGCCTTCGAGGGTTTGCCGTCGATGCGGGCAACTACATCGCCGGAGTAACCGTGGTCGCCGCCCCCGTATGGAAGAGCTGGGCGCAGCTGAGCCATGCACTGGTCGCCATCGGCATCGGCAGCGCCTCAAAAGGCGCCCGGCTGCCCGCACTGCAGGAGGCTCTGCTTTCGGCCGCGCAGACCTTGTCGAATCAACTGTGTGGCGAAGTATCGCCCCGTCAGTCACTTGCGGCGCGAGTCTCCCGGCCCTGAATACGGCGCAGCGCGCGAGGAGCCTTCGCAGCGCGGAGGCGCACGAGGCCTCCGGACCCCGAAGGCGCCTCGCTCACTGCGCCTCGCTGACTCACTGCGCCTCGGTGAACTGCACCGTGACCCGACGATTCTCGGCGCGCCCCTCGGCGGATGCATTGCTCGCGATGGGGCTCGCCTCACCAAATCCCTGCGCGCTCAGGATCTGCGCGGAGATGCCATGATCGATGAAGTACTGCATCACTGCATGTGCACGTCGATCGGAGAGCTTTTGATTGTAATCCGGCTTTCCCACCGAATCGGTATATCCGCGAATCTCGACGCCAGAGCACCCGCAGCGCTTGATCGCACTGACGGTCTGGTCGAGCACCTCGGTCGACTTGGGCGTGAGCTTCGCTGACGCCGTCGCGAAATTCACCCCTTTCAGAATCACTTCTGCGGACTTCTTGGGCACCGGTGGGGGCGGCGGTGGCGGGGGCGGCGGAGGTGGCGGCGCGGCCATCGGCGCCGCTGCCGGCGGTGGGGGCGGAGGCGCTGGGGGCGGCAGCGGCGCGGCCTTTGCGCCGAATCGATAGCCGAATCCAACGCCGAGCAGCCAAGGATCGATGCGTGCCTGGGAGATCTTCGCGCCATCGAACTTCACGTCCGAGCGCAGCTCAGCCCACTTCGCATCCATATTGAAGAACCAGTGATCAGCGAGCTTCCAGTCGAAGCCGACCTGCGCGGCGGGACCCACGCTCGTATGATCGAGCTGGAGATTCCCGACCGTCGGTACCGTGAGATGCACATCGGAAATGAACGTGAGGTTGAAGCCTACACCGACGTAGGGTCTGAAGGCGGCATCCGGCAAGAAACCGTACTTCAGCGTCAGAACCGGTGGCAAGTGCTTGAAGGTTCCGATATCCGTCGGGCCGCCGAGCGCGCTTTTCTCGACGGTCACGGTTTGACTCTGCGGATACGTGAGCACGAGCTCGCTCGACCAATGGGGCGCGAAGTAGTATTCGAAGTCGAGATCCGGCAGCCACTTCGAATTGATATGAATCGCGTCTTCCGGAATCCCCAGAGGCGCATAGGCATCGGAGTGATTCGCGGGATCGAGATACAGCGCGCGCAAACGGATTTCCCATGGATCCTCGTCCGCCTTCGCGCCCATCGAGATGAAGATGGAGCAAAGCACCGGGATCAGGATCGCCGTGAACTTCTTATCCATTGAAAGATGCTCCCTGCTGACCGCTGCCAACCCCGTCGCAAGTATTGTGATTAAAGGCTCGGACACCAATACGGGGATATACCTAGAACATGCAGATGCCTAGCCTGAATCGTTCATGAACAACGATGCCTATCACGAGGAGTCGGATAAAGCAGCTGCCCTTCCTGAATAAGCCGGGCTAGAGAGTGGCGAGCGATGAAGTGATCGGCGAAGGCGCAATCGCCGTGGCATGCTCATCTCGGGATTGGCCATCCAATCCCGAGATGTGTGCAGGCTCGATGATCGCGCTCAGCTCCGCGAGGCGCTTCCCGGCCCGCTTAGCCGCGCTTGTTGCGCTTGCGCCTTACTGCGCAGCCTGGCCCGGCGCGTAGCCGAGCATTGCCTTGGTCTCGAGGTACTCGTGGAAGCCGAACTCGCCCCACTCCCGCCCGTTGCCGCTCTTCTTGTAGCCCCCGAACGGTGCATGGAAATCGAAGCCGTCGTTGATGGATATCCACCCGGCACGCAGCCTTCGGGCCACGGCACGAGCTTTGTCCAGATCCGCTGCGGCGACGAAGCCGGCGAGCCCGTAATCGGTATCGTTCGCAATCTCGACCGCCTGATCGATGCTGTCGTAGCCCAAGATGGCGAGCACCGGCCCGAAGATCTCCTCGCGAGCGATAATCATTTGGTTGGTCACGTTGGCAAACACCGTGGGCTTCACGTAGTAGCCCTTTCTTAGCCCCTCGGGGCGCCCGGTGCCGCCGGCCACCAAGGTGGCCCCTTCATCGATCCCCTTCTGGATCAAGCCCTGAATCTTCTCGAACTGCCGCTGCGAGACCACCGGGCCGATCGTGAAATTGCCCTTGGGGTCGCCCACGGTCACCTGGGATGCCGCCTCTCGGGCGATGCGAATGGCCTCCTCCATGCGGGCCTTGGGAACGAGCATGCGAGAAGGTGCGCTGCAGGTCTGACCGGAATTTCCCATCATTGATGCGACGCCGGCCGCGACGTGCTTGGCGAAGTCCGCATCGTCGAGAATGATGTTCGGACTCTTGCCGCCGAGCTCCTGGCAGACCCGCTTGACCGTGGGCGCCGCGTTCTGCGCGACATCGACGCCGGCGCGCGTCGAGCCGGTGAAGGAGACCAAGTTGACGTCGGGATGGCGCGCGAGCGGCACGCCCACCCCGGGGCCATCGCCCTGGATGAGATTGAACACGCCGGCGGGCACGCGCGCCTCATCGAGGATCTCGGCGAAGATCTGGGCCGAGAACGGCGCATGCTCGGAGGGCTTCAAAACCACGGTGCAGCCGGTCGCGAGCGCCGGGAAGACCTTCACCGCAATCTGGTTCATGGGCCAGTTCCAGGGCGTGATGAGGCCACAGACGCCGATCGGCTCTTTGGCGATCATGGTCGCGCCGCGTTGCTCCTCGAAGGGAAAGGTCTTGAGCACTTCGATGGCGGTGTTGAGGTGCCCCACCCCGAGCCCGACTTGAAAGCCGTTGGCGAGCGAGGCCGGTGCGCCCATCTCCTCGCAGATCGCGGCGCCGAGATCAGCCATTCGCTTCTGGTACTGCTCGAGGATGCGCTTCAAGACCTCGAGTCGCTCTTCGCGGCGGCTCGTGGACCAGCGGGCGAAGGCCTTGCGAGCCGCCCTGACCGCCCGGTCCACATCGGCGGCCGAGCCGAGCGCGATCTTGCCGCACACCTGCTCGGTGGCCGGGTTGATGATATCGAGGGTTCTGAGCTCGACCGGATCGACCCACTGGCCGCCGATGTAGAACTTCAAGTATTCGCGCATGGCTTTGTTTTCCGTTTGGTGAATGGCCGCCCGAGTGGGGCTTGTAGGCTAAGGGAAGTTACTGTGTTCCTTCCGCATACCACGTCCTGAACTCACTGTAGTTCGGCATTTCCTCGGAATTCACATTCGGGTCGATCGGCACGTGAATGACCGCCGTCTTGCCGCTCGCGTACGCGCGCTGGATTGCGGGGCCGATGTTCTCGGCTCGCTCCACATACTCGCCATGGCAGCCGAAGCCCTCGCCGATCTTGTCGAAGCGCACCTCCTTGCTCCAGTGCACACCGGTCTCGGCGGATCCCTTGCCGAAGGTACGCTTGTACACGCCGACCTCGAGACCCCACTGATGGTCCACGCCCACGACGCAGACCAAGGGGAGCTTCAACCGTGCGGCGGTCTCCAGTTCCGAGATATGAAACAGGAACGAGGAATCGCTGGTGAGCAGCATCACGGGGCGCTTGCGGCCCTCCGCCACCGAGGCGCCGATCGCGTAGGGAAGTCCCGTACCGAGATGCCCGAAATTCTGGTTCCACACCACATCGTGGGGCTTCGCTTGCGAATAGGTCCACTGGAAAATCACGGTCGCCCCGCCGTCGCGCACCATGATGCCGTTCTTCGGGAAGGCCTTGGTCGCCTCGACCACGAAGCGCGCGGTGTGGATCGGTGTCCTGTCGGAGGGCGCGCTGCGGGCGAGCTCCGCCATCCGTGATTCCTCCTTCTTGATCCAGCCTTCGAGCTCTGGCGACGGCGAGCGCGGCGAGCCCTTCAGCGCCTCGACGAGCTGCGGCACGATCGCCCGCAAGTCCCCCACCAGCGGCACATCGACCGGTCGGTTCACCCCGATTGCCTTCGGGTCGCGCTCGACATAGATCCATCTGCGCTTGGCGTTGTTCTCCGCCCAGTGCCGGCCCCGTCCGTAGTGCACCGGCTCGCCGAGCTCGGTGCCAATCGCGACGCAGAGGTCGGATTTCACCACCGCATCGACCGCGGACTCGGAGAAGCCATACGGAAACGTGCGCTCCTCCAAGCCCTCGATGAACGAGGTGCCGCCCGAGGTCTGAATGACCGGGCAGCTCATGAGCTTCGCGAGCGCCTTGACCGACTGCGCGGCCCGGGCGCAGTGCGCCCCATGGCCTACGAGCAGGATGGGCTGCCGCGCCTCGCCGATGAGCTTCACGGCCCTCTCGATCATCTGCGCGCTCGCGCCCTGGTTGACCAGACGGTACGCCTCGGGCGGCAAGGCAGCCGGCACCTCGAGGTCGGCCAAAATGACGTGCGCCGGATATTCGATGTAGGCGGGCCCGGGCGTTCCTGTCTGGGTGGCTCGCAGCGCCTCGCGGATGATCTCATCGGTCTGATCCGGATACTCGATGATGCCCACGTACTTCACCGACGGAGCGAACAGCCCCGACTGCGAGACGAACTGGATGCGTCCGCGGCGCACCCGTTGCTCCGTGATGCGTGCGCGCTGACCGCCCAGGAAAATCACCGGCGAGTTTTCCACCTTCGCGCACATCATGGCGCCGGCCAGATTGGCCACCCCTGGGCCGAGCGTGCCGATGCAAACACCCGGCTTTCCGGTCATGCGCGACACGGCCTCGGCCATGAAGCCGGCGCTCTCTTCGTGATGCGGAGCCACCACCTGCCAGCCGCGCTGCTCGGCGGTGAGGAACATGTGCACGAAGTTCGGGTCCGGAATGCCGAACAGCGTATTGATGCCCTCGGCCTCGAACAGATGCAGGATGCGTTCATATACTTTCACGGACATGATCGAATCTCACCTCATTGGTTCGTGCCGCCGCTCGGCACCGCTTCACTGACTTCGCAAACCCGCTCGCCGCTCCTACTTGAGGAGGCGCGGCGCGCCGGTCTGCAGGTAGTTCGCGAGGTTGCGGTGGAAGTTGGTGATCTTCCGCTCCTGGTGCGGATTCGGCAACGCACCGCGGAAACCGCGCGACCTCATGCCCTTTTGCACCGCTGCCATGTTGGAGAAGTCCTGCGACAGCACGAGGCCCCACTTCTCTGCGGTGGGCTCGGCGTAGACCCACTCGGTCTTCGGTTCCTTGCCTTCAGGAAAGCGCTCGATCGCATAGGATTCGAAGATGGATTTGTGGGGATCATCGCCGTAGGGCCGCGAGCGGTAACACAGCGCGAAGGTGATTCCCTGTAGCACCGCCATGTTGGGGAAGATGTGCCAGGCGAGGCCTGCGTCCGCCATCTGCTGCGGGCTGATCGTCGGCCAGATCACACCGCGCGCCGCATCGTCGGCCCGCGCCGATGCGAGCCAGTGCTTGATCACCTGATCGGCGGGCGTTCCCTCGGGCAGCTCATCCACCAGGCGCTTCGCCGCATTGACCAGCGTCTCGGTGGTGCTCGCACAGTTCACCGTGGTGTAGATCTCGTTCTGCAGCTCATAGGTCGAGATGCGGGCATCCTTGCCCTTGCCCGCCCGCGTGATCGTGCTGCTTTGCTTCATCTTGAGGTTGGGATCGCGCTCGTCGAAACCGCTCACGCCGTGTAGCCCATGCGCCGCGCTGTAGGCGTAGTACTGCCCGTGCTGGAGCATCTGCGTATGGGTGCCGGCGACGTGGTAAGGCTCCATGAAGGCTTCGAGCCCGGTCTTCCAGTTGCAGTCGAACACCACCCACTGGCGCCATTTGTAGCGCATCTTCTCGAATTGGAACGGGTCGAGGATGCCGGCGGCCGGCTCGAGGTATTCGCGCAGGCTCACGCAGTTGGGATCCATGTTGATGAAGATCCAGCCGCCCCAGGTGTCGACCTTGACCTCGTTCAGATGCGTGCGCTCGGGTGCGAGCGCGCCCTTCCAATCCGCCTCGTCGAGCTTGAACGTGCAGTTGCCGTCCAGGTCGTAGCGCCAGGCATGGAACCCGCAGACGAACTGCCGCTTGTTGCCTCGAGCGCAGTGGGCGCCGCGCGGCGTATCGACGAGCTGCCGGCCGCGATGGGAGCAGACGTTGTAGAAAGCCCTGATCCTGTCGGGTGCCGCCCGCACGATCACGAACGAGTCGACCCCGATGTCATAGGTGACGTAGTCACCGACATTCGGGATGTCCTCGACCCGGCCCGCGTGCTGCCACACCCTCGGCCACAGCCTCTGCGCCTCCGCCCGGGCGTACTCCGGGGAGGTGTGAGCTTCGACCGAGTAGGTGAGCGGCTCCGCCAGGTCCTCGACGCTGATATTTCTCAAGGTGTCCACAACGTCCTCCTATACGAGCGCGCGCTCGCGCTCGAGGATGAGACCCTGCATGTCGCCCTGGTCGCGCCAGTCCTTGAGGAGCTTCTGGAAGGCGTCCCATCCCAGCCCGTAGGCCCGGAAGAGGGCCCATTTCGGTTTCGTTTCGCCCTCGTTGTTGAAATAGCCGGGAGGACACTGGCGCTGGAACTCGGACACATCGACCTCCAGCTCCTCGAAGTGGCGCACATACTGGTCCTGCGCCTCCTTGCTGGGCTCGACCACGACCGCGCCGCGCTTCAGTGCCTCGCTGATGATGTAGGCGCTGTGGTAGCCCTGCTTGCCGAACTGCTCGGTCACCGAGGCGTTGATGCCGCCCTGAATATAGCCGATGTAAAACTGGTTCGGGAATCCGTGCGTCATCGTGCCGTGGAGCGTCTTCGGTCCATCGGCCCAGTGATCGTAGATCGATTTGCCGCCTCGCCCCTTGACCACATCGAATCCCCAGCGGCGATTCAAATCGCTCGTCACCTCGAAGCCGCTCGCGAAGATCATGCAGTCGACGGCATATTCCCGGCCGTTGGCGACGAAGCCCTTCTCCGTCATGCGCTCGACGCCCCTGGTGTCCGACACGTCGACCAGCTCGACGTTCGGGCGATTGAAAGTCGGGTAATACTCGTCGCTCGAGAGCGGTCGCTTGCAGAGGAAGCGGTAATAGGGCTTCAGAGCCTCCGCCGTATCCTTGTTTCCCACGATCTCCTCGACTCGGCGGCGCAGGCGCTCCATCACCCGGTAATCGACCACCTCGCGGCGCGCTGCAAACTGCGCGGGAGTGAGCGTGGGCCAGCCCTCGGCCTCGAACTCGGCAGCCAGGTTTCGATTGATTTCGGTCCAGAGGTCGCACACGAGATCGGGCTCGCCGGGTTTTAGAAACTCGATCGCCGCGTGATGGAAGTTGGCCTGCCGCTCCTTCTGCCACCCGGGCTTGAGGGTCTTCACCCACTCGGGATCGGTGAGCGGGTTGGGCCGCTCATCGACGCTCGACGGCGTGCGCTGGACGACGTAGAGGTGCTCGGCGTACTTGCCCAGATAGGGGACGGCCTGAATCGCGGTCGCCCCGGTGCCCACGATGGCGACGCGCTTGTCGCGGAGTCGGTCGAGCACCGGTTTCTCGTAGCTGCCGCCCGTGTAGGCATAGTCCCAGCGAGCGCTATGAAAGAGCTTGCCCTTGAACGTCTCGATGCCGGGAATCCCCGGGAGCTTCGGCATGTTGAGAACGCCGTTGGCGATGACCACGAACCGGGCGCGGATGTCGTCGCCCCGGTTGGTGCCCACGTGCCAGCGCTTGAGCTCTTCGTCCCAGCGCAGCGCATTCACGTGCGTGTGAAAGAGTGCCTTGTCCGCGAAGCCGTATTTCTCCGCAATGGACTTCGCATACCCGTAGATTTCCCATCCGTCGGAGAACTTCTTGGACGGCACGAAGCCGGTCTCTTCCAGGAGCGGCAAGTAGCAGTAGGACTCGTTGTCGCACTGAATGCCGGGATAGCGGTTCCAGTACCACACACCGCCGAAATCACCGGCCGTGTCGACGTTCCGAAAATCCGTGACGCCTGCCTGCGTGAGGTAATAGGCCGCCATGATTCCGCCCCAGCCCGCGCCCACGATGATGACATCGACCTCCTCGCAGATCGGGTCGCGACGCCTGAGCGGCTTGTGGGGATCGGCGGCAAAGCTGGCGGCCACCCCGCCCGTCGGCCTGAAATATTGCGCCTGTCCATCGGAGCGCAGGCGCTTGTCGCGCTCCCGGCGGTACTTGTCTCTCAGTGCGGGAATATCGATATCGGCGGGCGTTTTCGTCGGCTCGCAGCTCATGGCCAACCCTCGGATACGGCGATCTTTAAGCTTAGCCATAATCAACGCTGTTGTCTACTAACGCTCGGGTCGCGGCGGCTCGCGCGCCCTCTCCCGGCTGGTGCCGGCGCAGCGCCCGGACTAACATTCCGCCGGATGTGCAGTTAATGCCTTGGGGGAGCCATGCCCGAGCTTAGATTCGATCAGCGCGTAGCCGTCATCACCGGCGCGGGCCGTGGGCTCGGGCGCGCCTACGCGCTGCTCCTCGCCGCGCGGGGTGCGAGAGTGGTCGTCAACGATCCCGGAAGCAGCATGAAGGGCGAAGGCACCGATGCGGGTCCCGCGCACGAGGTGGTGCAGGAGATCCGCATGGCCGGGGGCGAGGCCCTCGCCTGCACCGCCTCGGTGGCCACGCCCGAGGGCGGCGGCGCGATCATCCAGGCCGCGCTCGATCACTACGGTCGGATCGACATTCTCATCCACAACGCCGGCATCGTCCGCTATGGGTCCTTGAAGGAGATGCCGCAAGCGGATTTCGACGCGGTGCTCGATGTGCATTTGCGCGGGGCCTTTCACGTCGTTCGACCCGCCTTTCCCCTCATGTGCAAGGCGGGTTACGGTCGCATCGTGCTGACCTCCTCGATCGGCGGCCTCTATGGAAATCAGCGAATCGCCAATTACGCCGTCTCCAAGGCGGGGCTGATCGGACTTTGCAATGTGGTCGCGCTCGAGGGCGCCGCCGAAGGCGTGAAGTGCAACGTGATCGTTCCCGGGGCTGTGACGCGAATGGCGGAGGGGCTGGACACGAGCGCCTATCCGCCCATGACGCCCGAGATGGTGGCGCCCGTCGTGGGCTGGCTCGCGCACGAGTCCTGCTCGATCACGGGCGAGATGCTGATCTCGATCGCGGGACGCGTGGCGCGAGCCTTCGTCGCCGAATCACGCGGTGCGTACCGGTCTCGCTGGTCGATCGAGCAGGTGGCCGAGGACCTCGGCGCCATCCGCTGCGCCGATGCGCCGCTCGTGTTCCCGGTCGTCCCCGCCGGCCACGTCGAGCACATTCGCTACAGTTTCGACATGGCCAAGCATCGGGGCGGCTCGGGTGCGGGCAGGGAGCCTTCCGGGCGCTAAGCGCCCTTCCACTTCGGGCGTCGCTTCTCGGCGAAGGCCTTCGGGCCTTCCTGCGCATCCTCACTCCGGTAGGCACATTCCGAGGCGTGCCTTGCGGCGCGCAAGGCCGCCGAACGGCCCATCTCGGTCGAGAGCAACACCGTGTCGCGCGCCGCGCGAACCGACAGCGGCGCTCCGTCGAGAATCTCGGTGGCGAGCGCGAGCGCGGCCGCCATCAGCTGATCGGGTTCGGCGAGGCGATTCACGAGTCCGATCTCATACGCGCGCTGCGCGCTGATCGGCTTTCCGGTGAGGACGATCTCCATCATGATCCGTTGCGGGATCATGTGGATCAACGGCGCCGCCCACGGGGAGCTTCGACCCACCTTGACCTCCGTGATGGCGAACTGCGCGCGCGTGCTCGCGACGCATAAATCGCAGGCCTGCGCGATCATCCAGCCGCCCGCGAAGGCCACGCCGTTCACCGCGGCGATGGTCGGCTTGCTGAGCTCGATATTGTCGCCGGGGACCGGAAACATATCCCGCGGCGGCACGGCGAGCCCTCGCTCGACCATCTCCTTGAGATCCCCGCCCGCACAAAATGCCTTGTCCCCCGCGCCGGTCAGGATGGCGACGCGCAGCGCCGGATCGCGCTCGAAGCGGTCCCATGCGGCGAACAGGCCGTCGCGAATGTCTTTGCCGAGGGCATTGCGGGACTCGGGACGATTCAAGGTGATGACGGCGACACCATCACCGCGCGCGTCGAACAGCACCGCCTCGCTCATCACTCACCTCCGCGCTCGGCAACTCGAGCGCTTAGAATCCCCGCCGCTGGATGAGCTGGGCCGCCCGGTCGAGCTCCTCGCGAAAGCTCGGATGAGCAATTCGCACCATGCGGCGCGTGCGCTCGGCGAGCGTCTGTCCCTTGAGCTCGGCGGCACCGAACTCCGTCACGATCACGTCCACCTCACTGCGTGCGGTCGTGACCGGCCCCGACAGAGCGGCTGTCACGCGACTCAATGTGCCACCCTTGGCGGTCGCCGGCAAGGCAATGATGGAGCGGCCGCCGGCCGAGCGGCTGCCGGCGCGCACGAAGTCCACCTGGCCGCCGGTGCCGCCGAAGTACTGCGCAGCGCTCTGCTCGGCATTCACCTGCCCCGTCAGATCGACCTCGAGGCCCGAGTTGATCGTCACGAGTCGCTCGAGACGTGACAGCACGGCCTCACCATGCGTGTACGAGGAGCGGCGCATGCCGATCTTGGAATTGCGATCGGCGAACTCGAACAGGCGCCTCGTGCCGATCAGCGCCCCCGTGATGGAAACGCCGGGGTCGATCGGCTTTCGCGCATTGGTGATCACGCCCGCCTCGACGAGATCGACGAGACCATCGCCGATCATGCCCGAATGCACGCCCAGATCGCGCCGATCATGGAGCAGTCGCAAGATCGCGTCGGGTACCGCGCCGATCCCGACCTGGACCACCGCGCCGTCCTCGATGTAGGCCGCCACCGTTTTGGCAATCGCCTGATCGGTCTCGCTGACCTGCGCCGCGGGAACCTCGACTGGCGTGCGCGCGACGTGCACCGCGCAGTCGATGCGCGCGGCCGGTAGCACGGCATCGCCGAAGGTGAACGGCACCCGCTCGTTCACCTCGGCGATGACCACTCGCGCCTTCGCCACCGCGGCCTGCACGAAGTCGGCGATGAGACCGAAGCTGTGGTTGCCCTCGCCGTCCGGCGGGCTCACTTGCACGAAGGCCACGTCGCAACCGATCAGGCCCTGCTCGATCATCGGCGCAACCTGACTCACGTGACAGGGCACGATGCCGAGGCGCCCGATCGAGGCCACCGTGCGCAGCGCTCCGATGGCGCCCATGCTGAAGAGGTCCAGCCGCTCCGCCGCCTGCTGGTCGAGGATTCCCGAGAAGCTCGTGGCCGCGAATGCCGATAGGCGGCCGATGCCCTCGGCCTGGGCAATCAGCGCTTGCACGAGCGTCGTCGGCTCGCCGCATGCCTGTCCCCAAACGATGTGGTCGCCCGAGCGCAAAAACGCGCCGAGGTCG
>DATHCO010000365.1:0-18010 GCA_035319505.1 Steroidobacteraceae bacterium | reverse complement strand
ACGCTCTATCTCGGCTACATTCGTAGGCTTCCATACAATCTGCAGGTGGAGCTGGCCATGGGTTACCCCCCGCTTGCCAAGATCAAGGGCACTTTCCCCCCGGTCCTGGAAGCTCTCAACGGCGATGTGATCGCGAGCTCGCGCTGGATCTCGCCGACCGTGCTGCTCGAATACAGCTTCTTCGACGAGAAGGCGCCGATTCGGCCCTTCATCGGCGTGGGAGTCAACTACACCACGTTCTACGCTCGCGACTCCACCGCAGAGGGCAACGCCGCCGCGGGCGGGCCGACCAGGCTCTCACTCTCCGCCTCGGTCGGACCGGCCATCACGGCGGGATGGACGGCCCACTTCGACCCGCGCTGGCATGTGACGATGTCGTATTCCGCCGCGCAGGTGAAATCCAATCTCGTCGCCAACACCGACGGCGTGCTGCGCACCTCGCGCCTGAGCTTCGGGCCGCAGGCGCTGATCATCGCCTTGGGCTACTCTTTCTAGCGAGGTTGCCTCGATGAGCCCGACTCCCGACTGGCGTCGCGAGGGCGTTCGCGTCATCAAGAGCGACCAGCTCGACCCCAACACGGCGCAGACGCCGGGTATGCTGCGCGCGGCCGCGATCGACTTCCGGCGCGTAGGGTCGAAAAAGCTTTGGGCCGGGACCGTGCTGATTCACCCGAACGCCAAGACGGGCGCTCATCACCACGGGGCCCTCTAGAGCGTCATCTATGTCGTGCGCGGGGCGGCGCGCATGCGCTGGGGCGAGCGGCTCGAGTTCACGGCCGAGGCGCGCGCCGGCGATTTCATCTTCGTCCCGCCGTACGTCCCGCACCAGGAGATCAATGCCCTCAAGGACGCCCCACTCGAGTGCGTCCTCGTCCGCAGCGACAACGAGAACATCGTGGTCAATCTCAATATCGAGGCGGCGGAACGGGTCGAGGAAGTCTACTGGATCGATCCCATCCATCGCCGCAATCCTCCGTAGCAGGCTCGTTGGCGCGGATGTGAGGCCAAGCCGAGGTGAGTCGATGAGGCAATTGCTGCTTTCCTGGGCCGCGATCGCTTTAGTGTGCGGAGCCGGCCCGGCGCGCGCCGAGAAGCTGCGCATCATCAGCTGGGCCGACTACGTCCCCGCCGATCTCGTCGCCGCATTCAAGACAGAGACGGGCATCGAGGTCGAAGTGACCCTGTCGAACAACGAGGAGATGATCTCCAAGCTCCGAGCCACGGGGGGCGCCGGCTACGATCTCGCCCAACCGTCCCAGGATCGCATCGCCTCGGTGCAGCGCGACTTCGGCCTCTACAGGCCGATCGACTTGACCCGCGTCAAGATCGAGCAATTCCAGCCGGCGCTCCTCGACATCGTACGGCGTAATGCGACCGTCGACGGAAAGCTCTACGCGCTGCCGTATCTGTGGGGCACGGACGGACTGGTGGTGAATACCAAGCACGCGAAAGTGAGCGACTACAGCGATCTTTGTCGCGCCGATCTCAAGGGCAGGACCTCGATCCGCTTGAAGCGCCCGACGCTCATGGCGTTCGCGTTCGCCTCGGGCAAGGATCCTTTTGCGCTCTACGGCGATCCGAAGGCCTACGCTGCGCTGATCGACCAGGTGGGCGGGACCTTGATCGCCTGCAAGCCAAATTTCAAGTTCTTCTTCGATAACAAGGATCAGCTCCTGAACGGCATCCGTTCCGAAGAGGTGTGGGCCGCCATGATGTGGGACACGGGCGGCTGGATGCTCAATCGCGAGAACCCCGACATCCAGTACGTCGTGCCACGCTCCGGAGCGATGGGCTGGCTCGACACGTTCGCCCTGCCGGCGCGCGGCCGCAACGAGGCTGCCGCCTACGCGTGGATCAATTTCACGATGCGTCCGGAGAATGCCGCGAGAGTCATCAAGTCCGTCGGCAACTTCTCCGCCGCGGTCGGCACGGCGCCCTTCGTCGACCCGCGTCTCAAGGCGCAGTTCACGGCCGCCTTCCCCGACAGCGCATTGAAGGCCATCCACTGGTATCCGGCGATTCCTCCCGGACTGGAGGAGATCGAGGGCCGGGTGCTGGATCGCATCAAGGCCGCCAATTGAGCAGCGCCGATCTCGTCGTACAGGCCCTCGTCAAGCGCTTCGGCGAGCATACAGCGGTCGACTCGGTCTCATTCAGTGTCGAGCATGGAAGCTTCTTCTCCATCCTCGGCCCCTCGGGTTGCGGTAAGACGACGCTCCTGCGCATGATTGCCGGTTTCATCGCGCCCGATGCCGGCGACATTTCCATCGGCGGCCGGAGCATGCGCGGCATCGCGCCTAACCGCCGCCCGGTCAACATGGTGTTTCAGCAGCTCGCTCTCTTCCCGATGATGTCGGTCGGGGAGAACGTCGCATTCGGGTTGGCGCGGCGCGGCCTCGCGCGCGCCGAGCGCACGCGACGAAGCAACGCCATGCTCGAGCGAGTGGGCCTCGCGGGCACCGCAGAAAAACCAGTCGACGAGCTCTCGGGCGGTCAGCGTCAACGGGTCGCTATCGCGCGAAGCCTCGTGCTCGAGCCGACGCTGTTGCTTTTGGACGAACCTTTGGGAGCGCTCGACTTGAAGCTCCGTGAGCACATGAAAATCGAGCTCAAGCAGTTGCAAGCCGCCTTCGGCACCACGTTCGTCTACATCACTCACGACCAATCCGAGGCTCTGGTGCTGTCCGATCACGTCGGCGTGATGAATC
This sequence comes from Steroidobacteraceae bacterium, assembly GCA_035319505.1. GTDB lineage: Bacteria > Pseudomonadota > Gammaproteobacteria > Steroidobacterales > Steroidobacteraceae > Bog-1198. Next base: position 15,302 of record DATHCO010000365.1, on the reverse strand, counting down.
AAGGTCGCTTCGAGCAACTCGGTACACCGCAGGAGCTGTACTATCGGCCGCGGACGCCGTTCGTCGCGAGCTTTGTCGGCGCCAATAACCGCATTGCCGGCCGCCTCACCCGCATCGATCCCGAGTCGGTGGAATTGACCACTGCGGACGGCTGGACCATTCGCGCCGCATCGCAAGGCCCGATGAGCATCGGCGATGCCGTGGAAGGCTTCGTGCGCCCCGAGGTCGTGAGCCTGGGGCGTACTCCTCTCGAGCTGCCGGGCGGCCAACCCCCGCATACGGGTGAGGTCGAGAGCCTGCTCTTCGACGGCGCCAACTCGGCCGTCCTGCTCAAGGAGGCGCGAACGCGCCGCGAATTTCGCATCGCGCTGCCTCAGACCGGTCGATTCTCCGACTTGAGACCGCGCGAGAAGGTGCTGTTCAGCTTCGATCCCGGGCGCGCGGTTTGCTTTCCCGCGCGCCCCGGTGCAGCCGGGCAGGATGATTAGCGCGCCGGTCGAGTCCGAGCGGCACGGACGCCTCGCCCTGGGACTGTTACTCGCGCCGGCGCTCCTCTGGCTCGGCGCGCTCATCGTATTGCCGCACGTCGATCTCGCCGTGCTGTCGCTGCGCGAGCGCGTCGGGCCGCGCCAGTACGTCGCGAGCCTCGCGCAGTACCGAGCCTTCTTCACCGAACCGCTCTACTGGCACGTCTTCGTGCGCACCGCGCTGATGTCGGTGATCGCGACGCTCTTCACCCTCGTTGTCGCATTTCCGATCGCCTGGGTCATCGCCAAGCTCGCACGCGGGCGGGCGAGCTCGCTCCTCTTCATCCTCTGTTTGATCCCGTTCTGGGTGAGCGAGACGGTGCGCACCCTCGGCTGGATGATCCTGCTGCGTGAGTCGGGAGTCCTGCCGGCATTGCTGGTGAAGCTCGGCATCACCGCAACGCCCGTCGAGCTCCTGTACCACGACGCAACGATCATGGTGGGGCTGGTTTATACCTCGCTCCTGTTCATGGTGATCCCCCTCGTCTCGAGCTTGGAGAGCCTGGACAATGCGCTGATCGAGGCGGCTTACGATCTCGGCGCGGGCGGCCTCACGATTCTGCGAACCATCGTGATCCCCCACGCCGCGCCGGGAATCACCGCAGGCTGCATCGTGGTGTTCATGCTGACGCTCGGCAACTATCTCACCGCGACGCTTCTCGGCGGGAAGAGCTCGCAGTGGTTCACCGAGCAAATCTACAACCAATTCATCACCCGCTTTAACTGGGAGCAAGGTGCTGCGCTCGGATTTTTGCTGCTCGCCCTATCGACCGCACTGGTCATGCTGGGACTCAAGCTTGCCGGTCAGCGCTTCGGCGAGGTGATGAGGCGCACATGATCCCATCGCTCCCCCGGCCCGCTTGGCTGCGCGTGACGACGGCGGTGTATCTCGGGGCATTTTTCGCCTTTCTGTTTCTGCCGTTGATCGTGGTCGCGGTGTTTGCATTCAACGATGCGCCCTACCCTGCGCCGCCCTGGCACGGGTTCACGTGGGACTGGTTCACCGGCAACTCGAGGAACGGCCGGGTGGGTCTCTTCGGCGACGGCGAGCTCCTGGGCAGCATCGGGACGAGCTCAATCGTCGCCGCCTGGGTGACGCTCCTCTCGGTGGCGATCGGCACCTCGAACGCCTTTCTCATCGAGCGCGGTCGCTTCGCCGGCAAGCAGGCTCTGTCGATCCTCATGCTGGCACCGCTCGTCATACCGGGAGTCATCCTCGGCATTTCGATCCTGGCCTTTGCGAGCCGCGTCGCGCAATTCGTCGAGGATGTATTCGGACTGGAGTGGGACTTCTTGCGACCCGGCCTGCCGCTGGTCGTGCTCGGCCAATTCTCGTTCATTGCCACCATCGCGACGCTCACGATCAGCGCGCGCCTCAGGCGCTTTGATCGGACTCTCGAGGAGGCGGCGCTCAACCTGGGTGCGACCCGGCTCGCGGTTCTGCGCACCATCGTGCTCCCTTACCTGCGTCCGGCGCTCCTGGGCTCAGCCGCCATCTCCTTCCTCATGTCGTTCGCCGATTTCAACACCACGCTGATGCTGGTCGGTGCGGACGCGCCGCTTACGGTGATGATGTACGGCCGCATGCGCGAGGGCGCAAGCCCCGTGCTGAACGCGGTGAGCCTGTTCCTGATGCTTGCCTCGGCCGCGCTCGCGCTCACCTTCATGCGACGAGCTCGGGCGCGCGCCTAGCTAGGAGCCGGCCTGCGAGTCACTCGGCCGCCCGACCAGCTGCCGGGCTCGGTGCTTTTGCCGCCAGCAGCAAATCGGGCAATTCCGCCAGGCTTTCGATCATTTGATCGCAGGGGAGTTCGCGAGGATCGCGTCCTTCGTTGTAGCCGTAGGGGACGCACAGGATCGGAATCGAAGCGCCCCGGGCGGCCAGCACATCGTTGATCGAGTCCCCCACCATGAGCGCTAGAGAGGCTGCCACGGACATGCGGCGGCATGCAACGAGCAACGGCTCGGGATCGGGTTTGCGCCGCTCGCAGCTGTCCCCCCCGACGACGCAATCGACCCAGCCGCTCAAGCCCAATCGCTCGAGCAATCCGCGGGCGAAGCGCTCCTGCTTGTTCGTGACGACCGCGATGCTGAGTCCTGCCCCGTGCAGTCGCTCGAGCGACTCGCTCACGCCCGGATAGGGGCGTGCCTCGAATTCATTGCGCTCCTGTAACGAGCCATAATGCGCGAAGAAGCCCTCGAGTAGAGCCGACCGACTCGCCTCATCGAGCGTCCTACCCTGAGCGGCCGCTGCCCGCTCGATCAGCATCGGCGCGCCGCGCCCGATCATGCGCCTCACCTCACTCGGCGCCAGCGGCTCCCACCCGTGATCGAGGAACGCGCGATTGAGGGCCGATGCGATGTCCTCGGCGGTGTCCAGCAAGGTGCCGTCGAGGTCGAAGAGCACTGCCTCGACCGGGTTTCCCCGCCACGCGGGCCGCGCTGGATCGCCCTGGCTCATGCGGCGAGCGTGAGGCTGATCGGGCAATGATCGCTTCCCATCACATTCGGATGGATGTCCGCCGCGATTACCCGGCGGCGAAGCTTGGAGGACACGAGAAAATAGTCGATTCTCCAACCGATATTGCGCGCCCGCGCCGTCGGAGAACGGCGACTCCACCAGGTGTAGTAGCCGTTGCCTTGCTTGAACAGCCGAAAGGTATCGATGAAACCCGCATCCACCAGATTCTGAAATCCCTGACGCTCCTCGTCGGTAAAGCCCTTCTTGCCGCGATTAGGCCTCGGATTGGCAAGATCCATTTCCGTGTGCGCGACATTCAAGTCCCCGCACAGAACGACCGGCTTGCTCTTCTCGAGTCGGCGGCAATAGGCGAGAAACGCCGGGTCCCATTGCTTGAAACGCAGCGCCAGGCGGCTCAAGTCGTCCTTGGCGTTCGGAGTATAAACCGTCACCACGTAAAACTTCTCGAACTCGGCCGTGATCAACCGACCCTCGTCGGCGCTGTCACGCTCGAGCTCGTCTGCGAACGCGTATCGCCGTGCAAACCCGCGCGGGAATCCGTTAGCGACTCTGAGGGGCTCGCGCTTGGAGAAGATCGCCGTCCCCGCATATCCCTTCGTGGCCGCTGAGTTCCAGAACTCGCGATACTGCGGCAGATCGACCACGAGTTGCCCGCGCTCGGCCTTCGTCTCCTGCAGGCACAGGATGTCCGGGCGATGCGCCTCGAGAAACGCCTCGAACAGGCCTTTCTTATGCAGCGCGCGGATGCCGTTGACGTTCCAGGAGTAGAGCTTCAAGCGCAGGACAGCATTGGGTTTGCGGAATTTACCCTAACATAGTCGGCCTGCCGCCAGGGCGCGGCGGGACGCCGGGCTCTCACGGTGCCTCATTGTCACCGATGCCGAAGCTGCCGAAGCCGGTCGCCAGGCGAGCCTGGCGATGCCCGCAACTAGGGTAACGTAACTAATTGTCTTTACTAGGATTTATTGAACTAGGGGTAATTACGTATTGAGAGCTGGCGCGTTCCCGCTAACATTTGACTGCGAGGGTCCGATGCCTAATTGACAATCATTCGCATTCGCGTTCACAATACCACTATGATCGTATGCGTGTGCAAGAGCGTTTCCGACCGCCACATTCGAGCCGCCGTCCAGGGCGGGGCCCGGCGCCTGGTGGATATCAGCCGCGAGACGGGACTCGGGACTTGCTGCGGCAAGTGCGTACCGGAAGCGCGCCTGACCCTCGCTAGCTCCTTGCAGCAACACAGCTTTCCCGAGACCGTCGCCGAATTGGCGCTGTGACGGCGCGCAGTTAGGTCTCATCGTCTCCGCGGCTCACCCTCCATCGTCGCGGCTCCCAACGTCCGCGAGGATTAGGGCTACAATTGAGCTCTGCCAAGGCCCACTGAGGATCTGTCGTGCAAGGTGAAGCGAAAGTCCTTGAGTTTCTCAATCAAGCGCTGAAGAACGAGCTCACCTCCATCAATCAATACTTCCTGCACGCGCGCATGCTGGAGAACTGGGGCATGAAGCGCCTCGGCAAGATCGAGTATGACGAATCCGTCGATGAGATGCGCCATGCGGACCATCTGGTCAAACGCATTCTGTTCCTGGAAGGCCTCCCCAATCTGCAGGACCTCGACAAGTTGTTCATCGGCGAGGATGTGCGCGAGATCCTCGAATGCGACCTGCGGCGTGAAATGGCGGCGCATCCCATGTATCGGGCCGCGATCGCGCACTGCGAATCCGTCAAGGACTTCGTGACCCGCGACCTGCTCGTGCAGATTCAAAAAAGCGAGGAGAAGCACATCGATTTCCTCGAGGAGCAGCTCGGTCTCATCGACAAGATGGGACTGCAAAACTACATTCAGTCCTCGACCGGCGATCTCGAGGACGGCCAGTCCTCGTAACGCGCCGCTTTATCCACACGCCTCACGCATCGCGGCGAGCGCGGCGTGCGGTGGATACGCTTCGAGCCGCTGCAGGAGCTCCTTCGCCGCCGCCTCCGTCACCACTTGATAAGGGTCGCCGGGATTTCGCGCGGCATTATGTGCCGCATAGCAGAGACTCGCGGCGAGGCGCGCAAGGATCAGCGCGAAGAGCGCCTCTTGCTCGGCTTGCGTCAGCGGATTCTCCCGGTGATAGGCGCGGATGAGCGGCCGAGCGGCCTCGAGCGGCCGCGGCTCGCGCAGCATCGCGTAGGCGAGCGCAATCGCCAGCTCGCACACGGTCGCCGAGTAGACGCTGTCGCCGAAATCGAGGAGCCCCGACATGCGACCGCCGGTCACCAGCACATTGTTGTCGTTGGCATCGCCGTGAATCACGCCGTGGCGCAGGATCGTCCAATCGATCTCTTTCCAGCGAGCGAAAGCGAGCTCCACTCGGTCGCGCCAGAGTCTCGGCAAGAGCCCTGCATGGACCTGAGCCTGCCCGGCCCGGCGTAGGTCCCACTGAAGCGTTCGATGCATCGCCGGATGAGCAAAGCGCTCGAGCGCGAGGTCGACCTGCGCCATGACGGTCCCTATGGACTCGAGGAGCGGTGCGCTGCGCGGCGTGCACTCGGCCAGCACCGTTCCCTCCATCCACCCGAGCACCCGCACGCAGTGAGCGATGCCGGTCGGAGCGCACGTCCGCACGATGTCGGCGCCACGCTTTGAGGGCACGATCTCGGGCACGGACGCCATGCAGCTCGATGCCGCCACCCGGCGCATCGCCTGATGCTGGAAATCGAGCAACTCCGCGGAGTCGTCGCGATTGGCGATCTTGAGCACGAACTTCCCCCGGCCCGGGTCGGAAATCAGAAAGTTCTGATCCCGCTCGCTCGGGAGCGCTGCCGCCGCGCCGCTAAGGCCGTACTCCTCACGGGCGATCGCGAGTGCTTCCTCGACCGTGAAGCGCGGTATGCTCTCGAGTTCGATCGTCACGGAGGCTGGGAGCCTATCGCCGGGCCCCCCGCGAAGAGCTGCTTGTCGATGTCGCGAAATGATTTGAACTCGAGCGCATTCCCGCTCGGGTCTAGAAAGAACATCGTCGATTGCTCGCCGGCCTGGCCCTTGAAGCGGGTATAGGGTTCGATCAGGAAAGCGACGCCGCGCTGCTTCAGCCGCTCGGCCAACTCCTCCCACTGTTTCGGTCTCAGCACCACGCCGCAGTGAGGGACCGGCACCGCGTGCCCGTCCACGGGATTGAAGTGGCTCTCGAGCTTCCCCTCCTTGCCGAGCTCGGGGTTCAAATGACACACAAACTGGTGCCCGTACAAATTGAAATCCACCCAGTGCGCATCGCTCCGGCCTTCCGTGCATCCTAGAGTATCCTTGTAGAAGGCGCGTGCTTCGGCGATGTCCCTCACTTGAACGGCGATGTGGAAGGGAGTCAGGGGCTCCCTCGAACTCGCCAAAGGCTCACTCGAACGCGCCAACGGCTCACTCGAACTCGAAGGATGCTGCATTGTTTCTGCTCCGCCACGGCCAAAGCTATTTTAACCTGCACTTCAGCCGCACTCGCATCGATCCAGGGATCGAGGATCCGGAATTGACGCCGTTCGGCCTTGAGCAGGCGGCCGCCGCGGCGGCCGAGCTCGCCGGCACCGCGCTCACCCGGATCATCGTCTCGCCCTATACCCGCGCGTTGCAGACCGCGCAGCCCTTTCTGGCAATGCGTAAACTGTCAGTCGAGGTCATGCATGAGGTGCGCGAGCGCACCGCGTTCGTCTGCGACGTGGGCAGTGCGCCCGACTCATTGGCGGCGCGCTTCCCGCACCACGACTTCTCGCATCTGCCTCAGCAATGGTGGCCTTGTGGCGTCGAGAGCCCGGAATCGGCCGTCGAGCGCGCGGATGAATTCCGGGCGCTGATGGCCGCGCGCGCGGACAGCGCCACCACCCTGTTGATCAGCCACTGGGCGTTCATCCTCGCGCTGACCGGGCAATCGATCCAGAACGGCGAGATTCTGGAGTACGATCCCCGGGAGAGCAGGCCGCGGGGCATTCTCCAGGCGACTTCAGGCTCCTGAGCTCACGATGTGTCCGCCGATCATCCTTAGTGAGGGACCCTAGCGGATGAGTGTCCGCATCTTCGGCGGGATTCGCCCGCTCGATCCGCGACGCACCCTGCGCGACCTGCTCGCCGGCGTGAATCTGGCCACGATCAATGTGCCGCAAGTGCTCGGCTACTCGCGCATCGCGGGCATGCCGGTGATCACCGGCCTTTATACCTTGGTGCTGCCGCCCGTGGCGTTTGCGCTCCTCGGCTCCTCGCGCCACCTGGTGGTAGCGGCGGATTCGGCCACTGCGGCAATTTTCGCCGGCTCGGTCGGAAGGCTCGCCGTGCACGGCAGCGAGCACTATGTTTCGCTCGTTTGCATGCTGGCGCTGTTGACAGCGATGCTGCTCCTCGTTGCGCGCGTTTTCAAGCTGGGCTTCCTTGCCGACTTCTTGTCGCACACCGTGCTCATCGGATTTCTCAGCGGCGTCGGCTGTCAGGTGGGCATCACGATGCTCGGCGACATGCTCGGTCTCGAGGTCAGCGCGGGCAGCTCGTTGGTTCGGATCTGGCAGATCGCGAAGGGTCTGCCGCATCTCAACGTGTGGACGCTCTCGCTATCGGCCGTGGTGACGGTCATCATCCTCGTCGGCAAGCGTTTCGCACCCCGCTGGCCGCTGCCCCTCGCCGCCATCGTCGGCACGATCTGGGCCTCGAGCGCCTACGGCTTCGCCGAGCGCGGCATTGCAGTCATGGGTCCCGTTCCCGCCGGACTCCCGCCTCTCAAGCTCCCCGACGTGACCTGGAGCGAGTTGCTGGCGCTCTTGCCGATCTCGGCGGCCTGCTTCGTCACCATCATCGCGCAAAGCGCCGCGACCGCGCGGCTCTTCGCCCTGCGCTATCGCGAAAGCGAGGATGTGAACGCAGACATTCTCGGCCTCGCAGCCGCCAACGCCGCGGCGGCCGTGACCGGCGCCTTCGTGGTCAATGGCAGCCCGACCCAGACCGCGATCGCGGACCGTGTGGGGGCGCGCAGCCAAATCGCGCAGCTGGTGCTCTCCGTGGCCGCCGTGCTGGTGCTCGTCTTGCTGAGCGGCGAGATCGCGTACTTGCCGCGTTGCGTGCTGGCGGCCGTCGTGTTCACGATCGCGCTCGGCATGATCGATCTGGAGATCTTGCGCGACATTCGCCGCGAGAGCCCCGGCGAGTTCCAGCTGGCAATGGTCACCGCGGTGACGGTAGTCGCCGTGGGTGTCGAGCAGGGAATTCTGCTCGCGATGGCACTCTCGCTCTTTCGGCACGTGAGACACAGCTATCGTCCGCACACACTGATGTACGAGTCGGATGCGAACGGACACTGGCAGCTCGTGCCCGCGGCGCCAGGCAAGGTGACCGAGCCCGGGCTCATCGTCTATCGATTCGGCGCCGACTTGTTCTACGCGAACGAGAGCCTCTTCGTCGATGAGGTACGCAAGCTCGTCGAGCAGGCCCCCTCACCCGTGCGCTGGTTCATCGTCGACGCGGAGGCGATCACGGACATCGACTACTCTGCGGCGCGATTCATTCGCGAGCTCATCGGTGAGCTGGCGAAACACGGCGTGCAGCTGATCTTCGGGCGCGTGACCCCCTATCTACGCTCCGACATGGAACGGCACGGTGTCACTGCAGCGCTCGGAGCCGAGCACGTCTGCGCCAACCTTCATGAAGCCATCGCCCTCGCGCGGGGCAAAAGCGACGATCCGCGCAGCCCGGACGGCACGTAGGACCCCTGGGAGCCTCGCGCGCTCAGTGCGGGTGCACGCTGCAGCGCGGCTCCCGAGGGCAGGCACCGCTTCTCGGGCAAATGACGCTCGCCGGCGAGTCGAGCGCATCCGCGATCCAGGCGATATTGAGCACCTGCGAGGCGGCACGAATGCTCGCGGCGGCTTCGGGCGGGATCTTGCCGTCGCCTGCGCCGCGGCGGCACGCATCAGCGACCGCGGACACTACCTCTTCGCCGTCGAAGCCCTGCGCATCGAGCGCAGGCAGCAAATCGACGCCCACCGACAGAACGTGCGGCTCATCGAGGGCGTCGCGCGTCATCAGCGAGTGACAGCAATACAGACGAGCGCGCTTGCCGTCCTGCATGACCGAGATCTGCGACTTGGGCTTGGCGAGCAGCATCGATGCCGGCGTTTGCCCGAGCAGCCGGAACACCGCCCAGCGCGGACAGGGATCGGAAACCAGGCTCATGTTACCCCAGGGTAGAGGAATGCCGTTCCCGCGATACACGGCGCGCAGGTACCCCGGCGCATAAGCGTCGAAGAAATGCCAGTGCCGGTAGGGAGAGACCGCGGTCATGCGCCGCATGACCAGCGCCGGCGTCACGCCGAGCTTTTCGCAGGCGGCCACATCGTGCGCCTCGCGAATCAGGAAACGCCGAAACGGGATCCGCGGGCAAAGCAGCGCGCCGGCAAAGAAGCTGCATTCGAAATCGCGCCACGCGAAGAGCACATCCTGTGTCCCCATCCCGGCCGTCGAGGCCGACCCCTCGCCATCGGCCGCGTGCACCGCGGTATGAGGGGAAATGATGCCGTCGCCGTTATGCAAGATCTTGTGGCCAACGAAGAATGCCAGCTCGTACTTGAGCCGCTCCTCCTGGTTGCGCAGGCGCTCATTGATGAAGACCGTACCCGGCGCCTCGAACCGCGCGCGCACCAGCGCGCCGGAGGGCTTGCGGCCCTCGCCGTCGAACCAGCGAACCTGCAGCTCGAGGCGCCTACACAGCTCCATGACCGCATCCAGCGTGAGGGGCATCTGGCGCTTGCCGCCCTCCTCCGCAGCCCGCTCGATATCTGGAAAATGATTGTGGCGTGTCTCCTGCCACACCCGGATCAGCAGCTGCGCAAACTGGCGCCCCGTCGTGCCGGTCTGCGACAGAAGCTCGGGAAGGGCGTTCTGGAGCAATTCGTGCGAAAACAAAAAGGCCGGCTCCAGCGGCATCGCCTCGAGCCCCCCGCGGACTCGCTTCGCTGGCGCCGCCTCGAGATCCATGTTCTCGTCGAGAAACCAGCGCACGTCCTTGCCGAAGATCCCGGCCAGCATCTCAAGCGTGGCGGTGGAGGGCATGCGCTTGCCGGTTTCCACCATGCTGAGATACGACACCGATGGTGCGCTCCGCGCATCGATCTGCACGCAGCGCGCCGAGAGCTCGTCCAGGGTAAGCCCGTTGCGCTTGCGCAGCGAGCGCAGTTTTGCGCCGAGGAAGTGGCCCTGGCGAATCAGCCCGGTCATGGCTCGATCCGGCTGAATATGTCACATAGGCAATGCATAGTGAAATTCACATTGTGAAATTTCCAGTGTGTAAATGCGCTCGACGGGTACTTTAGACTTGAGTTCTGCCCGCTGCAAGGAGACCTACGAGGATGACAGACCTAGCACCCACCACTCCCCGCTCGCGCGGGATCGAGCGCCCCTACAGCGCGGCCGACGTCGCCCGGTTGCGCGGTACAGTACGAATCGAGCACTCGCTCGCACGCCTCGGCGCCGAGAAGTTCTGGCGCCTGCTCGAAACCGAGCCGGTCGTCGGTGCTCTCGGCTGCATGACCGGGAACCAGGCCGTCCAGGCGGTACAGGCGGGCCTCAAGGCGATCTATTGCTCCGGCTGGCAAGTGGCGGGCGACGCCAATACGGCGGGCGAGATGTATCCCGACCAGAGCTTGTATCCGGTTGATTCGGTGCCTCGCATGGTCGAGCGGATCAACAATGCGTTGCTGCGCAGCGATCAGATTCATCATCTGGAGGGCCGATTCTCGATCGACTGGATGGCGCCGATCATCGCCGACGCCGAGGCCGGCTTTGGCGGAAACTTGAATGCCTTCGAGCTCACCAAGGCACTCATCAAGGCGGGTGCCGCGGCGGTGCACTTTGAGGATCAGCTGTCTTCGGCCAAGAAATGCGGCCACCTGGGCGGCAAGGTGCTCGTGTCGACGGCCGAGGCGATCAACAAGCTCGTTGCGGCGCGACTCGCCGCCGACATTCTCGATGTGCCCACGGTCATCATCGCCCGCACCGATGCGGACGCCGCCAATTTGCTGCTGACCGACTCAGACCCGCGTGACAGGCCCTTCCTGACCGGCGAGCGCTCGAGCGAGGGTTTCTTTCATGTCCGCTGCGGCATCGAGCAGGCGATCGCCCGCGGCTTGGCCTATGCCCCGTACGCGGATCTCATCTGGTGCGAGACCTCCAAGCCCGATCTCGGCGAGGCACGGCACTTCGCCGCCGCCATCCTCAAGCAGTTTCCCGGCAAGCTCCTCGCCTACAACTGCTCGCCCTCCTTCAATTGGCAGGCGAATCTCAATCAGGCCACCATGAGGAGTTGGCGTGAGCAGCTCTCTGCGATGGGTTATCGCTTCCAATTCATCACGCTTGCCGGTTGGCATGCCCTGAACCTGTCCATGTTCGAGCTGGCAACCGCCTACCGAGACGAGGGGATGCTCGGATACTCGCAGCTGCAACAGCGCGAGTTCGGGCAGGAGCGGCACGGCTACCGCGCGACCAAGCATCAGGCGTTCGTCGGCACCGGCTACTTCGATGCCGTTCAAACGGCGATCAGCGCCGGCGCGCATTCGACGGGAGCGATGGCGGGCAGCACCGAGACTGAGCAGTTTCATGCGGCGGCGCCCTCCGCAGAGCCGAAACGTGTGGTCGCCTAAGGATCAAGCGGCCGAGATCGCCGAGCACTTCCGCTCGTACAACGAGGAGTTCGGCCGCATCACCCGCCGCGCGGCGCTGAACTTCCTCGCGGAGGATTGGCAGGCGGCGCAGCGCGATGCGGTGGCGCGCATCGAGCTATACGAGCAACGCGTCACGCGCTGCGCACAAGCGGTCGCCGGGGAATTGAAACCGCAGCTCGGCAACACCGCGCTCTGGACGGAGATCAAGCGCGCCTACGAAATCCTGGTGGCGCGCCGGCCCGACAGCGATTTCTATCGAACGTTCTTCAACTCCGTGACGCGCGATCTGTTCGGGACCGTCGGCGTCAATCCGGAAGTGGAATTTTGCTCCACGACCGTCGGCCGGGCCTCGGGCGCGGTGCCGATCCGCGTGTACCGGATCGGCGGGTCGCTTCCGACCGCCGTGCGCGAGATCCTCGCAGACTTGCCGTTCGGGGCGGCGCTGCGCGATCAGGAGGCGGCGGTTCACCGCATCAGCGCCGAGATCGGCAGGTATTTCTCGACGGGGCGCCAGAGCGGCGCGCCCGAGTCCATCGAATTGATCGAGCCCGTGTTCTATCGGGGGCTCGAGGCCTTCGTGGTCGGGCGGCTGATCGGCGACGGGTCGATCACGCCTTTGGTGATGGCGTTCTCGAACTCGCCCGAGGGTGTGCAGGTCGACTCGGTGATGCTGTCGCGCGCCGAAGTGGGCTCGCTCTTTGGCTACGCACGCTCGTATTTTCACGTGGATCTGCCGGTGGTGAGCGCCGCGATCACGCTGCTTCGCTCCTTCATGCCGCGCAAGCCCATCGACGAGCTGTACACCGTCTTGGGGCGCGCCAAGCAGGGAAAGACCGAGCGGTACTTCACCCTGCAGCGCCATCTCGCCGCCTCGATCGACAGCTTCGTGCACGCGCCCGGCGAGCGCGGCCTGGTGATGATCGTCTTCACTCTACCCTCGCACGACCTGGTATTCAAAGTGATCCGCGATCACTTCGGAGCGCCGAAGACCAACACCAAGGCGGATGTCATCGAGCGCTACCAGTTCGTGTTCCGCCACGACCGTGCGGGACGCTTGGTGGATGCCCAGGAATTCAAGCGCTTGCGCCTGCCGCGCGGGCGATTCATGCCGGACCTCCTCGAGGAGCTGTTACACGAGGCGAGCGAAAGTTGCCGCATCGACGGCGAGGACCTGATCATCGAGCACTGCTACATGGAGCGCCGACTCCGTCCTCTCAATCTGTTCCTGCGCGAGGCCGAGCCCGCCGCCGCCGAGGCGGCGATCATCGATTACGGCAACGCTCTCAAGGATCTCGCCGCGAGCAATGTATTTCCGGGCGACCTCCTGCTGAAGAACTTCGGCGTCACCAGCCACGGCCGCGTGATCTTTTACGACTACGACGAGCTGTGCCTCCTGTCGGACTGCGTGTTTCGCGATCTCCCGCATCCGCGCTTCGAGGAGGAAGAGAGCGCTGCGGAGCCCTGGTTCCATTGCGGGCCGAACGATGTCTTCCCCGAGCAATGGCTCCAATTCCTCTCCATCCCTCCCGCCCTCATCGAAGTGTTCCTGCACCATCACGCGCAGCTCCTCACCGCGGTGTGGTGGCGAAAGCAAACGGAGCTGGCACGATCGCTCTCGAGCTATGTGCGATCCGAGGCGCCGCCTCAGCCGCTGATGCATGCGCCGATGCCGGAGGCGCGCATGACGGATGCAAGCGTGCCGGCAGCCTGAGCGGCACTCATGGCTCTAGCCCGCCGCTTCGAGGCGCAGGAACGTGCCGATCCGCTCGTCGGTCGTGGCAGAGAACCACGAAAGAGCGAGGCGCAAGATCGACCAGTCGATTGCGCCCGACCGACTCCTGCTCGATCGGTAGATCCGGCCGCGCCGTATCGAAGGCGACCTTCCAGCCCGAATGGTAGAGCTCGTAGGAGATGCGAAACGCCACTCGCTCGTGGTATGCATTGAGCAGCAACAGAAAGTCCGAATCCTCCGTGCCGTGCCCCTCGCTGTCGCGTATCTCGGGGACGGCACCGTTCAGAAACATGCCGAGGGTGCGCATCCACCCGCCGCTCTCCCAATCTTTCGCGGCCATGCGTTTGCCGTCGGCGCGGAACCACACGATGTTCTTCTCCGGATGCAGCGCATCGGGGTCGGAATCGTAGAAGGCATAGCGATGAAAGTTCGGATGTCGCTTGCGGTACTGGATGACCCGCTGTGCGAAGGCGAAGAACGCCTTGCGGCGATCGTCCAGGTCCCAGTGATACCAGGACTGCTCCGAGTCCTGGCAGTAGCCGTTGTTGTTGCCCTGCTGCGTGCGAGAGAGCTCGTCGCCGCCCGAGATCATGGGCGACCCTTGCGCCAACATCAACGCGCACCATAGATTGCGCTTCTGCCGTTCGCGCAGCTCGACGATGGCGGGATCCTCAGTCGGGCCCTCGACCCCGCAGTTCCACGCGTGGTTATCGTCCGCGCCGTCGCGGTTCTCTTCGCCGTTGGCCTCGTTGTGTTTCTGCTCATAGCTCACGAGGTCCTCGAGCGTGAAGCCGTCGTGGGCGGTCACGAAATTGATGCTCGCGGAGGGGGGGCGGCGCGAGCTTTCGTACAGATCCGCGCTGCCGGCAAGGCGGGTCGCGATCTCCGAGTGAAGCCCCATATCACCCTTCCAAAATCGTCGAACCGTGTCGCGGTACTTCCCGTTCCACTCCATCCAGCCCGACGGGAAATTGCCGACTTGATAGCCGCCCTCGCCCAGATCCCAGGGCTCGGCGATCAGCTTGATCGGGGCGAGCGTCGGATCCTGATAAATCGTGTCGAAAAAGGCGCCGAGCTGATCGACGTCCCTGTGCTCTCGGGCAAGCGCGGAGGCCAAGTCGAAGCGAAAGCCGTCGACGTGCATCTCCGTGACCCAGTAGCGAAGGCTGTCCATGAGGAGCTGCACGGAATGCGGATGCACCATGTTCAAGGTGTTGCCGCAGCCGGTGAAATCCATGTAATGGCGCGGATCACCCGGAACCGTGCGGTAGTAAGCGAGGTTGTCGATCCCCCGAAATGACAGCGTCGGGCCCGCATGGTTGCCTTCGGCCGTGTGGTTGTACACGACGTCGAGAATGACCTCGAAGCCGGCATTGTGCAGCTCCTTGACCATTTGCTTGAACTCGCGGAGCACGTCGGCGGGCTTTTCACGGTTCGCCGCGTACCTCGGCTCGAGGGCGAAGAATCCAAGGGTGTTGTAGCCCCAGTAGTTGCGCAGCCCCTTCTCGAGCAGATGGCGGTCGTCCACGAAGTAATGCACCGGCATGAGCTCGACGGTCGTGACGCCGAGCGAGCGCAGGTGCTCGATGACGGGTCCGGTCGCCAGGCCCGCGTAGGTGCCGCGAAGCCTTTCGGGCACCTCGGGGTGCAACTTGGTCATGCCGCGCACGTGAGCCTCGTAGATGATGGTCTCGTGCGGCTGATGACTCGGCCGTCGCTCGCCGCTCCAGTCGAACGTCGGGTCCACGACCGCCCCCAGGGGAGCGAACGGAGCACTGTCGCGGTCGTCGACGCAGAGATCGCCGTCCGCATCGCCCAGCACGTAGCCGAACAGCTCGTCCGCCCAGCTCATCTCGCGTCCGATCGCCTTAGCGTAGGGATCGAGCAG
>DATHCO010000364.1:0-20348 GCA_035319505.1 Steroidobacteraceae bacterium | reverse complement strand
ACGCCGAAGAACATCGCCTGCGGCTCGAGCTGCCGCAGCGCCTCGATGAGACCCGCCCCCAGCGTGTCGCCCGAGGCCTCCCCCGCCACCAGGCCCACCCGCAGCGGCTCGCGTGAAATGCTCAGACAGGCTCCGGCGTCTTAGGGCCTAAGCTCGCTATCGAACGAGGCTGCGCGAGCTGCGCTTGATGAACGCGACGAACGGACGGATCTCGGCTTGGGATTCGGCAGCGCGCTCGAGCTCCTCGAGAGCCGCGTCGAGCTTCAGGCCCGATCGATACAGCACGCGATAGGCGCGCTTGATGTTGCGGATCTGCTCCTGCGTGAACCCGCGTCGCTTCAGCCCCTCGGAATTCACGCTGTGCGGCACGGCCGGCCTGCCGACCGCCATGATGTAGGGCGGCACGTCGCGCGTCACCATCGCGTTGTGTGCCAGAAAGGCATGCTCGCCGACCTTGGCGAATTGATGCACCGCCGAGAGCCCACCCATGATCACCCAATCGCCTAGCTCCACATGGCCGCCGAGCGTCGCGCAATTCGCGAGCACGATCTGATCGCCCAGACTGCAATCATGCGCGACGTGTGAATAGGACATGAGCAGGTTGTCGTTGCCGATTCGGGTGGCCCCCTGGCCCTGGATCGTGCCGCGATTCACGGTGACCGATTCGCGGAACACGTTGCGGTCGCCGATGTCGAGCCGCGTCGGCTCGCCCTTGTACTTCTTGTCCTGCGGAGCATCACCGAGCGAGGCGAACTGGTAGATCCTGTTGCCGGCGCCGATGCGCGTCGGGCCGTTGATCACGACATGCGGACCGATCCACGTGCCGGGGCCGATCACTACTTCCGGACCGATGATGCTGAACGGGCCGATCTCGACGTCCGGGGCAATCTCGGCTTGCGGCGAGACCACCGCGCGCGCGTCGATCATCCGTCCTCTCCTTTCGCCTTGGCACCTGGCGCCCGCGTCTCGGGCACCACCATGATCTCGGCGGAGGCCACCTCGGCACCGTCCACTTCCGCGAGGCAATCGAACTTCCAGATTCCCTTGAACGCGCGCTTGAGGGTCGCCTTGAGCACGAGCTGATCGCCCGGCTCGACGGGCTTGCGGAAGCGGGCCGCGTCGATCGCAACGAAGTAAAACCTCGTGTCGGAGTCAGGAACCACCTCGGCGGTCTTGAACGCGAGGATGCCGCAGGCCTGAGCCAGGGCCTCGATGATCATGACCCCCGGCATCACCGGCCGGTGAGGAAAATGTCCGGTGAAGAACGGCTCGTTGAAGGTCACGTTCTTGACGGCGTGAACGAATCGCCCCGCCTCGCACTCGAGCACCCGATCCACCAGGAGCATCGGATAGCGGTGCGGCAACAGATGCAGGATCGCCTCGATATCCATCTTGCAGGACCGCGCCATCATTGCTCCTTCTCGCTCGCCGCGCCGTGGCGCTCACCGAATCGCCGCAAGTGGGCGACCATGCGCCGCCAGGCGCGGGTGGGAACGGTCGGCATGCCGCTCGAGTAGCTGCCTGCCTCCCGGATCGAGGCGCTCACCAGGCTGCAGCCGGTGATCACCACATCGTCGGCGATCGTCAAATGCCCCGCGAAGCCCACCATGCCGCCGACCATGCAGCGCTTGCCGATCGTGGTCGAGCCCGAAATGCCCGTACAGCCGGCGATCGCGGAGTGGGCGCCGATGGTCACGTTGTGGCCGACTTGAATCTGATTGTCGAGCTTCGCGCCGTCCTCGACCACCGTATCGTCGATCGCTCCCCGATCGATCGTGGTGTTGGCGCCGATTTCCACATCATCGCCGATCCGCACGCTCCCCACCTGGGGCACTTTCACCCACGTACCGTGGTCGGGTGCGAATCCGAAGCCGTCGGCGCCGATCACTGCGCCCGCGTGCAGGAGGCAGCGCTCTCCGACGCTGACCTTTGGGTACAAGTTCACGCGCGCCACCAGCTTCGTGTCCGCGCCGACGCGAGCGCCGCGTTGCACGATGCACCCCGGCCCGAGCTCGACGCGCTCGCCGAGCTCGACATCCTCTTCGATCACGACGAGGGGACCGATCGCCGCCGAGACCGGGATGCGTGCGCTCGGCGCGACCACGGCCGTCGGATGAATCCCCGGTGCCGCCTTGGTCTGCGGATGCAACAGCGCCGCGATGCGCGCGTAGGACAAGTAGGGAGTTGGCGCGATCAGCGCGGCGACGGGGCAGGAATCCGCATCGGCGGGGGCGATCACGACGGCGCTCGCCCGGGTCGTGGCGAGCTGCTTGCGATAGCGCGAGTTGGCAAAAAAGCTCAAACTTCCGGGGACGGCGTGCGCGAGCGTCGCGACGTGCCTGACCCGAAGCTCGGGCGGCCCCCTGAGCTCCAAGCCGAAGCGGACCGCCAATTCGCCTAAGCTGAACTCCTCGAGCACTCTGGAGCCCTGGTTTTGCGAGCGACCCCCGGCACACATCCCGGTGTCAGAGGGTGCGCTATTTGTTGTTGCCGGTCGGCTTCGCGGGGGTTGCCGGCTTGGCCGCCGCCGCGGGAGCCGGAGCCGGAAGGGCGGTCGGCTTGGTGTTGAGCACGGCGAGCACGTTCGCCGTGATATCGAGCGGCCCCTTCGCGAAGAGCACCCCCTCGCCCAGCACCAGATCGAAGCCCTGCGAGTTCGCGTAAGTCTGGATCTCCTGGAAGAGATAGCGTTGGATCTTGCCGAGCTCCTCGTTCTTGCGGTTCGAGGCGTCGTCCTGGAATTCGCCGGCTTTGCGGGAGAATTCGCGCTGCTGGTCGCGGAAGCTCTTCTCCGCGGTTGAGCGCTCGGCCTCGCTCATCACCGCTCCCTCCTTCTGCAGCTTCTCTTCCTTGGCCTTGAGATCGTTCTGCATCGTCATCAGCTCGCGCCGGCGCGGCCCGAACTCGTTATCGAGCGCCTGCATGGTCGCCTTGGTCTGAGGCGCATCCTCCAGGAGCTTCTGGAAGTTGACCACGGCGATTTTGGTTTCCGCACTCGCGCCCGCGGCCGCCAGGAGGCCCCCTATGCTTAAGACCCAGAGCGCAATGCTGCGATTGGAAGTCGACATGTTGACTTTAAGACCTCGATTGTTGGTGTTGATCAGAACGCCTGACCGATAGAGAACTGAAAACGCTCCGTTTCGTCGTTGAATCTCACCGTGTCACCGGGGTATGCGTTCAAGGGGATACCGTACGAGAAACGGAATAGCCCCAGCGGGGCAAGCCACTGCACCGCGATCCCGGTCGATCTCTTCAGGTTATCATAACTGAAGTGGTACGTGACGGGCGTAATGTCGTCCTCGCCGAGGAATTTCACCTTGTTTCCCGTGTAAAAGACGTTCCCCATGTCGAAGAACCAGCTCACGCGGGCAGCGCTCTTCCACTTCTCGGGCACGGGGAACAAGAGCTCGAGCCGGTTCACGACCCGAAAGTTGCCCCCGAAGGGGTTGCCGATGCCGATATTGTCCCTCGGCCCGAGGGTGCTCTCGCGATAGCCGCGAACGCTGTCCGGCCCGCCGGCGAAGTAATTCAAGTACGGGGGTAGAAAGGTAGTCTTGCCGAGGGCCGAGGCGTAGTCGACGCTCGCGTTGTACGACAGGAGCCATTTTTTCCAGACCGGAATGTACTGCAGGAACTGGAGGTTCGTCGCGTAGTAGCGCACGTCGCTGAAAGGCAGCGCGTAGCGGCCCGACACGGCGAGGTGCAAGCCCCGGTCGGCAAAAATGGCTCGATTGCGTGTGTCGAGGTTCCATCCCGCGGTGAGCTCGTAGGAGTAGAAATCCGTGCCGTAGACGGTATACGGGGTATCGAGCGAGTTGATGATCCCGTCGCCGTTGGTGTCGTCCAGGAAGCGGGTGAAGGTCTTGCCGTTGTGCTGCACCCAGTCGATGGCCTGCTCGGCGCTGTAGCCCTGAGAGACCACCAGCTCGTTCTTGTTGGCGGAGGCGCCCGCCGACAGGTACTGGTATTCGGTGATGGGATAGGACCAGTTGACCGCGGCCGTGAGCTGCTTGGTCGAGAACTTGGATGCAGAAGCGACGAATTGGGTGATGTCGCGATAGGTGAGCGAGGTCGTGCGCGCGATACCATCGATGGTGGTGTACGGGTCGGTGTGCGCGAAGGTGTAGGTCTTGCTGAACTTGCCCGCGTTCACCTCGAGCGCGACGCGCTCGCCCGAGCCCATGAAATTGCTGTGCACGAAATTGCCGTTGATCGAGAATTTCTGCGCTTCGGAGTAGCCGATACCGCCGCCGAACTGGCCCGGCAAGCCCTCCTTGATGTTGTAGTCGACGTCGACCAGGTCGGCACTGCCGGCCACTGGCTTGGTCTCGAACTCCACCTTCTCGACGTAGGGCAGGCGCTGAATGCGCTCCTTCGAGCGCTCGATCGCCGAGTTCGAGAGCCATCCCCCTTCGAGCTGGCGCATTTCGCGCCGCAGCGTCTCGTCGTTGATCGCCGTGGTGTTGTTGAAATTGATGTGCCGCACATACACGCGATTGCCCGGCTCGATGAAAAAGGTGAGCGCCACGGTCTTCTTGTCGTTGTCGGTGGTGGGCACCGGATCGATCTTCGAGAACGCGTAACCGTCCGCGCCCAGGCGGTAGCTCATCAGTTCCTGAGAGCTCGTGACCTGTTTGCGTGAGTAGATGTCGCCGGGGTGAATGAGCAGGAGCTTGCGCAGCTGTGCCTCCGGCACCACCATCGTGCCCGCGAGCTTGATGTCCGATACCCTGAAGACCTCCCCCTCGTTGATGTTGATGGTGATGTACATGTCGTCCTTCTCGGGAGCGATCGTCACCTGCGTCGATTCGATCTGAAAGTTGGCATAGCCGCGGTCCATGTAGTAGGAACGGATCTTCTCCAGATCGCCGGTCAAGGATTCGCGCGAATAGCGGTCGTCCTGCTTGTACCAGGACAGCCAGTTCGGCGTCTTGAGCTCGAGGGTCCCGAGGACGTCCTTCTCCTTGAACTTGGTGTTGCCCACCAGGTTGATCATCTCGATCTTCGCGCGCTTGCCTTCCTTGATATCGACCACGACGTCCACCTTGTTTCCGGGTAGATCGGTGACCTTGGTGTCCACGCGTACTGCGTACTTGCCGCGGCTGAAGTACTGATCGGTCAGGTATTGCTTGACCTCGTCGAGCACCGAGCGATCGAAGGTCTTGCCCTGGGCGAGCCCGACGTTGCGCAGGCTCTTGGTCAAATCCTCGGTCTTGATGTCCTTGTTGCCCTTGACTTCGAACTTGGCGATCGAGGGACGCTCCACCACGACGACCAGGAGGGTGTTGCCGTCGCGCCGCAGCTCCACGTCGCGAAAGAAGCCGGTCGCGTAGAGCGCACGCATGGCCTCGCCGATGCGCTGCTGATCGAGATGATCGCCGATGTTGACGGGCAGGTAGTTGAACACCGTGCCTTCGGAGATGCGCTGCAGTCCTTCGACGCGAATGTCTCCGACGATGAACTCACTGAGCGGGGCTTGGGCGCGGAGCAGTGCACTTCCCAGGGGCTGGATGGCGATCACCATCAACCAGACCCATCGAAAGTCAGCTCGCACGCGACGACCGCACGCGATCTCGATGAGCAGCGCCCGGGGCGCTACGCCGCGCCTGCGGTGCAAACCTGACGTAAATCATGCTCTCCCGTTTAGTTCAAATGTCTGGATATATCGTTGTAGAACGCAAGACTCATCAACACGATCAACAAGGCAATCCCGACTTGTTGACCGAAATTTTGCGCCCGCTCGGACAGCGGGCCCCCCTTCACGACTTCCACCAGCTGATAGAGCACTTGCCCGCCGTCGAGCAGCGGGACCGGCATCAGATTGAGCACCCCCAAGCTCACACTGATGACCGCGAGAAATGCCATGTAGGCCGTCACGCCCAGGTACGCGCTGATGCCGGCGTACTCGGCGATGCTCACGACACCACTGATGTTCTTCGCCGACACCTCTCCAGTCACCATCCGCCACAGCATTTGCACCGTCAGCGTGGACATCTCCCAGGTCTTCTGCGCTCCGATGCCGAGTGCGGTCAGCGGGTCCGAGCGGTGCTTCTCGATGAGCCCCCGAGGCCAGCTCTTGGGGCCTTCGGTGAGGGTGATCCCGAGCCGTCCGACGGGGCGACCTTGCTCTAGGACGGTTCCGACCTCGGTCGGGAGCGACAGGCGCTGCCCGCCGCGCTCGACCTCGATCGACAGCACCTGGCCGGGAGAGCCACTGATGGCGGCGATGAACTCGGTGCTGTTGGCAAGAGGGCGGCCATTCACCGCAATCAGGCGATCGCCCGCGCGAAGCCCCGCGCGTGCTCCCGCGCTGCCCGGCGGCGCTGCCTGCACCACGGAATCGGCGTGCCAGGTGGCGAAGTCAAATCCGAGACCCGGCAGGAGCTTCCCCGGCTCGGTGAGCGCGCGGGTGTCCCCCGTGACGTGCAGCGATAAGCTGAGCTCGCGCCCCTCGCGACGGACCTTGAGCGGGATGACTCCATCCCCCGAGATCTGGCGCAACAGATCGATCTGCAGCTCTTCGGTATCTTGCGTCCGATAGTCCCCGACGCTTTCGATCTCGTCACCGCTCTTCAAGCCCGCCGCCGCAGCGGCGCTATCAAGCCGCACTTGCCCCACCACCGGCTTGACGATTTCCGTCCCGGCCATGGCGAGAATCGCATACAGAGCGACCGCGAAGAGGAGGTTCATGGCGGGGCCCGCCAGGAGCACCGCGATTCGCTGGGCTACGGGTCTGCGGGTGAAGGAGCGATGCAGCTCCTGCGGCGCTACCGCCCCCTCGCGCTCATCGAGCAACTTCACGTAGCCGCCGAGGGGGATCGCTGCCAGGCAGTATTCGGTGCGGTCGGCATCGCGGCCCACCCGCGTGAGCAGGGGCTTGCCGAAACCGATGCTGAAACGCAGCACCTTGAAGCCGAGTTTCTTCGCAACGAAGTAATGCCCGAACTCGTGAACGGCGACCAAGATCCCGATCGCGACCAGGAAGGCGGCGATGAAAATCAACATCTTCATTCAAGGGCTCCATCACGGCGCTCGATCAAGGCGCTCGCCATCCGTCGAGCTGCGGCATCGGCTGCCATGACGTCGTCCAACGCGTCGACGGGGCACGAACCGAGGCGCTGCAGCACTTTGTCAATGACCGTGGGAATAGCGGTAAAGTTCAAGCGCTCCTCGAGAAACGCCTGCACTGCGACCTCGTTGGCCGCGTTGAGCACCGCCGGGGCGGTCCCGCCGGCGCGTGCCGCCGCGCGCGCGAGCCCGATGCTCGGGAAGCGAGCGTGGTCCGGCGGCTCGAATTCCAGTCGTCCGACCTCGGCCAGATCGAGGGAGCCTACACCGGAAATCACCCGCTCCGGCCACGCCAGCGCTTGCGCGATCGGAGTGCGCATGTCGGGCGCTCCGAGCTGTGCCAAGAGGGATCCGTCGGCATATTCCACCAGCGAATGCACCACGCTCTGCGGGTGCACCACGACGCCCACTTGCGATTCGGGCAAATGGAACAGGAGCGTTGCCTCGATGACCTCGAGCCCCTTGTTCATGAGCGTCGCGGAATCGACCGAGATCTTGCGCCCCATCTTCCACTTCGGGTGCTTGCAGGCTTCATCGGGCGTCGCCCTGGCGAGTGTGGCGCGATCGGCCAGCCGAAAGGGACCGCCCGAGGCGGTGAGGATCACCCGTACGACGCCGCGTGCCGCGGCGCCGGGGAGATAGCCGGCCGGCATACATTGAAAGATCGCATTGTGCTCGCTGTCGATCGGAATGAGCTCGGTGCGGGCGCGCTGCACTTCCTCCATGAGGAGCCGTCCCGCCATCACCAGGGCCTCCTTGTTGGCGAGCAGCACGCGCTTGCCGGCACGCGCCGCCGCGAGCGTCGGCAGCAAACCGGCGGCGCCGACGATGGCCGCCATGACCACCTGCACGCGATCGTCCGTGACGGCCGCGGCGAGCGCCTCGGCCCCGCTCTGCACCGGAATCTTCGAGCCCGCCTCCGCCAGGGCCACGCGCGCCTGTGCCGCCGCGGCCTGGTCCGCCAGCACGACCATGTCCGGTCGAAATTCCAGGGCCTGCTCGACCACCGTGCTCCAGCTCCCGTAGGCGGCGAGCACGGAGACGCGAAACCGCTGCGGATGCAGCGCGATCACCGCGAGGGTGTTCCTGCCGATGCTCCCGGTCGAGCCCAAGATCGCAATCCCCTGGCGCTCGGTCATGCGACCACTCCTGAGCCGAATAATCCGAGCGCATAGATTGGGGCGGCGGCGGTCACGCTATCGATGCGGTCCAAGAGACCGCCATGTCCCGGCAATAGTGCGCCGGAGTCCTTGAGCCCCGCCGAGCGCTTGAACATGCTCTCCGTCAGATCGCCGACGACGGAGAAAATCCCGACCACACAGCCGAAGGCTACACAGGCGAGCGCCGGCAAACCGAAGTACAGCGCTCCGCTCAAGGCCGTGAGCGCCACGGCGCAGAGCCCCCCGACCACCCCTTCCCAGGTCTTGCCGGGGCTCACGCGCGGAGCCAATTTGCGCCGCCCGAAGCGGCGCCCGGCGAAGTAAGCGCCGATGTCGGCCGAGATGACGAGCAGCACCAGCCACAGAACGATCGCGGGGCCTGGGGCAAATCCGTGATTTGCGATGGTCAGGCGCGCGAGCGAGACGAAAGTCGGGACCAGCACGGGCACTCCGCACGCGAGAGTGAGCCAGCGCTGGTTGCGCTCGGGGGCGAGCAGCAGCCACAGGAAGGCGATTGCCCACCATCCGCAAGCGATCCCGAGCACCACCAGCAGGTGCAGCGGATCGCCGGTCCACTGCCAGAACAGGCGCAGCAGCAGCGCGATGGCGCAGGTGTAGGCGAAGCGGGCCGGCGCTCGATTGAGCCCGCCGAATCGCGCCCATTCCCAGGCGCCCAAGGTGAGGACGACGCCGAATGCGAGCACGGTCCATCGGGGCTCGAGCGCAAACAGCCCGAGGAGCAGCACGCACCCCAAGATCGACGCCGTGAGGATGCGCAGCCTAAGCATCGGCCTTCGATGCGATTTGCGCCGAAGTTTTACCGAAGCGGCGCTCGCGCTCCCCATAGAACTTGAGCGCCGCGTCGAGGTGCGCCGCCGTGAACTCGGGCCACAGCACCTCGGTGAAATAGAGCTCCGCGTAGGCCAAGTTCCACAATAGGAAGTTGCTGATTCGCTGCTCGCCGCCGGTGCGAATCAGCAGGTCGGGATCGGGGATGCCGGCAAGTGAGAGCCGCGCGCCGACCTCGGCCTCGCCGATTTCCGCGGGCCGGATCTTCCCGGCGGCGACATCGGCCGCGAGCGAGCGGCACGCTTGGGTGATGTCCCAACGTCCGCCGTAGGCGACCGCCACGCAAAGCTCGAGCCCGCGGTTCGTCTCGGTGAGCGACTGCGACTGCGCCATGCTCTGCGCGAGCTCGGCGCTCAGGCAATGGCGATCCCCGATGAAGCGCAAGCGCACCTGATTACGGTGCAGGTTCGCCACTTCGCCCACCAACGAATCGAGGAACAGTCTCATGAGCATGCCGACCTCATCGGGCGGCCTTTGCCAGTTCTCGCTCGAGAACGCGAACAGGGTGAGATAGCGGATGCCGCGGTTCGCACACTCCTCGACCACCCGGCGCACGACCTTCACGCTCGCCCGGTGGCCGGCGGGACGAGGCAAGCCTCGGGAACGAGCCCACCGGCCGTTGCCGTCCATGATGATCGCGACGTGCGGCGGCTTGTCGGTCATGCGCTGCTCAAGGGCTGTGCGGGTCTTCGAGCGGCTCTCAGACCTGCATCAATTCCTTCTCCTTATCCGCCATGGCCCGGTCGATCTCGGCGATGTGCTTGTCGGTGAGCTTCTGGATCTCGTCCTGAGCGCGGCGGTCTTCGTCCTGCGCCATCTGCTTCTCCTTGAGCATCTCCTTCAGCTTGGCGATCACCTCGCGGCGCACGTTACGCACCGAGACGCGCGCGCTCTCCGCCTCGGAGCGGACCACTTTGGTGATGTCGCGGCGCCGCTCCTCGGTGAGGGCCGGCATCGAGATACGGATCAGCTGTCCGGCCGTGTTGGGGGTGAGCCCGAGGTCCGACTTGAGTATCGCCTTCTCGATGACGGGTACCATCGCCTTCTCCCAGGGAGTCACGGTGAGCGTGCGCGCATCCTCCGCGGCGATGCTCGCCACCTGATTCAAGGGCATCTCCGAGCCGTAATAGTCGACCTTGATGTGCTCGATCAAGCTCGTGTGGGCCCGTCCGGTGCGCAGCTTCTTCAGCTGATCCTTGAAGGTCGACACACATTTCTGCATGCGTTGGGTTGCGTCCTTCCTGATGTCCTCGAACATGACTTTCCCCTCTTAAGGTCCGGCGGAGACCACCGTGCCGACGTCTTCGCCCTGAACGATACGCACCAGATCGCCGGCGTGGAACAGGTTGAAGACTTGCAACGGCAAGTTATTCTCGCGGCACATCACGATCGCCGTGGCATCCATCACGTCGAGACGATCACTCAGCACCTTGTCGAACGTCAAATGCGTGTAGCGCCTCGCCTTGGGATTCACCAGAGGGTCGGAGTCGTAGATGCCGTTGACCTTGGTGGCCTTGAGCAAGATGTCCGCGTTGATCTCGATGGCGCGCAGGCTCGCTGCGGTATCGGTGGTGAAGAAGGGATTGCCCGTACCGGCGGCGAAAATGACCACGCGGCCTTTCTCCAGGTGCCTCACTGCGCGGCGGCGAATGTAGTCCTCGCATACCTCGTTGATGCGCAGCGCCGACATCACCCGCGCATAGGTGCCGAGGCTCTCGAGCGCATCCTGCAGCGCGAGCGCATTGATCACCGTGGCGAGCATCCCCATGTGGTCGCCCGTCACCCGATCCATGCCCGCTCGCGCAAGGCCCGCGCCTCGGAAGATGTTGCCGCCGCCTAAGACGAGTGCCACCTGTACCCCCATCTGGGTCAGCTCGCGGATTTCCCCGGCGATGCGCTTGAGCATCTGCGGATCGATGCCGTAGTCCTCGTTGCCCATCAGGGCCTCGCCCGATAATTTGACCAAGATCCTGCGGTAGCGTGCGGTGGGCGCCTGATCCATCATGGCCTCGTACCTATAAAAGACCCCGCGGTCGCGGGGTCAGTCGATTCGAATGCGCTCGGGCGTTGGGACCTCATCCAGGCTCCTAGTGCTGCTTGGGGCCGTCCCTGCCCTTGCTCGGGCCCGCGACCTGCGCCATCACCTCGCCCACGAAGTCGTCGCGCTTTTTCTCGATGCCGGCGCCCACCTCGTAGCGCACGAACTCGACGACCTTGGCGCCGGACTTCTTGAGCAGCTTCTCGACGGTGATCTCCGGATCCTTGACGAAGGGCTGTCCCAGCAGCGTGATCTCGGCCAAGAACTTGCGCAATCGCCCTTCGACCATCTTGGCGATGATCTCCGGCGGCTTCTTCTCGCCCTTGGTCTGCTCGGTGAGGATCTCGCGCTCCTTCTCGAGCACCGGCCCCGGGACTGCGGCCGCATCCAGATAGGCCGGGTTGATCGCGGCAACGTGCATCGCCAGATCGAGCGCGAGCGCTTCGCTCCCCCCCTCGAGGGCGACGAGGCTGCCGATGCGCGAGTTATTATGGATGTAGGCGCCGAGTGCCGTGCGGGCGGAGAGACGCGCGCAGCGGCGCACCGCGATGTTCTCGCCGATCTTTGCAATGAGCGCACGGCGTCGATTCTCGAGGGCGGCCGAATCCATCTCGAGCAGCGCCTCCACGCTCGGCGGCGAGCGCTCGAGCGCAGCCCTCGCCAGGTCGCGCGCGAAGGCCCGGAACTCCTCGCTTCGTGCCACGAAATCGGTCTCGCAGTTCACTTCGACCAATGCCGCGCTCAACCGGTCGCGCTCGAGCGCAACGGTGCCTTCGGCGGCGATTCGAGCGGCCTTCTTGTCGGCCTTGGCGAGACCGCTCTTGCGCATGAGCTCGGCGGCGGCATCGAGATCCCCGCGCGTCTCGACCAGGGCCCTCTTGCACTCCATCATGCCGGCGCCGGTGCGCTCGCGCAGCTGCTTGACTGTCTCTGCGGTAATGTTCATGTCTCAAAACGGCCGTTCGCGGCAGTCCCCTCGTTGATCAGAGATGAAATGAAGGCGCGCGGTGTGAGATGCAACAGCGCTCGCCGCGCGCCCCGACTCGAGCTCAAGCATCTCGCGCCGGAGCACGCCGTCCGACGGGCCGGCGCCGCGGCGCGCTCGCCGCCCGCTGCTCGGCGGGCGGGGTATCGGGCGTATCGACCTCGTCGCCTTCGGCCTCCGCTTCCGACTCCACCTCGTCGAGCTGAGCCGCAACGGCTGCCGCCCCCGGAATGACGGTGACGGGCACCTTGCGCCGCTGAGGCGGCTTCTTGCCGCGACCCGCGGGCGACGCGCGACGACTCGCGGGAGCGCGTTTCTTGGGGTTGCCTTCCTCGTCCAGCTCGACGAACTCGTCCTCGCCCACCGGAACGACCGGGAGCGACGCCTTGCCCTCCAGCACCGCTTCGGCGACCCCGGCGGCATACAACTGGATGGCGCGCATGGCGTCGTCGTTGCCAGGGATCACGTAATCGATGCCGTCCGGCGAGCAATTGGTATCCACCACGGCGACCACGGGGATCGCGAGCTTGCGCGCCTCGTGAACGGCGATCTCCTCGTGGCCGACATCGATCACGAACAGCGCGTCGGGCAGTGCGGACATCTCTCGAATGCCGCCGAGGCTGCGCAGGAGCTTCTCCATCTCCCGGCGCAGCATCTGAGCCTCTTTCTTGCCACGGCGCTCGAGCGAGCCGTTTTGCGCCATCTCGTCGAGCTCGTTCAAGCGCTTGATCGACTGGCGGATCGTCTTGAAATTGGTCAACATGCCGCCGAGCCAGCGCTGGTTGACATAGGGCATGCTGCAGCGCATAGCCTCCTTTTGCACGGCATCGCGCGCCGAGCGCTTGGTCCCGACGAACAGGATCTTGCCGCCTCCCGCCGCCACGCCCTTGATGAACCCGGCCGCCTGCGCATAGAGCGGCTGAGTCTTCTCGAGGTTGATGATGTGAATCTTGTTGCGCTCCCCGAAGATGAAGGGTGCCATCTTCGGGTTCCAGAAGCGGGTTTGGTGTCCGAAATGGACACCCGCCTCCAGCATCTGTCGCATCGACACGCTGGGCATAATGACTCCTGTTCGGGTTGAGCCTCCGCGTGCCCCGATCGGCAACCCGAGAGCCCTTGAAATCGTGAGGCGAGTCCTCACCCATTCAAGCGCTGCCCGGGCACCCGGCCGATCGTGACGACACGCGTGCGGGGTTGTTAAAATAGCCGCGCTTTATACCATGAACCCTTACGGAAACAAAGCCGAAGACCGATGATGGACGCGACCCGCCCCCCCATGCACGTCACCGTCAAGACCCCCGCCGAGCAGGACAAGATGCGCGTGGCGGGCCGGCTTGCGGCGAGCGTCCTCGACATGATCGCGCCGTTCGTCCAACCCGGAGTCACCACCGAGGAGCTCGACAGGCGCTGCCACGATTACATCGTCGGAGAGCTCCAATCGGTCCCGGCGAATTTGAACTACCGCGGCTTCCCGAAGACCATCTGCACTTCGGTCAACCATGTCGTCTGCCACGGGATCCCCGGGGAGAAGCGGTTGAAGAGCGGCGACATCATCAATATCGATGTGACGGTGATTCGCGACGGTTTCCACGGCGATACCAGCCGCATGTATTTAGTCGGTACCCCCTCGGTGCTCGCCCGCCGCCTCTCCTCCATCTGCCATGAGGCCATGTGGCGGGCTATCCGAGTCGTCAGGCCGGGCGCGCGGCTCGGCGACATCGGCCACGCCATCCAGAGCTTTACCGAGGACAATGGCTTCTCGGTCGTGCGGGAATACTGCGGGCACGGAATCGGCCGCGTGTATCATGAGGACCCGCAAGTGCTGCATTACGGTAAGCCCGGCTCCGGCATGGAGCTGATGGCGGGCATGACGTTCACCATCGAGCCCATGATCAATGCCGGGCGGCGCGAGGTGCGCCTGCTCCCCGACGGTTGGACGGTCGTCACCAAGGATCAGTCGCTCTCCGCGCAGTGGGAGCACACCATCCTCGTTACCGACGAGGGCCACGAGGTGCTCACGCTCGGCGCCGCGGCGGCGGTGCCGGCGGCGGCGGCCTCTTGAGCGCCGGCGCCAAGTTTCTCGAACCACCCGCAGACTGGGCCTATTTGGCGGCCGTGCCCGAGGCGCTCGCCAGCGGGCAGTTCTCCCCCATCGCATTTCGCCAGGTGCTCGACACGGGAAGCGAGCTCTTGCGCGAACGCTTCGCCGCCGATGAGCCGGTCGAGGAGCTGGTACGCGATCGGGCCCGTCTCGTCGACCTCGCCCTGCGCGAGGCATGGGTACGGCATGCCGGGCGCTTCGCCGACGATCTCGCCCTCGTGGCCGTGGGCGGCTACGGACGCGGCGAGCTTCACCCAAGCTCGGACATCGACATCATGGTGCTGCTGCCGAAGAGCGATTCGGCCGATTGGCAGCCGGATATCGAGAGCTTCCTCACGTTTCTCTGGGACATCGGCCTCGAGGTCGGCCACAGCGTGCGCTCGATCGACGACTGCCAGCGCGAGAGTCTTGCCGACATCAGCGTCGCGACGACGCTCTTCGAGGCGCGCCTCCTGGCGGGTCCCGAGTCGCTGTTTGCCGGCATGCGCCGCGCTCTCGCGCCCGATCGGCTCTGGTCATCGGCGGATTTCTTCGAGGCCAAGGTCAAGGAGCAGGCCGAGCGCCATCACCGCTACTTCGACACGGCCTACAACCTCGAGCCCAACGTGAAGTCGAGTCCGGGCGGTCTTCGGGACATTCAAACCATCGGCTGGGTGGCGAAGCGCCACTTCGGAACCGATACCCTGGATGAGCTCGTGGCGCACGGATTTCTCACGCGCGAGGAATTGCGCAAGTTGAAGGCCGGCCAATCCTTCCTCTGGAAGGTTCGGTTCGGGCTGCATGTGCTCACCGGTCGGCGGGAAGACCGCTTGCTGTTCGACTACCAGATCAAGCTGGCGAAATTGTTCGGCTACGAGGACGCGAGCTTCACGCTCGCAGTCGAGCAGCTGATGCAAAAGTACTACCGCACGGTCATGGACGTGAGCTTGCTCAACGAAATGCTGCTGCAGCTGTTTCGCGAGGCGATCCTCACGGAAAGCCGCCCGCCGGTACCCATCAACGCGCGCTTTCAGATCCGCAACGACTACTTGGAGGTCACGCACCCGGAGATCTTCGCACGCTATCCGTCGGCGCTGCTCGAGCTGTTCGTGCTGCTGCAACAGCATCCGGAGCTGCGCGGTGTGCGCGCCGAGACCATCCGCTTGATCCGCGACCATCTATGGCTCATCGACGAGGAATTCCGTCAAAACCCTCGCCATCATCGGCTCTTCATCGAGATCCTGTGCGCGCCCGTCGGGGTCACACACGAGCTGCGGCGCATGAACCTCTACGGTGTGCTCGGCCGCTACATTCCCTCCTTCGGCCGGGTGGTCGGGCGCATGCAGTACGACCTGTTCCACGCATACACGGTGGACGCCCATACGCTGTTCGTGGTGAGCAATCTGCGCCGCTTCGCGATACCGAAATACAACCACGAGTTCCCGACGCTCAGCCAGATCATGCAATCCGTGCCGCGCCAGGAGCTCGCATACCTCGCGGCGCTGTTCCACGATCTCGCCAAGGGGCGCGGCGGTGATCATTCCGAGCTCGGCGCAGTCGACGCGGAGGCGTTTTGCCTCGAGCAGGGCCTCGGTCGCTACGAGGCGCGGCTCGTGGCCTGGCTGGTGCGTCATCACTTGATTCTATCGATCACGGCGCAGAAGAAGGACATCAGCGATCCCGATATCATTCGCGAGTTTGCGCGCCAGGTCGGCGACCAGGCGCACCTCGATTACCTGTACGTGCTCACCGTCGCCGACGTGCGCGGCACCAACCCGAAGCTGTGGAATGCGTGGAAGGCGCGTCTGTTCGAGGAGTTCTACGAGCGCACCAAGCGGGCTTTGCGCCGAGGTCTCGAGACCCCGGTCGATCAGGAGGAACTGATCCGCGAGACGCAGGAGAGCGCGCGCGCCAAGATGCCCACGATCCCCGAGGAGCAAATCGCGCGGGTCTGGTCGCAATGGACCGAGGCCTACTTTCTGCGCTACTCGCCGGAGGAAATCGCCTGGCAGACGACGGTGCTTGCCGAGCGCGCGCCCGATGACGATACGCCGCTGGTCGCGATTCGCCAGCTCGCCGATCGCGCAGGGACCGCGGTGCTCACTTACACCCCGCAGCGCGTGCCGAGTTTCGCGCGCACCACCGCCGTGCTCGACCAGATGGGCCTCACCATCGTCGACGCTCGCCTGATCACCAGCGCGAACGGATTCAGCCTGGAGACCTATGTAGTACTCGAGGACAACGGTGCAGTGATCACCGACCCCGCCCGCATCGGCGAGATCGAACGCGGACTCTGGCGCAATCTCCAGCTCTCGGAGGATTCCCCGCTCACCGTCACGCGGCGCGCGCCGCGCCAGGTGCGCATGTTCTCGACCCCCACTCAGGTCAGCTTCAGCCTGGACAGCCGCAACAACCGCACCATACTCGAGCTGATCGCCGCCGACCGCCCGGGCCTTCTCTCCGAGGTCGGCAAGGTGTTCAAAACGGAGCGGGTCGCGGTGAACGGCGCAAAGATCATGACCGTCGGGGAGCGGGCGGAGGATGTCTTCTACGTGACCGATGCCGCGGGGCGCGTCCTGCCGGAGGAGGCCTGTCAGCGCGTGCAGGAGGCCCTTGTGCGGGCTCTCGATCGGCGCGAGGCGGGCCGGGCGTGAGCGGCACAGGCGAACTGCGCGCCCTGATCGAGGGCGCCTACGAGTCCCGGGCCGAGATTACCCCGGAGCGAGTCCGCGCCGAGGTGCGAAGCGCAGTCGAGACTGTGCTCGGCATGCTCGACTCGGGAACCGCGAGAGTCGCCGAGAAGCGCGCCGGTCGCTGGCAGGTGAACGAATGGTTGAAGAAGGCGGTGCTTTTGTCGTTTCGCATCTCGGCGAACAGCCCGGCGCACGCCGGCGACCTCGCTTTCTACGACAAGGTGGCATTGAAATACTCGGGCTGGAGCGAGGCTCGCTTCGCCGCGGCGGGTGTGCGCGTGGTGCCGCCCGCAACCGTGCGCCGCGGAGCATTCGTCGCGCCGAACGTGGTGCTGATGCCGAGCTACGTCAACATCGGCGCGTACGTGGATTCGGGCACCATGGTCGATACCTGGGCCACGGTGGGATCCTGCGCACAGATCGGCAAGAACGTGCATCTCTCGGGCGGCGTCGGTATCGGCGGCGTGCTCGAGCCTTTGCAGGCGAACCCCACCATCATCGAGGATAACTGCTTCATCGGTGCCCGATCCGAGATCGTCGAGGGCGTCATCGTCGAGACGGGGGCCGTTATTTCGATGGGCGTGTTCATCGGGCAGAGCACGCGCATCTACGATCGCGAGCGCGACGAGATCCTCTACGGCCGTGTCCCCGCGGGCTCCGTGGTGGTGCCGGGGAGCTTGCCAGCGCCGAACGGCAAGTACTCCCTGGCCTGCGCGGTGATCGTGAAGCGGGTGGACGAGCAGACCCGGGCCAAGACCTCGATCAACGAGCTCTTGCGCAATACCGACTGAGGGGCTGGCGCGGTTCGCAGCGGCGACCCGCCCCACGGGCGGCGCGACCTGCGTTTTGCATCGCTGCGTTCAGCCGAACCGCCCGGTGACGTAATCCTCGGTGAGCCGCTGCTGCGGATTGGTGAAGATGAGATCGGTCGGCCCGATCTCCACGAGATCCCCCAGATGAAAATACGCGGTGCGCTGTGAGACGCGCGCGGCCTGCTGCATGTTGTGAGTCACGACCACGATAGCGTAGTTCGTGCGCAGCTCGTCGATCAGGTCCTCGATTCGCGCGCTCGCGATCGGATCGAGCGCCGAGGTCGGCTCGTCCATCAGGATCACCTCGGGATTGACGGCGATGGTGCGTGCGATACAGAGCCGCTGCTGCTGGCCGCCGGAAAGACCCGTACCGGGCTCGGTCAGGCGATCCTTGACCTCGTCCCACAGGCCGGCGCGCTGCAGGCTGGTCGTCACGAGCTCGTCCAAGTCCGCGCGACTCCTGGCGAGGCCGTGGATGCGCGGACCGTAGGCGACGTTCGCGTAGACGGAGTGCGGAAACGGGGTGGGCTTCTGGAATACGATGCCGACACGGGCACGCAGCTGTGCGACGTCCTGCTTGGAGTCGTAGATGTCCTGCCCGTCGAGGGTGATCTGGCCCTCGACGCGCGCGCTCGCGATGGTGTCGTTCATGCGGTTGAGGCAACGCAGGAAGGTCGATTTCCCACAACCGGACGGGCCGATCAGGGCCAGCACCTGATTGCGAGCGATGTCCAGGCTCACGTTGCGCACGGCGTGCTTCTCGCCGTAGTAGACGTTCACCTGCCGCGCAGTCATGACCGGGTCGTACACCGAATCGCGGGCGGGAGCGGGGGACCTGCCCGCAGGCACCTCCGCCTCGACGCGCGACAGCCGCACGGGTTCCTCGCTAGCTCTCACGGCGATCTCATATTCCTCAGCCGAAGCGACCCGTGACATAGTCGTCGGTTCGGCGATTTTTCGGGGCGGTGAAGATCTCCGCGGAAGGGCCGATCTCCACGAGCTCGCCCAGGTACATGAATCCGGTGATGTTCGACACGCGGGCCGCCTGCTGCAGGTTGTGCGTGACGACGACGATACAGTATTTCTCGCGCAATGCCTGCAGCGTCTCCTCTACCTTCAACGTCGAGATCGGATCGAGAGCCGCCGTCGGCTCATCGAGCAGCAGCACCTCCGGTTGCACCGCGATCGTGCGAGCGAGGCACAGCCGCTGCTGCTGCCCTCCCGAGAGGCTGCGCCCGTCCGCATGCAGCTTGTCCTTGACCTCGTCCCAGAGCGCCGCATCCTTCAAGGCCGATTCCACGCGGATCTTGAGGTCGGCGCCGCGCATGCCCCCGGCGAGCTTCAGCCCGAACGCCACGTTCTCGAAGACCGACATCGGAAACGGCGTGGCCTTCTGAAACACCATACCGACCCGATAGCGTAGGTCCGCCACATCGACGGTGGGCGCGAGAATGTCGCGGCCGCCGATCAAGACCTCCCCCACCGCGCGCTGATGGGGGTAGAGGGCGTACATGCGATTCAGCACCCGCAGCAGAGTCGACTTGCCGCAGCCCGAGGGTCCGATGAAGGCGGTGATCGAGCGATCGGGCAAGGAGAGATTGATGTTGCGAAGCGCCTGCTGGCTACCATAAAAGAAATCAAGCTTGCGAATCTCGATTTTCGGCGGCCCCGTATCGATGGGGGCCCGTGCGGGCCTGGGTCCGCGCTTCTTCAGGTGCCTCGGCAGTTTCGAGGTAGGGATCATCGTCCGGGCCCGCCTCCGCCTCTCGAGTGCAGCACTCCCAGCAATATCCGCGCCGAAATGCTGAGGATCAAGATGCTCACCGTGATGATCAGGGCACCGGCCCAGGCCAGCTCTTGCCAGTGATTGTAGGGACTCAGGGCGAACTGGAAGATGACCACCGGGAGATTCGCCATCGGCGCGTTCAGGTCGCTGCTCCAGAACTGGTTGTTGAGCGCGGTGAAGAGGAGCGGCGCCGTCTCCCCGCTGATGCGCGCGACGGCCAGCAACAGACCCGTGACGATCCCGCTGCGCGCCGCGGGGTAGAGAATGGAGAGGATGGTTCGCCATGGATAAGCGCCCAGAGCGGCCGAGGAATCCTTCATCCCCGGCGGCACCAGGTTCAGCATATCCTCCGTCGTGCGCAGGGTGATCGGAATGGCGATCACCGCGAGCGAGAAGGCGCCTGCGATCGCCGAGAAATGCCCCATGCGCACCACGATGATTTCATAGATGAATAGGCCGACGATGATCGAGGGCGCCGACAGCAGGACATCGTTGATGAAGCGCACGAGCGCGCTCAGGCGCGATCGCTGGCCGTATTCGGCGAGATAGGTTCCCGCGAGCACGCCGATCGGCGAGCCGATCAGGATCCCGAGCAGCGTCATCGCCGCACTGCCAAAGAGCGCATTCAACAGGCCCCCACCCTGGGTATCGGGCGGGGGCGTCATCTGCGTGAACAACTGCGAGGACAGGCCGGAAATGCCGTGCGAAATCAGAGTCCAGAGAATCGCCGCCAGCGCGCCGAGTCCGGCCAGCGTCGCCAGGAGCGACAGCGCGAGGAACGCGCCGTTTTTCCACTTGCGGGCGGTGCGCCGATTCATACGGCGGACGCGAGCGCGCGCCGCTCGAGGCGGCGCAGCATCGCCTGGGAGGCGGCGAT
>DATHCO010000363.1:0-3228 GCA_035319505.1 Steroidobacteraceae bacterium | reverse complement strand
GACGGTGATCGCAAGGCCTCGATCGAGCTCCTCGATGCGATCGGCACCGAGATTGCGCCGACCGATCGGGCGCTGGTGTTTTTCTCCTCGGGCTCGACCGCGAAGCCCAAGGCGGTGTTGCATGCGCACCGTGCGGCCGCCATTCAATTCTGGCACCTGCGCCGCGTTTACGCGCTAGACCCCAATGTACGTACGTGGGCAGCGAACGGTTTCTTCTGGTCGGGTAACTTTGCGACCGCGATGGGCGTGACACTCGCCGCCGGTGGGTGCCTCGTGCTGCAGCGAACGTTCGTGCCCGGGGAGGCGCTGCGCCTGATGCACGTCGAGCGCGTGTCGTACCCCGTCGCTTGGCCGCATCAGTGGGTGAGGCTGGTCGATGACCCCTCATGGCCGGAAGTCGACCTCGGCTCGCTGCGCTACGTCGGGGAAAGCTCCCCGCTCCGCACCCATCCCACGGTCAAAACGTCCTGGTCCGAGCCGACGGCGGCCTACGGCAGCACCGAGACCTTGACGTTGAGCACCGTGCATCCGAGCGGCACGGCTCCCTCCATCGCCCAGGGAAATCACGGTGCACCGCTCGCGGGCAACACGATTCGTATCGTCGATCCGGCGACCGGTGCAGTATTGGCGCGTGGCGAGGTCGGCGAGATTGCCGTGAAGGGTCCGACCCTCATGCTCGGGTACCTGCGCGTCGCGCCGGAGCAATCGTTCGATGCAGAAGGGTTCTTTCGCACGGGCGACGGCGGATACACTGACCCCGAGGGTCGGCTGCACTGGCAGGGCCGCCTCAGCGACATCATCAAGACCGGGGGTGCGAACGTCTCGCCGCTCGAGATCGATGCGGTCCTCGCCGAATGTCCGGGCATCAAGATCGCCGCGAGCGTGGGAATACCGCACGATACGCTCGGCGAGATGGTGGTTGCGTGTGTGGTGCCGGAAGCAGGCGCGAGTATCGATGAGGCGGCCGTGCGTGCTTTCGTTTCCAAGCGGCTGTCGAGCTACAAAGTCCCGCGACGCGTGTTGTTCCTCGCCGAGTCGGATCTCACTTTGACCGGATCCAACAAGGTGAGAACCGCGCCGCTGCGCGAGCTTGCCGCGCGGCGCTTGGGCGTACAGGAGTCGTGATCACCACGATGCCGGGTGCGTGATCACTCATTGGGTTGTGATCACGCCGGCGTATCGTGGTTCCAGATTCGCCGGTGCCAGAGCCTGCGCTCGTAGCGCGCCGCGATCATCGCGAGCTCCGGATTGCCGTCGGCGACGCTCTCGAGCGAGGATCTTCGCATTCCTCCAGCTGCGCACGAACTCGCGGTGCGCCGGCGTATCGTCTCGCTCGGCAGGGGAGGCAAACTGGCCGCGCGAGAAGGCGATGTTGATCTGAAAAATGAGCTCGATGTAGGGACTCGAGGCGAGCTCGAAGATCGCGGTGCGGCTCGCGTTCTCGACACGCAATACGTCGTGAAAAGAGGCCTCGTTGCGCAACGCTCTCACCCTCTGCAGTTGCTCTTCAGCGACCGCCTTTGATTTCTCGTTGTTGACGCTCGCCGCTCGACGAATCACTTCCACCCAGAGCACCGAGGCAATCGTGGTAACGTCCTCCGGATTGGTGCGAACCAGCTGCAGGTAAGAGCTCACCGTGGTCTCGATGGTGCGCACATCGGGGCGTTGAGCGAAGTAGCCGCCGTTGATGCCCCGCCTCACCCGCAAGAGCCCCTCTCGCTCGAGCAGCCGCGCGACCTGCCGCAGCGTCGATCTCGACACACCCAATGTCGCGATGAGCGCCTCCTCGCTGCCGATGAGAACGCCCTCCTCGTGGGCGAGCGCCATGGAGCGCAGCTGCGCCGCCGCGGCATCGATGGCGGAGCTCGTCTTCGGGGTCGTTGCGCTCGCGGTGCGATCGAGGTCGATCACCATGGGGGCCGCGCCTCAGGCTGATGATAAGAGGTCCCTCTAAGGCAATAATTTCGGTTGCATTCCATAATCTGTCATTATAGAGTATCCTCAATTGCTTTCCAGCCAGGCTTCGGGGCTATGTCACGCTTACCGTGGGACATGACGGGCAAGGTCGTCGTCGTCACCGGCGGCAATGCGGGGATCGCGCGCGCTTGCGGGCCGCCGGGATTCGGCCTTCGACCTTGATCACGGGCTGCTTTGCGCTGAATGCGCCGAAGAGCTGGGATGCAACCCGCCGGACGGTGAACGCATCACTCGATCTCGTCGCCTCCCTCGGCGGGGGCTCGGTTTACTTCACTCCCGGTCGCACTGCCGCGGTCGAACGTGCCTGCGAGCTGCTTGCGGCGATGGGACTGTAGGCCTTCACGCCGAAGGAGGATGCAAGAGCCATGTTCAGCTTTGCAAACAAGAACGCTTTGATCATCGGCGCCGGACGCAACATCGGGCGCGCGATCGCGCTCGAGTTCGCCCGTCGCGGATCTCGCGTCGCGGTTGCCGATATCGAGCTGGCCGGCGCTCAAGAAACGGCGCAGTTGGTCGAGCAGGCCGGTGGCCGAGCAACCGGCATCCAGTGCGACGTGACGAGCGAGAGCTCCGTGCACGATGCCGTGACCCAAGCCGAGCGATTCCTGGGCTTCATCGACGTTCACATGAACAACGCGGGCATCATCCACAGTGGAAATCCGGAGGATTTTCCAGTCTCCGAATGGGAAAGGATGTTCAGCGTCAATCTCTTCGGGGCCGTGCGCGCGAATGCGCTGGTTCTGCCGAAGATGCTCGCGCGCGGGCAGGGCTACATCGTGAACACCGCCTCCTTCGCGGGCCTTTATCCCTACGCCACCAGCCGCATTCCGTATGCGGCTTCCAAGGCGGCGCTCGTATCGATGTCGGAGAACTTGGCGGTGTATCTCTTGCCCAAGGGAATTCGAGTGAGTTGCCTGTGCCCTGGGCCCACCATGACGACCTCGATTCAAGGAATGAGGCCTTGGTCGGAGAATGTGACCATGCGCGGGCCGGGCAAGCACTTGCGGGTCAAGAGTCAAGAGGAGGTCGCGCGGATCCTCGCGGATGGTATGTGCGCGGAGCGCATCATCATCGCAACGCACGAGGAAGGATGGGAGATCGTCAGGCGACGTGGCGCTTCGCCCGATGAGTTCATCCGGACCAAGATCGAGGAGTTCGCGCGCGGTGATTCAGGTCTACCGCGATAACGAGGGTCAAGGGGGGCTTCATGGGTTCGCTGTCGGGTAAAGTCGCGGTCGTCACGGGAGCGAG
>DATHCO010000362.1:0-10103 GCA_035319505.1 Steroidobacteraceae bacterium | reverse complement strand
GCCTACGATGCGGCGAGCGGCCGGCAGCTCTGGCGCTTTTACACGGTCCCGGGGGCGCCCGCGGACAACCAGGGCGATGCCGTGATGGAGCGCGCGGCAGCCACCTGGAGCGGCGAGTACTGGAAGACCGGTACCGGCGGGGGGGTGTGGGACAGCATCACGTTCGACCCCGAGCTCCAGCGGATCTATCTCGGGACGGGTAATGCCGGACCGTACGATCCCGCCGAACGCAGCCCCGGAGGGGGCGATAACCTGTACACCGCCTCGATCGTGGCGCTGGATGCGGATAGCGGACACTATCTCTGGCACTACCAGGTCAACCCGCGCGACGCGTGGGACTTCGACTCGACTCAGCAGATGGCGCTCGCTGAGCTCTCCGTCCGCGGCGAACGGCGCAAGGTGCTGATGCAGGCGCCGAAGAACGGCTTCTTCTATGTGCTCGACCGCGAGAACGGCCGGCTCATCTCGGCGGGGAAGCTCGGCAAGGTCACCTGGGCCGAGCGGATCGATCTCGAGACGGGCCGTCCCGTGGAGCTCAAGGGCGCTCGCTACGAGAGTGGTGATGCCGTGGTGTGGCCGAGTGCGGTGGGGGCACACAGCTGGCACAGCATGTCCTTCAGTCCGAAGACCGGGCTCGCCTACATCCCTTACATGCAAGTCGGCGTCCATCTTCACAAGGGTGTGCCGCAGAGCGGGCTCTTTGCCATCGGGGATCTCAGCATGGCGGGCTACCTCGCGGATGAGGATGACGGCAAGGGCGCGCTGCTCGCGTGGGATCCGCTCGCGCAGCGGGCACGCTGGCGAGTCAAGCTCCCCACGCTCTGGAACGGCGGCACGCTGGCAACGGCGGGCGATCTGGTCTTTCAAGGGGCCGGTGATGGTTACTTCAGCGCCTACGATGGGACCACGGGCGAGCGTTTGTGGCGGTTCAACGCGGGGCTCGGAATCATCGGCGCGCCCATCAGCTATGCGGTGCGCGGCACGCAGTACGTAGCGCTTCTCGTGGGCTACGGCGGCGCCACGGCGATCTGGAGCGAGCTCATGCCGGGCGGCTGGAAATACGGCCTGCAGCCGCGCCGCCTCCTCACCTTCACCTTGGGCGGCAAGGCCGAGCTCCCGCCGACCGCCCCGCCCGACCGCTCGGTCAACGCGCTCGATGATCCGGCGATCGAGATCCACGCCTCGGACGTGCAGGCAGGACAAGCCCTCTTCAATCGGGCGTGCTCAGTATGTCACGGCCTCAATCTGCGATCGCCCGGTTCCCCGGGACCGGACTTGCGCGAATCGAAGATTGCGCTGAGCGAGCAGGGAGTCTGGGCCGTCGTGCACGACGGGACGCTCCTCGAGCGCGGAATGCCGCAGTACGCGAGCCTCGGTCCGGATCAGGTTCGACAGATTTATGCCTACATTCGCGCGGGTGCTCGCGAGGCGCTGGCGAATGCCCGAGCCGGAGCGGGGCGATGAGCGCAGCGAGGTCCCGATGATGGTTTTCGACGGTCAATACATTCGGGTCGAGGCTCGCGAGCGCGGGATCGTCGAGCTGTGCTTCGATGCGCGAGGTCAAGCGATCAACAAGCTCGACGTGCGCACGGTCGATGAGCTCGGAGCGGCCGCCGCAGCGATCCGCCAGTCGGGCGCTGCGCGCGGCGTTCTGGTGACGAGCGCCAAGGAAGCCTTCATCGTCGGTGCCGATATCTTCGAGTTCACCTCGCTCTTCGCACGGTCCGAGGCCGAGATCGAGGCGCACATTGCGCGAGAGAATGCGATGTTCACGGCGTTCGAGGATCTCGAGCTCCCGAGCGTCGCCGCGATCAACGGGCTCGCGCTCGGCGGCGGGCTCGAGATGGCGCTCACCTGCGATGCGCGGGTCATGTCGGAGTCGACGCAGATCGGATTGCCGGAAGTCTCGCTCGGGCTCTTTCCCGGGTTCGGCGGCACGGTGCGCCTTGCACGCGTGGCGGGCGCTCCTGTCGCCATCGAGTGGATCTCGAGCGGAAAACCCCAGAGCGCCCGCAATGCGCTCAGCGCGGGCGTCGTCGATCAGGTGACGGCGCCCGGCGCGCTATCGACGAGCGCGCTCGCCCTCCTCGAGTCGCTCATCGAGAGCGGCGATTGGCGAGAGCGGCGCACCCGCCGCCACGGCCCCTTCCGCTTCGACGCCGAGACCTTTCGGCAGGCCAAGGACAAGCTCGCGAAATCCTCCGTCCATCAGCCCGCAGCGCTCGCAGCGGTCGAGCTCATGCGCCAGGGGGCCGCCACATCACGCGATTCGGCGCTCAAGCTCGAGCACGCCGCCTTCGCGCGGATCGCGCGAACTCAGGCCGCAGCCTCGCTCATCCAGTTGTTCATCAACGACCAGGCGATCAAGAAGAAGAGCCGGGACTATGCGCGCATCGCGCACCAGGTGCGTCGCGCCGCGGTGCTGGGCGCGGGCATCATGGGAGGCGGCATCGCCTACACGTCGGCGCTGCGCGGCGTTCCCGTGCTGATGAAGGACATCCAGCAAGCGGCGCTCGAGGTCGGCATCGCGGAGGCGAGAAAGCTCCTGGCCAAGCAAGTCGAGGCGGGTCGCCTGCCAGCCGACCGGGCCGAGGCCGTCCTCGCGGACATTCGACCGACGCTCGACTATCAGGGGCTGGGCTCCGTCGACATCGTGGTCGAGGCGGTCGTCGAGAAAATGCCCGTCAAGAAGGCGGTGCTCGCCGAGATCGAGCCGCTCGTGAGCAGCGAGGCGATCATCGCATCCAATACCTCCTCGCTCTCGATCTCCGAGATGGCACGGGATCTCAAGCGCCCCGAGAAGCTCGTCGGCATGCATTTCTTCAACCCCGTGCCGCTCATGCCGCTGGTCGAAGTGATCCGCGGGACGAAGACCGATGCTGCGGCCGCCGCCACCGTCGTGGGCTATGCCAATGCGCTCGGCAAGACCGCGATCGTCGTGAAGGAATGTCCGGGATTTCTGGTGAATCGGATTCTGACGCCGTACCTCCTCGGATTCCTGCGCGCGCTCGATGGCGGCGCGGATTACGTTGCGGTCGATCGGGTCATGGAGGGCTTCGGCTGGCCGATGGGGCCGGCGTATCTCGCCGATGTCGTCGGGCTCGAC
Organism: Steroidobacteraceae bacterium; assembly: GCA_035319505.1. Classification (GTDB taxonomy): domain Bacteria; phylum Pseudomonadota; class Gammaproteobacteria; order Steroidobacterales; family Steroidobacteraceae; genus Bog-1198. The sequence goes on along the minus strand of DATHCO010000362.1, from coordinate 6,997 downwards.
ACGCTGTCGCACGTTCTCGAGGTCATCAGCGCGGGCTTTGCGGCGCGGATGAAGATCAACTTTTCGCACGCCGTCGAGGCGATGGTGCGCAACCGCCGCCTCGGGCAGAAGAGCGGGTCGGGGTTCTATCGCTACGAGACTGACCCGAAGGGCCGGCCTCGCAAGAGCATCGACCCAGAGACCTCGCAGTTGCTCGCCGCGGTTCGATCGCACCCCTCCCGATCCTTCACCGATGAGGAGCTCACCGAGCGGCTGATGCTGCCGATGATGATCGAGGCGGCCCGATGTCTGGAGGAGGGCATCGTCGAGTCTGCGGCGGAGGTCGACATGGCCCTGATCTTGGGCCTGGGCTTTCCGCGCCATGCGGGCGGTCCGCTCAAGTACGCGGACTGGCTCGGCATGCGACAGGTGGTCGCACGCTGTGCCGTGTACGCCTCGGAGGGCCCGCTGTATGCCCCGACCGAGGCGATGCGGGCGGCGGCCGCGAGCGGCAAGACCTACTACTGAAGGCGCTGGCGGCGGGTCAGTCGCTCGATGAGCGCGCTAGCCTTCGAAGAACTTGCGTACCTCGCGCCTCAGGAGCTTTCCCATCTCGTTATACGGCAAGGCGCTCAGGACCGCGATTCTTTCGGGGACCCGTGAGGAGCGCAGGCGCTCTCTGATCAGGACGCGCAGCTCCTCTTCACTCGGTTGCGCATGGCCGGACTTGAGCACGATGGCAATGCCGACCGCCTCCCCCCATTCCGTGGAGGGAACCGCGACGGCCGCTGCATCCGCAACGGCCGGATGCGTGAGCAGCACGTCCTCGACCTCTCCGGGCGAGATGTTCTCACCGCCGCGCACGATGACATCGTCGGCGCGGCCCGCGAGGAAGAGGTAGCCGTCGCGGTCCATCCAGCCGGCGTCGCGGGTGGGAAACCAGCCCTGCGCGTCGAGGGCACTGCGCCCGCGATACTCGCCGGATACCTGTTCCCCCCGGACGTAGATCTCGCCGCGCTCTCCCGCGGGGAGCGGCCGTCCGTCCTCGTCGCGGATTTCGACTTCCACGGAGGGGAGCGGGCGACCGACCGAGCCGAGTCGGGAACGAACCGAGGGATCGCTCGAGGCGCGCGCGGCGCGATGATCCTCCGGGCCGAGGAGCGCGATCGTGGAGCTGGTTTCGGTGAGCCCATAGGCATTGGTGAAGTCGACGTTCGGGAACAGCGTGAGCGCGCGCTCGATGAGCTCCGTGGGCATGCGGCCGCCGCCATAGGCGATTGCACGGAGCGATGCGAGATCGGCCGGAACGCCGGCATCGAGGCGCGCAATGAGGCGCCCGAGCATCGTCGGCACCAGAAACGCATGCGTGGCATGCTCCGATGCGGCGAGCCTCAGCCAATCGCCGGGATCGAAGGCCGGCAGCAAGAGGATCCGGCGCATCGCATACATCGAGCTCAAGAGCGCTGCGATGCCGGCGATGTGATAGGGCGGCACGCTCACCAGCGCCGCCTCCTCGACGGAAGCGGATCCGAACTCGATCGTGCTCAGGATGTAGGAGAGAAGATTCGCATGACGCAGGAGCGCCGCCTTGGGCGCTGCCGTGGTGCCGCTCGTGAAGAGCTCGACGGCGACCCCTCCCGGTGTCTCGTCCGCACTCGACAGGGGCTCGGCCTGCATCGCATCGGCGATGAAGGCGGCGCGGCTCAGCACCCGGTGACCCGCGCCGGCGCGGAGGTGCTCGATCCGCTCGACGTTCCCGACGATGTATGCCGGCGCGATGCGAGCGAGCAGGGCGGCGAGGTCGGGATCGGCGAGGCGGTAGTTGAGGGGTACGTAAGGAACGCCGGCGAGCGCGGCGCCGAAGAGCGCGATCGCGGCGGCTTCGCTCCCCTCATCGAGCAGCGCCACATGCGACTCGCCGCCCCTGGAAATGTTCGAGGCCGCACCCCGCGCCCCCTGCAAGAGTGCGCGGTACGACCAGCGCCGTCCTTCACAGACGAGACCGATGCGCTCCGGGTCGGCATCGGCCGCCATCTCCAGCACGAGCGAAATGTTCATCGGCGTCCTCAGTCGGAGGAGGGCAGGGGCTTCGCCTCCTTGATCTGAAGGAGAACGCCCGCGATCGACAGCGACCCCTGCCCCGGCTTGACGCACAGCAGCTCGACGGTGCCCGCGGCATCGACATAGCGCTTGCCGATTCGCGTGCCCTGCGCGAGTGCCGGGTCGATCGGCCGGCGCTCAGTCGGGGACTGATCGAGCATGGGCGCACCACCGCATTCGACGAGGGCATCGCCGCCGCGAATGACCATGACCTCGGTGTCGCACACCGCGCTCTTGAGCTTTGTTCCCGGTTTCATGGATGCCTCGCGCGATGGGCTCCTCTCGAGCGCCTCAGGCGATCGCCCCGGCGGCTTTCAATTGCTCGATGCGCTCCCAATCCAGGCCGAGCTCCATCAGAAACGACTCGGTGTGCTCGGAAGCCTGCGGCGCGCGCGTGGCGGTCACCGGGGCATGGTTGAACTGCACCGGGCCGCGGACGAGCTTGAGCGGCCGCCCGCCGTCGGCCGCTTCCACCTCGAAGAGCATGTCGTTGGCGAGCGCCTGCTCATCGCTCGCCAGATCGAGCAAGCTCTGCACAGGCGCCCACTGGCCCTTGAGGGTCTTGAGATGCTCTCGCCAATAGGCGAAGGGCCGCTGGGCGAAGGCTCGAGCCATGAGCTCGCTCGCCGCCTTGGAGTTCTCGATCAGCGAGCGCGCGTCGCGGAAGCGCGCGTCCTCGGCAGCCTGCGGAATCCCGAGATGCTCGAACGTGTCGCGGATGTGCGGGCCCGGTGTGAGGATGCAGAGGTTGATCGTGCCCCCGTCGGAGGTGCGGTAGTTCCCCGAGAACGGGTTGGTCGGGGTCCCGCCCGAGGTGGGCATGGGGTTTCGGATCACCGTGCCGCTCTCGATGAACTGATCGATCGCGGTCCCCGCCGCCCACCATGCCGTGGAGAGGAGCGAGACGTCGAGCTCGACCGCTTCCCCGGTGCGCTCACGATGAAATAGCGCCGCGGCGATACCACCGGCGATGTTCATGCCGCCGATCGAGTCTCCGAAGGCAGCGATCCCCTGGGTGAGCGGGCCTTCGAGCTCCTTCGGCGTCATCGAGTAGCCGATGCCGCTGCGCGACCAGAACGCCGTGCCGTCGAACCCGCCGACATCTCGTTCCGGGCCCTTGTCGCCGTAGGCGCTGCCGCGCGCATAGATGATCTTGGGGTTGGCTGCGCGAATGTGCTCGAGATCGAACTTGAGCTTCTGGCGCTGCGAAGGCAGGTAGTTGGTGAGAAAGACGTCGCAGGTCCTGGCGATCTCGTAGAGCAATTCGACGCCGGCCGCGGTCGAGACATCGATGCCGACGCTGCGCTTGCCGCGGTTCGGGTGCTCCATCAGCGTATTGCGCAGGGGATCGAGCTTCATGCCGCCCAGATTGATGAACCCACGCTGCGTGTCGCCCCGCACCGGATGCTCGATCTTGATGACATCGGCGCCCCAGTCAGCCAGGATCGCGCCGGCGGCGGGAACGAAGGTGAATTGCGCCACCTCCAGGACTCGCACCCCTTTCATCACCTGTGCCATAGCCACCCCGTCCCCGGCCCTCGGCGAAATGATATCGGATTCGCGCGCCCGGGGCCCCTCGCGCGGCCGCGAGCTGCTATGATACTAAGCTAGCTGAGCAATTGCAGCACGCGCTCGGCGAGGCACGGCGTCGAGCGAAGCGCAGGTTTACACCACCGGCGAGCGCGCAGATAATGAACACCATCGTTGCGCAGTTGCGCATAACCCACAGTCGGTGCCGGAGCGGGCCTGCGCATCGGCGGCGCTGCCCGCACCTCCCTCGAGGCCGGGGCCGGAGACGCCCCTTGCGCAAAATCGCGCCGCGAGCCGGGCGGAATCAACAGGAGTCATCTCAATGAGTTCGAAGGAAGCTCTCAGCGCAAAGACGCTGCTCGAGATCTACCGCAAGGCACTGCTGATTCAGCTGTTCGACGAGCGCATGCGCTCCCTGATCTCGACCGGCCGGATGGCCGCGGTCTATTACTCCCCGCGGGGCCAGGAGATCCTGGCGGCGGCGATGGGCGTCAACTTGAAGCCGACCGATTATCTGGTGACGACCTACCGGGGCGTCCATGACCAGCTGGCCAAGGGGATGCCGCTCAAGCTCCTGGTCGCGGAGTATGCGGGCAAGGCGACCGGCGCGTGCAAGGGCAAGGGCGGTGCAATGCACATCACTTACCCCAAGGCCGGGATCATGGTGACCACCGGCGTGGTGGGCAGCGGCCTGCCGATCGCCAACGGCCTCGCGCTCGCCTCTCAGCTCAAGGGCGACGGGCGGGTAACTTTGTGCAATTTCGGAGACGGCGCTTCGAACATCGGGGCCTTTCACGAGGCCCTCAATCTCGCCTCGTTGTGGAAGCTCCCGGTGGTGTTCCTGTGTCAGAACAATCGCTTCGCCGAGTGCACGCGCTACGAGGACGGGACGACCATCGAGCGCATCGCGGACCGCGCGGCCGCTTACAGCATGCGCGGTGTCACGGTGGACGGGAACGACGTGCAGGCTATGTGGCTGGCCTCGCGAGGCGGTCGAGCGCGCGCGCGCCGGCGAGGGACCCACGCTCCTCGAGGCGATCACCTTTCGCTTCATGGGCCATTACTTCGGAGATCCCGGCGCCTATATTCCAAAGGAGGAGTACGGCGCCGCGCTCGCGCGTGACCCGATGCCCGTGTGCCGGGCTCGAGTGCTGCAAGCGAAGGCAGCGAGCGAGGCCGAGCTCGAGGCGATCGCGCGCGAGATCCAGGCCGAGATCGATGAGGCGGTGAAGTTTGCCAACGAGAGCAGCCCGCCCGATCCTGCCGAGATCGACCGAGATATCTACGCACCGGGAGCGCCCGCATGAGTACGACGGCTACTGCGCAGACCATCAGCTTCACCGACGCCTATCGCCTCGCCCTGGATGAGGCCCTCGCGAGCGACCCGAACGTGCTCCTGCTCGGGGAGGACATCGGCGACAAGGAAGGCGGCGGCGTGTTCAAGGTGACCAAGGGCCTCTCCACGAAGTACGGGGACCATCGCGTGCGGACGACACCGATCTCCGAGCAGGCCATCATCGGGGCAGCCGTGGGCGCGGCGATTGCGGGCATGCGACCGGTGGCGGAGATCATGCTGATGAATTTCGTCACCGTCGCCATGGATCAGATCGTGAACCACGCGGCCAAGTTGCGCTTCATGTCCGGCGGGCAGACCGGCGTGCCGATCACCATTCGCACGCGCACGGGCGCAGGCGCCGGCACCGCGGGACAGCATTCGGACATGCTCGAGGCGTGGTTCGCGCACACCGCCGGGATCAAGGTCGTGGTGCCCTCGACACCGGCGGATGCGAAGGGCCTGCTCACCTCGTGTATCTTCGATGACGACCCGTGCCTCTTCATCGAGGATTCGCTGACGCGCGCCCTGACCGGGCCCGCGCCGCCGCCGGGCCATCGCGTGCCGCTCGGCCGGGCCAACGTGGTGCGCAGCGGCGGCGATGTGTCGGTCATCGGATACGGCCGGCCGCTGCGCGACTCGCTCGCCATTGCGGAGCGGCTCGCCTCGGAGGGGATCCAGGTCGAGATCGTCGACCTGAGGACGGTGTCGCCGCTCGACACCGACGCGATCTTGAAGTCGGTCGCCAAGACGCGCCGCGCCGTGGTGGTTCACGAGGCGCCGCGCAGCTTCGGGGTCGGCGCCGAAGTCGCGGCGCGCATCCAGGAGCACCTCCACGACCAGCTCGCAGCGCCCGTGCTGCGGGTCGCCTCTCGCGACGTCACCGTGCCCTTCGCCAAGGTGCTCGAGCAGGAGTACCTCTACAAGCCGTCCGCCATCGAAGCGGCGATCCGGCGCACGCTCGAGTCCAGGGCGGCGCGATGAGCGTCCGCGCCGCCGCCAGCGCGCACGCACCACCCGGTTGACGAGGCGCGCGCGCGGCGGCTCGAGCGCGCGCGAGGAGGGCACTTGGACGCGAACGATATTCTCCTCTCCGATCAGGTGGCGGTCGTCACCGGCGGCGGCGGCGGCATCGGTCGCGCGATCGCACTCGCCCTTGCTTCCGTGGGGGCGCACGTGGTGATCGGCGACATCGTTCCCGAACGCTGCGAGGAGACGGCAGCGCGGGTGCGCGAGCTCGGATGCAGCGCCCTGCCCGTGCCGACCGACGTCATGGACACGAATCAGGTTCGCACGCTCATCGAGCGCGCCGCGGGTGAATTCGGCCGCATCGATATCCTGGTGAACAACGCGGGTGGGGTGAGCCCGCGGCCCTTCATCGAGCAGTCGGAGCGCTCGTGGCGCCGGCATATCGACTTGAACCTCGTGAGCGTGCTCGCGGCGACCTCCGCCGCGGTTCCGGTCATGATCAAGGGCGGCCGGGGTGGCTCGATCATCACCATCACGAGCATCGAGGGCTCGCGCGCGGCGCCGAACTACTCGGTCTATGCCGCCTGCAAGGCGGGGCTCAATAATCTCACGCGCACCCTGGCCGTGGAGCTCGCCGACCATCGCATCCGCGTCAATGCGATCGCCCCCGATATGACCGACACACCGGGCCTGCATGGAAATCGATCGGGGCCGGTCGATCCGTCGAGCTGGGTCGAGCTCACCGCCGAACAGAGCGGTGCCGTTGCACGGCGCATTCCGCTCGGGCGTCCCGGGATCGACAGCGAGTGCGGCAGCGCGGCCGTTTTCCTTGCCTCCAAGATGGCAAGTTACGTCACCGGCATCATCCTGCCCGTCGACGGCGGGACCTGGGGCTCGGGCGGCTGGGTCCGCAGCCGCGCGGGCGACGGCAAGTGGGTGCTCGCCGAATGAAGATCAACGTCTCGTTACCGTTCGACAGAATCGAATCCCCGGATGAATTTCTGCGAGCCGAAGCGATTGCCGAGGTGGCAAGGGCCGCGGAGCGCGCCGGATTCAACGCGGGTTGCGACACCGATCATCCGGTTC
>DATHCO010000361.1:0-14675 GCA_035319505.1 Steroidobacteraceae bacterium | reverse complement strand
CCAGCTCGCCACGACTTCGTCGTGCGGGCGCAAGAACCGCACGTTTGACTCGAGCGCCGGATCGTCGACAATGCGTCCCGCCCGGGCGAGCCGGTCCCACAGCGGAGTCTTGGGCAGGGCTTGCAGCAGGTTGATGGTGAGCACCGGCACCTGCGATCGATCGATGAACTCGAGCAGTCGGGGGAGCGATTCGCTCGTATCGGTATCGAGCCCCATGATGATCCCGGAGGTGACCTCGAGCCCGTAGCTGTTGAGTGTGCTGATCGCCTCGAGGATGGGCAGCTTCGCGTTGTGGCCTTTGTCGATCGATATCAGCGCGTCGAGCTCGGGTGTCTCGATGCCGACGAAGACGGTGTGAAAGCCCGCCTCGCGCATGAGACCGAGAATATCGGTCTGCTTGGCGAGATTCAGAGTGGCCTCGCAGGCAAACTGCAGCGGATAGCCGCGCTCCTTCTGCCAGGCGACCAGATGCGGCAGCATCTCGCGCGTGGCTTTGCGATTGCCGATGAAGTTGTCATCGACGAAGTAGATCATGGGCGGATAGTTCGGCTGCGCCACGAAGAGGTCGAGCTCCGCGAGCAGCTGCTCAGGGGATTTCAGCCGCGGCTGGCGCCCGTAGAGCGCCGGGATGTCGCAGAACTCGCAGCGGTAGGGGCAGCCGCTCGAGAACTGCATCGAGCCGAGCAAATAGCGCTTCACGGGTACCGCATCATAGGCGGGCAAGGGAAAGTCCTTGAGGGGCAGCCGCTCGAGGGTCTCGAACCTCACCTGGGCCACCGGTCGCGCGAGGCTCGCATCGATACGCTCGATCAGTCGATCCGTCGCATCTCCCAGCTCGCCGATGTGCAAGTAGTCGAACTCGGGGTACTTCTCGGGGGCGCTCGACACGGAGGGACCGCCAAGGATGGTCAGCTTGCCGGCGGCTCTTGCGCGCGCATGGATCGCGTGAATCTGGGGCGCCTGAATGTGCATGCCGCTCACCAGCACGACGTCGGCCCACTCGAAGTCGCTCGCCTGCGCAGGAGCGATGTTTTCATCGATGAAGCGAACGTGCCAGCGCTCCGGCAGATACGCCGCTACGGCAAGCAGTCCCTGGGGCGGCATGAATGCGCGCACGTGTGCCATGAGCGCATAGGCGTGGGCGAAGGTGCCGAAGGAGGGCGTGTACGCCGGGAACACGCAGAGCGCGTGTCTTTCGTGCGCAACAGCATAACGATAGCGCAATGAAACACTCCTATCGACGCTCGTCGATCCCCGCAGGGAGGCGTCGCGTACTGAGGAATAACACGGTCCTGCAATCGAATGCTAGCACGGACGTGCCGCAAAGCTTTCCTCGCTCGCGCGAGCCCGCCAGGAGGTCGGGGGATTCCTACGCGAGGCCCAGCTCGAGCGGCGCGACCTGCGGGAAGATGCGCGCGCACTGCGCCGTGTTGAGCCCCCAGAGGCTGCGGAACAGTCCGCCGAGTATCGCTCGATAGTCGCTGAGCACCGGGAAGTCCCGGTCCTGTAAGAGCATGCTGCGGTTCACCGGCAACTGCTCACCCGCCAGGGTACCGCCGCGAATGGAGCCGCCCAGGACCCAATAAACCGTTCCGTGCCCGTGGTCGGTCCCGCGGTTGCCGTTTTCCCGGAAGGTGCGGCCGAATTCGGAGAGCACAACGACGACGGTGTTGCTCCACTCGCCGCCGAGCGATTGTGAGAAGACCTGCAACCCCCGACCCAGGCTCGCGAGATTGCCTGCCAGGGTCCCCTGCGCGGACCCCTCGCCGACGTGGGTATCCCAGCCGCCGACGTCGACGAATCCGAGTCGGTACTTCTCGCGCATCAGCCGACCCATGCGCTCCGCTTCGAGCTCGAAACCCTTGGTATTGACGGCGCCGCGATTGGCGGCGCTCATCGCGTCGGCCAGGGTCTGCGCCACCTCCTGGCGCAGGTCGAGGCCGTCCTTGACGGCCGTCTCGAGAGGGTGCCCGGCATACATGTCGCTCAAGATTCGCGCCTGGCGCTCGTCGAAGGGAGGCTTTCCCACGCTCTTCAGCGACAGGTTGGGAACCGTTCCTGTGCCCTCGAAGGCGAGCGGGAGCGCATCGGTGAAAGCGATCGGGGTGATGTTCTCGGAGGAGCCGAGCAAGGTCTGCGCAAGACGCGCAAGAAACCCCGAGCGATAGTCGCGCGTCCCGGAGAGCGGCTGGCCGAGCTCGATCGAGTTTTGAGTCTCGAAGTGGCTGCGGGACAGATCCTCCGTCCCCGCAAACGGGATGAACGCCACCTGGCGAGCGAGATACATCGCCCCGACCGTGTCACGCACGGCCGGGGCCAGCGCCCAGTCGGCGCTGAGCGCCAGAGCGCCGGTATTCGAGTTCGGGTCGGGCCGCGCAATCGCGATATTGGGACGAGCCTCGTAGTAGAAGCTGCTCGAATAGGGGATGAGCAGATTGGTGGAGTCGTAGCCGCCGCGCAAGAACACGAGCAAAAAGCGCGGACCTGCTGTCGGCGCGGGGAACAGGCGGCCCGAGAGGCCGGCGCTCGTGAGCGCCGCAGAGCAGAGCTTGAGCGCCCGACGGCGACTCATGGTGATCTCATTCATAGTTGAAGTCCGGTGAGGCGAGCAGAAGGGTGTTCCATTCCTGCGGCGAGTTCGCGCGGGCGAGTGCAATGCGGGTGTTCGAGGCCAGGAACGGCTCGGCGGCCTCGAAGTACAGGCGATTCGAGAGCTGCGGAAATCCCCCACCAGCCGCTCCGCCTCCCTCCGCGTCGAACAGTCCAGCGCTGCCCGAGCCGATCGCACGGGCGATCTCGAAGCGCCGGCTGATCTGCCCCGAACTCGCCCAAGAGGTCTCGGTCAACGGAAAGCCGTCGGGTGTCTGCCGGCTGAAGGGGGCCTCGCCAAGACCGTTCAGCCAGCTGAGCAGCGGGCGGGCGTTGGTGATGGTGCGACCGTCATAGGCAAGGCGCACGGCCGAGACCACGAAGCGCATCGGGTCCTTGAACTTGGCACCGAGCGCGGCATCGAGCTCGGGTGAGAGGAACATCTCGCGCAGCACCGCGGCAATGTCGCCGTCGGTTCGCGTGAAGGTGCGCGCCATGCGCGCGACCAATGCGGGCGGGGGATCATCGGCGACGAAGTAGGTGGCGAGCCGCCGCGAGACGAAGCGGGCGCATGCCGGCTGACTCACGATCAACGAGACGGCCTCCTCGACCTCGGCGAAGCCACGACCGCGGATGGTGTGCTCGAGCAGCACTTTGTCGCCGAAATCATGCCGTGCGGGATTGAACTCGAAGGCGCCCTCGCGACGATACAACGCCTGCCATTGCGGCTTGAGCTTGGGCGGGTTGCCCGCATTGACGCCCGTTCCGGTGAGCACCCGGGCGAGCTGCTGCACGTCCTGTTGGGTATAGCCGGCGTCGACGCCGAGGGTGTGCAGCTCCATGAGCTCGCGAGCGTAGTTTTCGTTCACGTGCCCGAGCGCGTTTTGGCTGTTATCGAGATACTGCAACATCGCGGGGTGCTCGAGCGTGGCGAGCACGAGATCCTTGAAATGACCGAGCGCGTGCGGTCGGATCGCCCGGTCCGCGTAGTCTGCGACCAGCCAGCGTAGATTCGCCTTGGCCTGATATACGCTGAAGTGGTTGAGCCAAAACCACACCATCTGTTCCTTGAGCTGTGCCGGCGAGTACAGCGCGCGCAGAAGCTCGCGCCGCGCGGCCTCGTAGGCGAGCTTGTTGGCGCGCTCGTTGAGCGACTTGCGCGCGAGCTCCTTGTCCGCGCCGTCCGCCATGGCGTTGATGGCCTTGTACTGCGCATTCGCGTCCGCGAGCGCACGCTCGGGGTCGGATTGCCCTTCCTCGGGGCCGTGCAGCTCGGCGGCGAGCCCGGCGGGCAGAGCGGGCTCGAGTCCCATCAATTGGCGGTCCAGATAGCGCTCACGACCCAGCCGGTGGTATTCGGCCACATTCGCGCTGTCGAGACCGAAGCTGATGCGCTCGAGCCACAGCACGTCCTGCCGATGAAGCACCGGCAGGGCGGCTGCGGAGGTGCCCGTGGTGCTACGCGGCGCCGAGCCGGCGCATCCCAGCATGAGGACGAGCGGCATAAGGGCAAGCACCGCGGCTGAAGTTGCCGCACATCGCCCCCCTCGAACGCGCCGCGCCTCCACGGTGGCCTCCGATTCCTCTGCTCAGCCAATCGTCTACGATCTCAACGGTGGCCGAAGGATCGCGTTGACGCCAGCGGCGGGGGGCGCTTCTCGCATTAAGAGTTTGAAATAATTGGGGCCGGCTACGGCGCCGGCTACGGCTAGGAGCCTGTCCGAGTAATCCTCGTGAGCCGCGTTGGTCGGGTGAGGATGCGGATGCAAGGCGCGCGGCACAGGCCGTCGGGCACCACGGCCAAGACGCGCAACGCCGCAGACGCGCCTCACCCTGCCAACCCTGCGGGACCGGACAGATTTCGCTTCATCCGTCGTTGTCGCCTCCTCATTGGGTGCCAGCCCAACTTCGTCGGCTCCGCCTCGGCTGAAGCGAAATCTGTCGCGGTCGCGGCCACGAGGATTACTCGGACAGGCTCCTAGGGTGCATATGTCGATATCTTTCGACATGCCCTATCGCGCCATGGCAAACTCTGCGCCCGTTTAAAGTCAGCGATGGAAGTCTGAGATGGCCCGCACCATACCGCTTGCCGATATACGCAACATCGGCATTATCGCCCATGTCGACGCCGGAAAGACGACGACGACCGAGCGCATCTTGTACTACACGGGGCGCAAGCACACCATCGTCGATATCCACGACACCAAGGATCTCAAGACCTCGACGACGACCGACTACCTCGAGCAGGAGCAAAAGCGCGGCATCACCATTCAAAGCGCCGCCGTGTCGGCCTTTTGGCGCGACAAGAAAATCAACCTCATCGACACGCCGGGCCACGTCGACTTCACCATCGAAGTGAACCGCTCCCTGCGGGTCCTCGACGGGGCGGTCGTGGTGTTCGACGGCGTCGCCGGGGTGGAGCCGCAATCGGAAACCAATTGGCGCCTGGCGGACAACTACCACGTGCCACGCTTTTGTTACGTCAACAAGATGGACCGGAACGGAGCCAATTTCCTGCGCTGCGTCGACATGATCAAGAAGCGCCTGGGCGCGAGGCCGCTGCCGGTGCAGATTCCCATCGGCTCGGAAGACAACTTCAAGGCCATGATCGACCTCGTCGAGATGAAGGCCTTGGTCTGGGATTCCGATGACAAGGATTCCGAATGGCACGAGCTCGAGGTGACGCCGGATCTTGCCGACAAGTTCCATATCACGGTGCCGACCGACCGTGAGTTGCTCGCCGACGTCGCCAGATTTCGCACCGAATTGATCGACACCTGCCTCGAGCAGGATGACCATGCGATGGAGGCCTACCTCACGCACAATGTCGTGCCCTCCACCGATGTACTGCGGCGCTGCCTGCGCAAGGGTACGATCCACTCCGCGTTTACCCCGGTGCTGTGCGGATCGTCATACAAGAACAAGGGCGTGCAACAGCTTCTCGACGCCGTGGTCGATTATCTACCCTCGCCGACCGATGTCGAGTCGATCAGAACCGTGAACGAGGACGGCGAGCCGATCGGCGAGCGCAAGTGCTCGGATGATGAGCCATTCGCCGGGCTCGCGTTCAAGGTCATCAACGATGCGTACGGGGCGCTCACTTTCATCCGCGTGTACTCGGGCATTCTGACCAAGGGTGCCTCCATTCAAAATTCCACGCGCGGCAAGCGCGAGAAAATCGGACGCATGGTCGAGATGTTCGCCAAGGAGGCCAACCCAGTCGAGGAGGCGCGCGCGGGCGACATCATCGCGCTCGTCTCCTTGGCCGAGACCGAGACGGGCGATACGCTGTGCGATGCGGCGAATCCGGTGATTCTGGAGCGCATGCGCTTTCCCGATCCGGTGATCAGCGTGTCCGTCAAGCCGAAAACCAAGCAGGAGCAAGAGAAATTCAGCATCGCGCTCGGCAAGATGGTTCGCGCCGATCCCTCGCTCCACCTGGAGACCGACCGCGAGACCGGCCAGACCATCCTGCGCGGCATGGGGGAGCTGCACTTGGAGGTGACGCTCGACCGGATGCGGACCGAATTCGGGGTCGAGGGCACGATGGGTGAGCCGCAGGTCGCCTACCGCGAAACGATCACGAGGAAAGTCAGCGAGCAATACATCCACAAGAAGCAAACCGGTGGCGCGGGCCAATTCGCCGAGGTCTGGATCGATTTCCAGCCCTTGGATCGCGGCGCCGGCTTCCAGTTCATCGACGAGACGGTGGGCGGCTCGGTGCCGCGGGAATACGTTCCATCGGTGGAGAAGGGGCTTCGCATCCAGAAAGAAGAGGGCGTGCTGGCGCACTATCCGACGGTGGATTTTTGCGCCACGCTCACCGACGGAAGCTACCACGACGTCGATTCCAATGCGCTGACCTTCGAGATCGCCGCCAAGGCGTGCTTCCGCGAGGGCATCCGCAAGGCCGGTCCGATCCTGCTCGAGCCCGTGATGAAAGTCGAGACGGTGACCCCGGGAGAGTATCTGGGCGATGTGATCGGCGACATCAACCGCCGTCGGGGCTCGATCGTCGACCAGCTGGAGCGTGGCACGAACATTGCCGTGGTCGCTACCGTGCCGCTTTCGGAGATGTTCGGCTATATCGGACACCTGCGCGGGATGACCAGCGGGCGCGCATCCTACACGATGGAGTTCTCGCATTACGACCCCGTGCCTAAGCAGATCGCCGACGAGGTGATGGCACAAGCCAACAAGGGCAAGACGGCTCCCGGGAGCTAGCCGAGCGTCACGGCTGGCTTGCGTAGATCTTGACGATCTCGTAAAGGAAACGCCGCCCGTTCATCAGCGAGGTCACGCGAATTCGCTCGTTGAGCCCGTGGGCGCGCGAGCGAGCCAACCCGCCGCGGGCGAGAAGCGTATGATGCCGCTCCGAGCCGCCTCACCCCGTAGAACTTCCCGAAGAGGAAAACATGAACAAGAAAATCCCTGTGTGGGCTTTCGCCCTTGCGCTGCTTTGGACGGCATCTCAGGCCGAATCGGTGCCGCCGGCCGTGACTGCCATCCGCGCAGGTCGCTTCATCGACGTCGTCGCGGGACGGAGCCTCAATAATCAGATCATCATCGTCCGAGGGACGAGGATCGAGGCGGTCGGTACCGATCTCAAGATTCCGCAGGGCGCAGGCGTCATCGATCTCTCCTCGATGACCGTGCTCCCCGGGCTCATCGATTGCCACACCCACCTCGCCGATATCGGGAGCGCCGAGCCGTTGGATGTTCTGAAGATGACGGCGGCCCAGTACGCCTATGAGACCATCCCCAACGCCCGCGTGACGCTGCTCGCCGGATTCACCACGGTGCGCGATGTGGGCGTGTACCGTGCCTTCAACGACGTAGCCATGCGTGATGCGATCGCCAAGGGCATCATCATCGGGCCACGCATGTACGTCGCCGGCGCGTACGTCACCATCAGCGAGGGCGCCGGCGCCATGACCGGCCTGGCTCCCGACATCCAGCTGCCGTGGGACTTGCAATTCGGCATCGCGAACAGCCCTTGGGAGGTGCGTCAGAAGGTCAGGGAACTCGCGCACCGGGGCGCGGATCATATCAAGGTGTTGTCCACCGGCGCGGTCCTCACCCATGGAAGTAACCCCAAGTCCATCGAGTTCACTCCCGAGGAGCTGCGCGCCGCGGTTGAGGAGGCGGACAACTTCGGCTTGCGCGTTCTCGCTCACGCACATGCGGCCGAGGGCATCAAGAACGCGATCCGCGCCGGAGTGGCCTCGGTCGAGCACGCCACGCTCATTGACGACGAGGGCATCGCGCTCGCCAAGCAGCGCGGGACCTACCTCGACATGGATATCTATGACGAGGAGTGCATTCAATCCTCCCCGAATGAGCCCGCAGACTTTCTAGTCCACGATCGCGATCTGGGCGAGGCGCAGCGACGTAACTTCGCCAAAGCGGTGCGTGCCGGCGTGAAAATGACCTTCGGCACGGACGCCGGCGTCTGCCCCCACGGCATCAACGCGCGTCAATTCGCTTTCATGGTCAAGTACGGTATGACGCCCATGCAGGCGATTCAGTCGGCCACGGTCAATGCCGCGGACCTCATCGGGCACTCGGAGCTCATCGGCTCGATCGCTCCCGGCAGGTCCGCGGACATCATCGCGGTGAGAGGGGACCCGCTCGCCGATATTCGCGTCCTCGAGCAGGTCGACTTCGTCATGAAAGAGGGCGTCGTGTACAAGCACGGGCAATAGCGATGCGCAAGGCGGGAAGCGAGGTGCGAGCATGCGACGAGAACTCTGCTGGGTATTGGCCGCAGGAGCGGCGTTGAGCACGATTCCCGCCACGGCCGATGATGCGCCGAGTGGGTTCGGAGCTTCGAATCCGCTCTATGCACCGAGCACGCTCGAGTTCGAGGCGCCGCCGTTCGACAAGATCAGGGATACGGACTATCAACCGGCGATCGAGGCCGGAATGGCCCAGCAACTTCGCGAAGTCGAGGCGATCACCCGCAATCCCGCCGCCCCCACGTTCGCCAACACGTTCATACCGTTCGAAAAGAGCGGACGGCTGCTCCATCGAGCCATGTGGGCCTTCGAGGCGGTCACCGGCGCCGACATCAATGCCACCCTGCAGCAGGCGAAGACGGCGCTCGCGCCGAAGCTGGCCGCCCACGAGGACGCGATTTACTTGAATTCCGCGCTATTCGCGCGCATGGGCGCCGTCCGCAAGGCGCTATCGACCGGCCGACTCGACCCCGAGTCGCGACGGCTGGTCGAGGTCACCTACGATGAGTTCGTGCATGCAGGCGCGAATTTGCCGGAAGCCGACAAGAGTCGATTGAAGAAGCTGAACGAGGAAGCGTCCACTCTGTCCGCTGAATTCACCAAGCGGCTGCTCGCGGCAAACGCGCAGGGTGCGTATCTTGCGCCCACCTCGGCTCCCCTCGCGGGCCTGAGCGAGGCACAGCTCGCGGCGGCCGCGCAGGGCGCGGCGGCTCGTCATGTCAGCGGGTATCTCTTGCCGCTGCAAAATACCACCCAGCAACCGGCGCTCGCCTCACTCAGCCTGCGCTCGACTCGGCAGGCGATCTTCGAGAGTTCCTGGAACCGTACCGAACAGGGTGATGGGAACGACACGCGCGCAATCGTGGCGCGCCTCGCGCAGCTGCGGGCGCAACGCGCCGGGCTCCTGGGCTATCCTGACCACGCCAGTTGGCGTCTGAAAGACCAGATGGCCAAGACCCCGCAGGCCGCGCTCGAGTTCATGGACAAGCTGGTGCCTCTGGCGACGGCGAGAGTCGCGAGCGAGTCGCAGGAGCTTCAGGCGGTGATCGACTCCCAGGGCGGAGGCTTCATACTCGAAGCGTGGGACTGGGACTTCTACAGCGAGCAGGTGCGCAAGTCCAAATACGACTTCGACGAGACGCAGGTGAAGCCCTATTTCGAGCTTCATGAGGTGCTCGAGCAGGGCGTCTTCTATGCGGCCAACCGGCTCTACGGAATCACCTTCAAGGAGCGCCGCGACCTTCCGGTCTATGATCCGGACGTTCGGGTGTTCGAAGTCTCCGATGCGGACGGCAAGCCCCTCGCCTTGTTCTATTGCGATTACTTCAAGCGCGACAACAAGAACGGCGGTGCATGGATGTCGCATCTCGTCAGTCAGTCGAGATTGCTCGGCACACATCCGGTGGTTTACAACGTGGCGAACCTGACGAAGCCCGCGCCGGGCGAGCCGGCGCTGTTGAGCCTCGACGATGTCAGGACGCTATTTCACGAATTCGGTCACGCCTTGCACGGCATGTTCTCGGACACCGAGTACCCGAGCCTCTCGGGGACCGCGACCGCGCGGGATTTCGTGGAGTTCCCCTCGCAGTTCAACGAGCACTGGTCCGAGCACCCCGAGGTGTTCGATCACTACGCGCGACACTACCAAACGGGAGCACCGATGCCCCCGCAGCTGGTCGAGAAGATCAGGCGGGCGCGGAACTTCAACGCCGGCTACAACATGTCCGAGGTCCTCGCCGCGGCGGAGCTCGACATGCAATGGCACACGCTCCCGCCGAGCGACCCGCTCGAGGATCCCGACGCGTTTCAGAAAGTCGCGCTCTCACGGACGGGCCTCGACATCAACGCCGTGCCGCCGCGCTACCGCACGACGTATTTCAGTCACATCTGGGCAGGCGGGTATTCGGCCGGCTACTACGCCTACCTCTGGACGCAAATGCTCGCGGATGATGCCTATCAGTGGTTCGAGGAGCACGGCGGCTTGACCCGCGAGAACGGCGACCGTTTCCGCCAAATGGTCCTGTCGCGTGGGAATACCCAGGATCTCGCCGCCATGTACGCCGCCTGGCGGGGCCGCGCCCCGACGGTCGACGCGATGTTGAAGTATCGCGGGTTGGCCGGATCCGACCGCTCGTCTAATGGTGAACGGTAAGCGTCGGGTCGAGCAGTCCGAGTGCGTCGCTGACCGTGGTCTCGCCTGTCTGTTTGATGTCCTCAGCGAATAGGAGTGACCGTGACCGAGCGAGTCCCAACTCGCGCCCGGAACTCCCGGTGTCGGTGAGACAAGTCGGCTTCTTCGCGGCCGCCGGCGGTGGCGCTCGTGTCGTCGCGCAGCCGCAGACCAGCGACGCGGTCGTTGCGGCGAGGAGCCAAGCTCGTGCGCTTATGGAACAGCTCCGGGATTAGTCATAATCCATGGTCATGCTCCATCGCGCACCGCCCCACTCTAGAGCAGCGCCTACGATAAGTTAAGCCGCACGCTCCTCTCCTGCGCCGCGCGCTTTCAGCACTTGCCGAGCGCATGGGCGGATCGGCTATGATCGAGCCAGTCAAGTGGGGGCAGCAGCCGTGAGAAAGATTCCACCCCTTCGATTGTGGCCGATCCTCATCTCCTGTGTGCTCGGTGCGACGTTGGCGGAGGCGGCCTCGTCCACCCGCCCCTCGGCCGTCTCGCAGATCCAGGTGCGCATCGTCACCGGCCTTGCCGACTTGAGCGCGGGCAGCTACGTGGAGCTTCGAATCTATGAAGCCGGCAAGGCGGTTCGACGCTTGCCGCTGACCCATGGCGAGGCCTGGCCTCACGATACCACGCGGATCATTCCGCTCAACTTGGGCGAGGGGTTGGATCCCGGTAGCGTGCTGCGCTTCGGTATTTACTATCGCGCCGCAAACCCGCTGTCGCCGCCCTGGGAGGTCGTCGCCGCCGATGTCGACTTGTCCGCGGGACGCGAGCCGCAACAGCTGCTGCTCAACACGACGCTATCGGGCGAAATCGCAAAGCAGGGCGAGCTCGCCTCGGCGGATCGGGACCTGAGTAGCTTGAGCTGCATGAGCGATGCGGATTGCGATGATCACAAGAGCTGCAACGGCCGCGAGCGCTGCGCACCTCACGCTCCGGGCGCGGACGCGCGCGGATGCGTGAGCGGCACTCCCGTGGTGTGCCCCGTCAACCAGGTCTGCGTGGAAGGGCGCGGCTGCGTGGGTGCGATGGCGTCGACGCCGGCACCGGCTGCGGCCGATGCTGCCACCCCGGCTACGGCCTCCGCTGCGGCGAAGTGAGGCTTCGCGCTCGGCCAACGAGCGCATTCAACGAGTGAGATGGAGCACATGGGCCGGGGCGCCGGGGAGAAACGGCGCGGGCCGGCCCTCGGCCCAAGCCGCGAAGCCCGTGCGGTAGAAAGGCGACAGCGGGTGGCCGCTCTGGCCTCCCGGCATGTGGAAGTAGCCTTCATTCTCGTGTCCGGGCGCAACGCTGAAGCGCTCCGAAGCCCCGTAATCCGGTCCCTGGATGCGCGGCATGTCGTGGCGTCCGCCGGCGAGGCGCACGGCGGGCATGTCGAGAAACCTTGAGAGCAGCGGCAGCGCCGCCGACAACGGGTGCGCCACCCGCACGGTGTTCACGGCGCCCCAGGTGCAAGACTCGAGCTCCGAACAGCCGGCAGGGAGCTTCTCGCTGGCGATGAGCGCCTCGCGAAGGAACGCATCCCAATCCGGATATTCCGCGGCGAGCAGGTGGGTCGGTTGCGCTTCGAGGAGCCGCCACAGCGGCCCTTCGAAGGAAGTGGGAACATCGAAGCGGAAGTTTTTCGCTTCGCGACGCGCGGGCGCGATGAGCATGTAGAACACCCGTGCCTCGACCTCGGCGCGAAACGCGTGCACGAGCCGATAGGCCGGATCGTCCGGCGATGCATGCCCGCTCCAGCGAGCGAGAACCTCGTGCGCGGCGTCCTGACCATGATCACCGCGGGACCGCGCTCGCTCGATGACGGCACCGAGCAGCGATCGCCAGCGCTCGAGGAACAGCGCCCGATCGTCCAGCTGTATCGCCAAGCTCGCGAGGGGCGTGAACGGCCGGCGGGTGAGCTCAAGATCCTGGCGGATCTGAGCGGCGCGCGCGCCTCGGTCCATGCCGTCGTCGCCGATCGCGAGCGCGTCCGCTCCGCCGACGACTCGCGCGTTCGCGGACCACAACAGTCCGGCCGCGGGATCGATCAGGCGCGGCTGCTCCTCAGGGCTCTCCCATCCGTCGAAACCGACCGAGGCGTCGGTCGACAGCTGCGGTACGCCGGGGGCCGCCGCGCCGCGCCTCGGCAGCCGTCCGGCAATCGTCCACCCGATGTGTCCATCCGCGTCAGCCACGAGAAAATTCTGCGCTGGGATCCCAAAGCCCGAAGCGGCATGGATCGCCTCGACGGCCGAGTGCGTGCCCTCGAGCTCCAGGAGAGCGAGGTTGACGGCACCGGGGTCGTGCGCGGTCCACTCGAGCGCGTAGGGTCGCCCTTCCCAATCCTTGCCGACCACGGGTCCCCATGGGGTCAAGGCGACCTTGAGATGCCCGGTTGGTGCGCCCTTGACCTCGATCGCCTCATCGACGTAGCGATAGTGCTGGGGACCCTGGGCGGTGGCGTACGCCTCGGCGTCGCTCACGACCGGCGCGAGACGGATGACTCGCGCGAATTCGCCGTAGCTATCGGTGAAGCCCCAGGCGATATGCCCGTTGCTACCCGCGACGATCGAGGGTGTGCCCGGCAAGGTCACGCCGGTGGCCTCGAATGCCTCACGACCCGATGTCTGCACGAGCCGTGCGCGGTACCAGATATTGGGTACCCTGAGGTTAAGATGCAGGTCGTTGGCGAGAACCGCCGCGCCGTTTGTTGTGCGCGATCCGGCAACGGCCCAGTTGTTGCTGCCCAGATAGTCGAGGTGCCTCACGACCTCCTCGGGCGGCCGTAGCGGTAGGTCCCCGAGCGCACGCAAATCGTATGCCGAGGCGTCCGGTATGCGCGGCGCCTCGCTCGTGCTGCCGTCGATGGCCGCATCCCACTCGGGGGCACCGGCTTCCAAGAAACGCCACACATCGGGTGGCAGGGTCGCCCGCAGCAGACCTTTTTGTAGTTGCCGGTGTCCCACCGAATCCTGAAGCTGCAGGAACATCGCGTGTACGCATAACGCCGTGTCCTCCGCCCGCCACGGTTGGGGTCGGCTTGAGAGCAGCCAGTACTCGAACGGCCGGCTCCGCAAGGAGGAGAGCCCCGAATTGACACCGGCGACGTACGCGTCGAGGAGCGAGCGGCTGCGCGCATCGAGACCCGCAACGGCGGATCGGGCAACGTCGCGGAACCGGTGCAGCCGCAGGACGCGATCGGCCGGCAGGAGCGAAGGCCCGAGGAGCGCCGACAGCTCTCCCGCCGCGGCGCGTCGCAACAGGTCCATCTGAAAAAATCGGTCCTGGCCGTGCAAGTAACCCAATGCGCGCGCCAGGTCCTCGCGGTTCTCCGCGCTGATCGTCGGAACCCCGGCCTCATCGCGCTCGATGGTGACGCGAGATGCGAGATCGGCGAGGCGCGCCTCCCCGTCGAGCGCCGGAAGGCTTGCACGCAGCAGAAGCCAGCTCGCAGCCGCGGCCGCGAAGAACGACGCCGCTGCGATTGCCGCCACAACACCGAGGAGGCGGCGCTTCACGGCTCTCCATAGGAGGTGTGCATCCAGCCGTTATGCGCGTCGAATCCCTGGTAGATGAAGAACTGGCCCCACGTCGCCACTCCGTACACGTCGAGGCCCTCATCGCTCACCATGGGCAACTCGGCGCGGAAATAGAACGAGGTATGCGGATTGATCCAGAACAGCGCGTGCCGGGAGGCGCTTCGGCTCGGCGCAATCGCAAACCCGTTCGACCCGCCCTCTGCGGAGGGCGGCGGCGGCGGGATCGGCGGCGTGGGGCCGAGCTCCGTCCGCAGGGTTTCCATCATCGACGAGAGGATTTCATGAGGCGCAAGGTGGCATCGAACGCGAGCCGAGCGACGGCGATGTTCGCACCGAGATCGGCGGAGTTCCCGCGGCATTGCTGGCGGATCGCCTCTGTCAGCTCGATATCCTCGCCCGGCAAGTGAGCCGATTGGCACTGAATCTCCGCCGCACGCTGCACGACCCACAGCAGCACGAAGGTGGTCGGGATATCGCGCTCGCAGACGGCGACGCCGTGATTTCGAAGCACGAGCACATGCTTGTCGCCGAGGCTTGCCAGCATGCGCGCGCGCTCTTCCCGATAGAGCGTGATCCCTTCAAAGTCATGATATCCGACTCGACCGGCGAGCATCGCGCCGTAGAAATTGTTGTGCTCCAACCCGC
>DATHCO010000360.1:0-5233 GCA_035319505.1 Steroidobacteraceae bacterium | reverse complement strand
TGCTCGATGCCGGTTTTGCGGAGGACGGTCAGCCCTACCTTGCGCTCGAGTACGTGGCAGGCACTCCATTGACTGCGTATTGCGACAGCCGGCGCTGCTCCGTGCGCGAGCGCCTGGAGCTCTTCCAGCAGGTCTTGAGCGCGGTCCAGTACGCGCATGCGCACCTCATCATCCATCGCGATCTCAAACCCTCCAATATTCTGGTGACGGACGAGGGTCGGGTGCAGCTGCTGGATTTCGGAATCGCCAAGCTGCTGAGCGAAGGGCAAGCGCGGGAGACGGAGCTCACACAGCTCGGGGGCCGAGCCTTGACCCCCGAGTACGCGGCACCCGAGCAGATCGCCGGCGCCCCGATCACGACGGCCGCGGACGTGTACGCGCTCGGGGTCACGCTCTACGAGCTCCTGACGGGGGAGCGACCCTACCGCCTCAAGCGCGACACGCGCGGTGCGCTCGAAGAGGCGATTCTGCAGGCGCAGATCCTGCCCCCGAGCCGCAGCGCGCTCACCGAGGCTGCTGCTCGGGCGCGTGGCACGACTGCAAAGAAGCTGGGCCGTATCCTGCGCGGCGATCTCGACACCATCGCGATCAAAGCGCTGAAGCGGCTCCCGACCGAGCGCTACCCGACGGCCAATGCCCTGGCAGAGGACCTCCGGCGCTTTATCGCGGGCGATACCGTGCTTGCGCACAGAGACAGCATCGCCTATCGCGCACTCAAATTCGTCGAGCGCCATCGGGTCGGCATCGGCATCGTCAGCCTTCTGTTTCTGATGCTGGCGGGCGGATTAGCGGCCACGAGTTATGAGGCGGACATCGCCTCCTCGCAGCGCGATGCGGCGCTCGCAGCTCATTTCCGCCTGCTCACGGAGACCGCGGCCGAGCGCCTGAAGGAGGCGAGTGCCCCCAGTGCAATGGGCATCATTTTGGAGGTCCTGCGGGATCGAGGGGCGCAGGGTCGGACACCGGATGCACTGAACGTGTTTCAGGAAGCCCGGGCGGCGGATGCCCAGATTCTGGTGCTCTCCGGGCATACCGATGTGGTCGAAAGTGCGGCGTTTTCGCCCGATGGCCGGCGCATTGTGTCCGCATCGGACGACGGCACCGCGCGCGTCTGGAGCGCCCTCACGGGCCGAGAGCTCATGCGACTCAGCGGGCATGCGGGCCATGTCGTGAGTGCCACATTCTCGCCCGACGGGCGCCGCATCGTGACCACCTCCGTGGACAAGACGGTCCGAGTCTGGGACGCGGCAAGCGGTAGGCCGGTCCTTGTACTGAGTGGGCATACGGGTCCCGTCGAGCGCGCCGCATTCTCGCCGGACGGCGAGCGTATCGTGACGGCATCCGCCGATGGGACGGCACGGATCTGGGACGCTTCGGCGGGCCGTGAAGTGCTCGTGCTTCGGGGGCATGCGGCACGGGTGAACGCGGCGGTCTTCTCGCCCGACGGCAAGCGCGTCCTCACGGCGGCCGAGGACAAAACCGCTCTTCTTTGGGACGCGGTGACAGGGCGGCAGCTCCTGCGGTTGAGCGGGCATACGGACCGGGTGATGTCGGCGGCGTTTTCGGCCGACGGCCGGCGCATCGTCACATCCTCCTACGACAAGAGCTCTCGGGTGTGGGATGCGCTCACGGGACAGGAAATCACTCGGCTGAGCGGACACGAGGACCGCCTGATCTCTGCCGCGTTCTCTCCGGATGGCCGACGCGTCGTCACCGCATCGCTCGACGGGACGGCACGCCTCTGGGACGCCACGACCGGCGAGCAGCTCGCCGTGCTCGGTGGTTATACCGTGCAGCTCACCTCGGCAGCCTTTTCACCCGACGGGGAACGCATCCTGACCACGGCGATCGACAAGATCGTCCGCGTTTGGGACGCTACGATCCGTCACGAACTGCTGGGACTCAGCGGGCACACGGATCGCGTGCTGTCGGTCGCCTTCTCGCCGACCGGCCGAGCCGTCGCCACGGGCTCCGCGGATGCGACCGCGCGGATCTGGGATGCCTCGACCGGGCAGGAGCTCAGGCTGCTCCAAGGGCACACGAGCATGGTGACGTGTGTCGCATTCTCTTCCGACGGCGCGCGCCTCATCACGGCGTCAGGGGACAGTACAGCCCGCCTCTGGGATGCCGCTACCGGCACGCAGCTCGCGCTGCTGAGCGGGCATATGGGGGTGGTCTGGTGTGCTGCGCTTTCGCCCGACGGGCGGCGAGCAATTACAGTGGCGGATGATGCGACTGCGCGCATCTGGGACGCGATGAGCGGGCAAGAGGTGCTGCGCCTGAAGGGGCATACCAGTCCGGTCATATCCGCCGCCTTCTCTCCCGACGGCCGCCGCGTGGTGACCGCGTCCCTCGACCGAACCGCACGGATCTGGGATGCCACGACGGGCCAGCAGCTCCTGGTGCTGAGCGGACATGCCGATCCGGTGGAAGCCGCCGCCTTCTCACCGGACGGGAAGCGTGTGATCACTAGCTCGGACGACAAGACGGTCCGTGTGTGGGATGCTGCGACCGGGGATCAGCTCATGCTGCTCAGCGGACATGCAAGCATCGTGGGCTCGGTGGCGTTCTCGCGCGACAACCGACGCATCCTGACCGCTTCCTATGATCGGACGGCGCGCATCTGGGATGCTGAAAGCGGTCGGCAGCTGCTGCTCCTCACGGGGCATACGGATCTTGTGGAGAGCGCCCAGTTCTCTCCGGACGGCGAGCGTGTCATCACCGCGTCGGACGATAAGACTGCCCGCATCTGGGATGCGCGCGTTGCGTCACTCGACGCGCAGCTCACTTGGGCGGAGGCAGCGCAATTCGCCGCACTCACCGCTGAGGAGCGATTCGCACTGGGATTGCCGTCCTCGACCGATGTACGGCAGTGGCCCGCCACCTCATCGAAGTGCGATCAATCGGCCGCCGCCCCGTACGATCCCGACCGGCGCGCGGCGGGGGTCATGCTCGATGGGATCGTCCCGGACATTGCACTCCCGGCGTGTAGGCGGCTCGTCAGCGGGCGCGACAAGGCGCGCTTTGCCTATCAGTACGGCCGAGCGTTGATGGCGAGCGGCGAATTCTCTGCCGCCAGAGGCGAACTCGAAGCGGCGGTTGCAGGCGGCTACAAGGCAGCGCGTATTGAGCTCGCCATGCTGCTCTCGGAGCCCTCTGCGGGCATGCTCGATGTCGGTCGGGCAGCGTCGCTGTACGAGCAAGCCTCGAGCGAGGGCGTGACCATGGGTGCCTTCGAGCTAGGGAGACTCTACGAGCGGGGGGTCATCAAGTCAGACCGTACGGACGGTCCATACCTGCTGATGCCCGATCAGGCGCGGGCCTGGTCTTGGTATCGCAAGGCAGGGCAGGCGGGGCAGCCCAACGCACTCGCCCGTCTTGCCGAGAACGATCTCGATGCGATCAGTGCTCAAGAGCGTCGAGAGCGGGGAAGCGATTATCTGCTGCAAGCGTTCACGCACTATGCCTCGGCTGCCGAGCAGGCGCGCCGTGAGGGTTGGCCGGATGATGCCTGGAGCGCCTGGCGCTACGGTCGTGCATCGCTCGCACGCTTGCTTGCCCGCGAGGGGAGGATGGAGGAGGTGGCGCAACGCTATGCTGCGGTCCGCAGCTTCGTCGCGCGGCCTCCCTCTCCGTGGAGCCGTCTGCTTTCCCGGCTGCAAATGCGTCGTTAGGAAAGTCCCCTCGGCCGCCGTTGGCGGCTCGCGATGCGTTTCATCCCTGCGAAGGGACGCCCTGGCTGCCACCGCCGGTGCTGTGGCTTGTGATGTAACCGCCTCCGATCTCATCGAGTTCCGCGAGCGTGAGTTCGCGAATCTCCAGCGTATCGGTACCGTCGGGCTGCTCGGTCGTAGTTTGCGAAAGGTTCTGTATGTCCATGGCCGTCTCCATAAAAGTTGATGGTTGTTCGGCGTCTCCGTGGTGAAGTGGGTCCACGAAGCGGTCCGGGTCAGATATGTCTGCCTCACTCAATTGGGTAGAGCGGAATTTCGGCCCGAGGCGGCTCACACTATCCAAAAGCAAACCGCTCCTTATCAGCGCGTTTCCGTAGCTCGAGTGAGTTTGAGCCGCCCCGGACCGGAAATCCGCTCTACGTGGCAGGACAGGAGCGCACATCATGCCAGCCGATTCGAAGCTCTTTCGTGACCAGGCGCTTGCGGCTGCCCGTACTCAGACCCTGGGGACCATCGTCCTCATTCGACCGCTCTCCCTGACGGTTCTTACATCGATCGTCGTGGCTCTCGCGGCGGCCACCGCGCTCTTTCTGGGCTTTGGCACCTACGCCCAGCGCAGCACCGTCACGGGGCAGCTCGTCTCGGATGCCGGCCTCGTCAAAGTCTATGCACCGCAGGCCGGAATCGTGCTCGAGCGGCACGTCATCGAGGGAAGCACGGTCAAGGCGGGCGATGTGCTCTTCATCGTCTCGAGCGAGCGCTCGAGTGTCTCGCAAGGAGCCACTCAGGAGGCGATCAGCGGGAAGGTGCGCGAACGCGAGGCGAGCTTGAAGGCCGAGCTCGAATCCACCCGGGTCCTCGAGCGCACCGAGCGCGAGGCGCTCGAGAGCAAGATCCTGGGGTTGCATACCGAGTTGCGAGAACTCGATGCGCAGCGCACGGACCAGGCGAGCCGCGTGAAGATCGCCGAAGAGTCGCTCTCGCGCTACCAGAAATTGAAGGCTGATAACCTCGTCTCGAGCGAGCAAGTGGGCGAGAAGACTGGCGAACTTCTGGATCAGCGCACGCACCTTCAGACGCTCGACCGCGACGATACGCGCCTCAACCAGGAACTGAGCGCCGCCCGGGCCGAGCTCGCGGGTCTTCCGCTGAAGCAGCAGAGTCGTCGCGCGGAGCTCGACCGGCTCCTCGCCTCGGCCTCCGAGGAGCTCGCCGAGAGCGAGGCGAAGCGCCGGCTCGTCATCACGGCCCCTGAGGCCGGAACGGCCACGGCGGTTCTCGCGACCGCCGGCCAGGCGATCGATCCAGCGAAGCCATTGCTCAGCATCGTGCCCGCGGGTGCATCGCTCCATGCCGAGCTCTTCGCCCCGAGCCGGGCGGTGGGGTTCGTACGGCCCGGCGATCGCGTCCTCATTCGCTATGCTGCCTTCCCCTTCGAGAAGTTCGGACACCAGCAGGGGAGGGTGGAATCGGTCTCCCGAACCGCGCTCCCGGTGAGCGAGCTCAATGCGATGGACATCGCGGATTCGCGGGGTGAGCCCCTGTACCGGATCAACGTG
>DATHCO010000359.1:0-4160 GCA_035319505.1 Steroidobacteraceae bacterium | reverse complement strand
GAACCTGCTACTCGTACGTCCCGAACGTAGGCAAACGAGGTTCAGTTCCTGCCGTCTGGTGGGCGTTTGAGTCCGCGCATCAAGTCGCACTTGGGATTCAACGTTGATCCTTTGCCTTGACGGTCGCTACGAGCGGATTGACGATTCTGATGCCGGCAATCGCCTGACCGGCGTTCAAATCTTCGCTGTAGACAACTGAAGCGCCAACTTCCTCGGCAGACGCCACTATCAGAGCATCCCAGAACGAGATCTGGGCCATATCCGCGAGATCCGTCGCGCGCACCACCGTGGAAGGCGTCGTGGGCTCGTGGACCCAAGTGCCGTAGGCACTGATGACCTCGCGGGCGGTCGATCGAGCGACTGGCGTGGCGAGCTTCCGCGTGACGTTAACGTAGAACTCTTGCAGCACCTGGACGGAGAGTCGACCTCGACCGGATGCCCAAAGAGACTTCAGAGTTTCGATTGCACGCTCGCGCTTCGCACCCGCATCTTCATCCTGGGCGTATACCAGAATATTCGTATCAACGAAGACGACGTCGCTCATGTAACGCTTCCCGCGCCAATGGTGCTCCTCCGAGCCGTAGCCCTTTCGAAAAGAGGGCGAGGGCACGGCGTTGCGCCGCTTGGTAAGCGCGATCCTCGGACACCAGGTCTTGCAACTCGTCCGCGAGAAGAGAACTAACGCTGCGGCCGCGCCGCGCCGCGATGGCCCGCGCCTTTCTCAGAAGCACGGGGTCGAGTGCGACGGTGATATTTCGTTTGCCGGCCATTCACGTAAAATACGTGAAGAGTGCGGGACCGGTCAAGTATTGGTGGTCGGGGTGACAGGATTTGAACCTGCGACATCTACGTCCCAAACGTAGCGCTCTACCAGGCTGAGCTACACCCCGACGTTGGACCCTCGCACTGCCGCCACGAACCTCGCGGCGCGGCGCAGTTCCGCGGAAACTCGCAGGGCGCTAGTGTACGGCCGCCGCCGGCGCGCAGGCAATGCGGGCGCCTCACACCGCGCGCAGCAGCGGCGGCGTGGAGGATTCCCTCCGCATCAACGTGCTCTTGCCGAACAGGGAGGCCACGAGATCGACCGCGACGGCTGCCGTCCGATTACGCACGTCGAGAGAGGGATTCAGCTCCATGATGTCGAGCGAGCCCAGGAGCCCCGTGTCGGCGATCATCTCCATGCATAGCTGCGCCTCGCGGTACGAGGGGCCGCCCGGCACGGTGGTGCCGACGCCGGGAGCGATCTCGGGGTCGAGGAAATCCACGTCGAAGCTCACGTGCAGATGCGTCTCGCGGTCGAGCGAGTCGAGGGCGTTCGCAAGAGTCTGGCGCATGCCCGTCTCGTCGATGAACCGCATGTCGAAGACCTCGAGACCCATCTCGTGCACCAAGCGCTTCTCGCCCTGATCGACGCTGCGGATGCCGATCTGACGGATGCACGAGGGCTGAATGGCCGGCACCCGGCCGGACATCTCGACGAGGCTCCTGGGTCCCAAGCCGCACAGGCAGGCGACCGGCATGCCGTGGATGTTGCCGCTCGGCGTGAGGATGTTCGTGTTGAAGTCCGCATGCGCGTCGAGCCAGAGAACACGCAGCGTCGACCCGCTCTCGCGGCAATGTCGCGCCACCGCGCTGATCGAGCCGATGCTCAAGCTGTGATCGCCGCCGAGCTGGATGGGCATGCGCGAATCGGCGAGCTCGCGCTGCACGGCGTCGTGCACGGCACGATTCCAGTGGGTCACCTCCTCGAGATGACGGTAGCCGTCCACGGGCCCTCGCGACGGATTGGCCGGCCCGCGAAGATCCCCGCGGTCCCGTACGTCGGCACCCTGCGTCTCGAGCATGCCGTGGATCCCGGCCACGCGCAGCGCCTCGGGTCCCATGGAGGCTCCGCGGGTTCCGGCGCCTATGTCGCTCGGCGCTCCGATCAGGGTCACTCGCTCGTTCATGATTCGGCTCCGATTCGCAGCGGTGCGGCGCCGTCTCAAGCGGTCCTGCGGATGCGCGAGCGGAGAGTCCGTCCCAGGGTGCCGCCGTACAGATCCTTCGGATTGTCGAGTTCCGGAACCAGATCGATCTGCCGCGCGCTGCCGCGCTCCTCCTGCACGAGCGCGTGCAAGAAGCGCAGCGCCGAGTAATCCTCGAGGGCAAAGCCCACGGAATCGAACAGGGTGATCTCGCTCGCGTCCGTGCGCGCCGGAGCAGCACCGCGCGCGAGGTCGGCGAATTCGGTGACCGGGTAGTCTGCGCTCACTTGCTGGATCTCCCCTTCGATGCGGGACTGCGGCTCGTACTCGACGAACACCTTGACGTTCGGCATCGAGAGCACGTCGCGATGCAGCTCGGTCTTTCCCGGGCAGTCGCCCCCGACCGCGTTCAGGTGCATGCCGGGGGCAATCATCGGCGGCGTCAAAATGACGGCATTGCGCTTGTCCGCCGTGACCGTGGTGACGATATCGGCTCCGCGGCAGGCATCCGCGCTCGAGGTGGCGCGCACCAGGCGAAGATCCGCGAGCTCCGGCATGGAGCGCAGGTTCTGCTCGAGCTTTGCGGTCGCCTTGGGGTCGATGTCGAACAAGCGCAGCTCGCGGATGCCGAGCATGCGATGAAAGCCGACCGCCTGAAATTCGCTCTGCGCGCCGTTACCGATCAACGCCATGACCCGGCTGTCGGGCCGCGCGAGGTATCGGGCGGCGAGTGCCGACATCGCCGCGGTGCGAAGCGCAGTGGTCACGGTCAGCTCGGAGAGCAGCAACGGGTATCCGGTCTGCACGTTCGCGAGCACGCCGAAGGCGGTGACCGTGAGCAGCCCCGCCGCAGTGTTCTTCGGGTGGCCATTCACGTACTTGAAGGAGTACAGACGCCCGTCGCTCGTGGGCATCAACTCGATCACGCCCACGGACGAATGACTCGCGAGGCGCGCGGATTTCTCGAAGTCGCTCCAGCGCCGGAAATCCTGGTCGATCTCGCCCGCCAGTCGCTCGATGAAGGCGCCGGTTCCGACCTTTCCGACGAGCCGCAGAATGTCGCTGACACCGATGTAATTGATCATGTTCAACTCCCTGCAGGAGGCCCCATCCGCCGGGGGACGTGAGCGCCCGTCGCTCCGATCATCATGACCAGGGCGGCAGCCAACAAGAAGACAGCAATTTGCACAAAACGCTGGGTTGATTGATCATTATGCTCACCATGAATGGCAAATCGACCAGGACTTACGCCATGGACGACATCGATCGGCAAATGATTGGCCTGCTTCGCGAGAATGCGAGGGCCCCAGTGGCATCGCTCGCGAAGACGCTCAAGGTGGCACGAGGAACGGTGCAAAACCGCCTGGCGAAGCTCGAGCGCGACGGCACCATCGCGGGCTTCACGATCCGCTTGCGACCGGCCATGGACGAGCAGCGCATCAGCGCGTTCACGACGATCGCCGTGGAGGGGGCTCGAATCGAGCCCGTGGTCCGAACGTTGCGGGGAGACCCCGCCATAGTGACGCTGTACTCGACCAATGGGCGCTGGGATCTGGTGGCCGAGATCCGCACCGATTCCCTGCAATCCTTCGATCAGGTCTTGAGCCGGATCCGGCGCATCGAAGGCATCTCCGGCACGGAGACGAGCCTCCTGCTGTCGACTTATAAGCTCTGAGCGAGGCGCGCCCGGCGCAAATCCGGCCGGGCGCAGCTCGTCGACATCGCAACAACTCTCAAAGCAACGGCTGTAGATCCGCGTTCGGCACGTCGAACACCGAGATCAGGGCCTTCGAGAAATCGATCGCAAGTCCGTCAGGGCCGGGCGGCAATGCGCTGGAACCAGCGGCCACATAGCCCGACAGGACAAACCCGCCGGACGAGTAGATCGAATTTCCACCCACCTCAGTCTTGTCAGCCAGGACGAGACTCGTTCCACTGCTCGTTAGCAGCGTGGTGACGGCTGGCAGCGGCGGCACGAGATCGCCATGCAGGTCATAGGCCACCAAACTACCGCCGCCATACGAGCCATCGGTGGCCGTGATGCCGCGAACTTGCGCGACATATCCCCCATTGGACGGGCACGGCGGTGTTGGTTCGACGCTCACAGGGATGGCGCTCACGAAGACCGATCCGGCCAGCGTCTCTTGGATGATGTCTCCCCCCATCGTGACCATTTCGCTGGAATAGCTGGTC
>DATHCO010000358.1:0-5243 GCA_035319505.1 Steroidobacteraceae bacterium | reverse complement strand
AGTCAATTGCGTCCCCATTGACCCTGTGGTTTCGCGCTGCCAGACTCTAATCGCTGCAACGCCGTAGATCAAACCTCATGAGCATCGAAGGCCCCGAGCGCGCACGCTGCCGCGCGCTGTCGGATGCGACGAGCGATGATTGGAAGATCATCGAGCGCGCGGAGCGCGAATATCGTCGTGAGCACGGCCCGACCCGCGGTCTTCTCACGATGATGAAGGCCATCGAGGGGGACGATCCCATCGGTGTGCCGGTGAACCTCTATACCCATTGCTTGCAATCGGCGACGCGCGTGCTCGAGGCGGGTCTCGATGACGAGCTCGTCGTGGTCGCGCTGTTTCACGATTTGCCGGAGGCCTTCACCGATAATCACCACGGCCTCGTCGCCGCGCAGATGCTCGCGCCCCACCTGTCGGAGCGCCGCAGCTGGCTATTGACGCATCACGTGGAATTTCAGGCGTATCACTTCGCGAATCATCCGACCCGCGACCGTCACGAGCGCGAGCGCTACCGCGGGCACGCATACTTCGAGGAGACCGCCGAATTCTGCGAGCGCTACGATCAGTGCTCGTTCGATCCGGATTACCCGACCCTTGCGCTTCGCGAATTCGAGCCGATCGTTCGCCGATTTTTCGGAGCTTGTGCGCCGCGTCCGGTGCGTCTGGCCGATTGATCGGGCACAGCTAGTGTCCTGAATCAGAAATTCGCCGGCGAACGCCGCGGCGCCCCGCCCGCTGCGTTGCTCCTCCCTTGAATACGCCAAAGTATTCGCGGTCGTCGCGCCTTGCGGTCGGGCCGCGGCGGCGCTCTCGGTGCACGGCGAATTTCTGATTCAGGACACTACAGCCGAATCGGATCAGTCCGACGTCCTGAAGGAGCCGCGCGCCGATCAACCTTCGGTTCCCCCGTGCGTTAGGAATAATCGACCGCCGCGAAAAGGCGGCAGGTCGAGGCAAACGTGACGCGATTGTAATGGGATCCGAGGACCATGCCCGCATTCATGCATGAGGGACGAGCGCTCTACTATCTCGAACGCGGACGAGGCGAGCCGCTGATTCTGATCCACGGCCTGGGATCGAGCGGTGCCGATTGGGCGCTCCAGGTTCCCGCGCTCGAAAAGCGCTTTCGGCTCGTCATTCCGGACTTGCCGGGCAGTGGTCACAGTGCGCCACCCTGCGGTGGCCTCACCATCGAGCGGCTAGCGGCCTCGATCTGGGCGCTATCCGATCACCTGGGGGCCGCGCGAGTGAACATAGTCGGATTCTCCCTGGGCGGTGCGGTCGGTCTCGAGATGGCGCTCCAGCGGCCCGAGGCGGTGCGCAGACTCGCCTTGATCAACAGCCTGGCGAGCTACCGGCTCGATCACTGGCGCAAATGGTGGGAGGCGGCCCTGTCGTTCGTCCTGATCCCTCTGCTCGGCATGCGTCGTGCGGCGCGCCTGGCGGCGAAGCGGCTGTTTCCCATGCCCTGGCAGCGCTCGCTGCGCGAGCGCGCGATCGCCGTGGTGGGCGCCGTGCCCGCGAGCAGGTACCTGCTGACGGCTGTGGCGCTGCTGCGATGGACGGCGATCGATCGACTCGATCGGCTGAAGACGAGATCGCTCGTGATCGCAGCGGAGAACGACTTTACGCCCGTGGAGGAAAAGCGCGCACTCGCGGCCCGGCTGGGAGCCGATTTTGTCCTCGTGCGCGGCTCGCGGCACGGCACCCCGTTCGATGCGGTCCGAGCGACGAACGCCGGGCTTCTTGCGCTGCTTACCGATCAGCCCGTGGCACCGGCGGAGCGCTGGACCTGCGACGAGACTGCGCACCTGGATCAACTGCCACTCGCGGGCAGCATCGCCGAGGAGCACGCGCTGAGCGCAGGCGTTTCCCTTGGCAGGGGTGTTTCGCTCAGCACTGGCGTGTGAAGGGTCTCGCTCGGCAGCTCGTCTGAGACGTGTCGCGCGGCAGGGGCGTTTGACGTGCGACGGGCGCTCGACTTAGCATCCCGCCGCCTTGGCCACGCTCGGATAGAGTACCCCATTGCAGAATCCAACGGAGTTGGCGAGAGCGCTATGGGCGCAGCACCGCGACCGCGTGCGCTTCGAGTCCCTGGGGAGCTCGCTCCCCAGCATCGAGAGCGCTTACGACGTGCAGGATGAGCTCGTCCGCTTGATGATGCCCACCGAGGGTGCGCCTCGTGGTTACAAGATCGGTCTTACCTCCTTGCGCATGCAGCAGATGTGCGGAATCGATCAGCCTGTCGCGGGTCGAATCCTCGAGAGGCGCGTTCACGGCGGTGCGGCCCGCATCGCCGCTGCGAGCTTCGCGCGGCTCGGCGTCGAGAGCGAGCTCTGTCTCATCTTGAAGGAGGACTTGCCGGCGCGCCGATCCGCATACACGCTCGAGGACATCGCCAATGCAGTCGATGGCGCAGCAGCGGCATTCGAGCTCATCGACGATCGGGGAGCGGATTACCACGCGATCGATGCGCGTACGCTCGTCGCGGACAACAGCTGGAACGCCGGCGTGGTGCTCGCCGAGAGCTCCTCGCTCGGAAACGCGCGCATCGACGTCGGCGCACTCGAGGGCGTGCTCACGATCGATGATCGGCCGGTAGATCGCGGGAACAGCCGCGACGCATTGACCCATCCGTTCGCGGTGGTGCTTTGGCTCGCGAACCATCTGCGGGGCCGCGGCTCTTGTCTTCGAGCAGGAGACCTCGTGATGACCGGGAGCATCGTGCCGACCCGCTTCGCCAAGCCCGGAGAGCATTATCGCTTCGAGCTCGAAGGACTCGCGGCCGCAGAGCTTCGGGTCACTTGAGCCGAGGTCCCACGCTGCCGTTTCGATCGATTCCCTTGCCGCCCCTGCGCTGGCTTCAGCGGTTCGCGCTGAGCCCGACCGATCTGTTGCGCGATCCGACGTATCGGCGGCTGTGGACCTCGATACTGATCTCATCCTTCGGCGGGCAGGTGACGCTCCTTGCCCTGCCACTGTCGGCTGCAGTGATGCTGCACGCCTCGCCCACGCAAATGGGCACTCTGACGGCCGCCGAGCTCTTCCCGTTCGTTCTATTCTCGCTGCCCACAGGCGTGTGGCTGGATCGCGTGCGCAAGCTCCCCGTCTACATCGTGGGTGAGCTGTCCATCGCCTTGACCGTGGCCTCAGTGCCGCTCGCCTGGTGGCTCGACTGGCTGTCGATGAGCTGGTTGTACTTCGTAGGATTTGTGATCGGGGCGGTGAATACCACGGCCGGGAGCGCGGCGCAGATCGTGCTCACGCAGATCGTTCCGCGCGAGCGACTCGTCGAGGCCCACGCCAAGAACGCACTGGCCTCCTCAACCGCCGAAGTGACCGGGCCTGGGGCCGCCGGCGCGCTCATCAAGCTGACCGGTGCCCCGCTCGCGCTCCTCGCCGATGCGCTCTTGCTGTTCGTCTCGTCCTCGATTCTGCGTGGCGTGCCGGTGAAGGAGACACCGAGCGCCACGAGCGCGCCCTTCTGGCCCGCGATGCGTGAAGGAGTCGACTTCGTGCGCAGCCACAAGCTGCTCGCGACCATGGCGAGCTGCGTCGGCGTGTGGCAATTGTGCAATCAATGCGCAATGGTAGTGCAGATTCTGTTCGCGACCCGGCTGTTGGGGTTGCGCGAGCGTGCGGTCGGCTCGAGCTACGTCGCCTTGGGCGTGGGCACGATTGCCGCGAGCACGATCGGATATCGGGTGGTTCGCCGCTTGGGTCCCGGACCGACCCTCGTCCTTGGTTTTACGATCAGCGCGTCGGGATGGCTGTTGCTCGCGTGCGCCCCCTTGAATCGCTGGGGAGTCGCTGCCTACGCTCTCATGCTGCTGTCCTACGGGATGGGCGCAGTCTTCATATTCATCAATTTCCTCTCATTGCGCCAATCGGTAACGCCGGGGCCGATGCTGGGACGCATGACCAGCACCATGCGATGGCTGATCCTGTTGCCGGCGGGACCGGGCGCTCTGTTGGGAGGCTGGCTCGGCGAGCATTTTGGCTTGCGCGCGGCCCTGGGCTTCGCCGCGTGCGTCGCGCTGGCCCTGTCGGGCGTGGCGGTGCGCCTCGAGGTGATACGCAGCGTCAAGACCTTGCCGACCCTGCGCGCCGAGGCCATCACACCGTACTCGGCGGATCCAGACTAGCGGGGCGATCCCGCGGCGCTGGCTCGTAGCGAGGCTAAGTCGTAGGGGGACTGGAGCGCGAGAAGCGTCCCGGGAGATCGGTCACGCATTAATTGGTAGCGACAACCCTTTGATTTCGCTAAGATCGCCGCCTCATGAACGGTACGGCTGAGGGTCTTTGCGTCGAGAACGTCCACGTCTGGCGCGGCGACCGCCATGTGCTCAAGGGCGTGAGCGTCGAGGTTGGGCCGCGCGAGCTGGTGCATGTCTTGGGTCCCAACGGGACCGGCAAGACCACGTTGCTGCGCGTCGCAACCGGTCTGCTGCGGCCCGAGCATGGCCGTGTGCTGTGGCGCGGCCGGGCGATCAGCAGCGTGCGCTCGGACTATCAGAGCGCACTCGCCTATGTCTCACACGAGCCCGCGTTGAAGGCCGATCTCACGCCACTCGAGAATTTGCGCTTCATGGTGGGTCTGAAGCGTCGCGTCTCAACCTCCGAGCTCAAGGCACATCTGGATCGCACCGGTGTGTTGGCGTGTGCGGATTTGCCGGTTCGCGTGCTGTCGGCGGGGCAGCGGCGCCGAGTGGTGATGGCGCGAGTGCTCGCTCTGGGCGCCGCGATCTGGCTCCTCGACGAGCCGTTTACCAACTTGGACGCCGCCGGGACGGAATTGGTCGCAACCCTCCTGGCCGAGCATGTGAACAGCGGCGGGCTCGCGCTCGTGGTCGCCCATCAGAACCTTCAGGTCTCGGCCACCACGCGGCGTCTGGAGCTCGCTACGTGATTCCCCCGGGGCTTGCCGGATGAGCGAAGAGGCGGCCTCCGTCGGCGTCGGGCGCGCGATGCTCCTTCTCGTGGGCCGTGAACTCTGTCTCAGTTTCCGCCGGCCGGAGCAACTTCTGCAGCCGCTCGTGTTCTTCCTCATTGTCACCACGCTGTTTCCGCTGGGCCTGAACTTGCAGCCGTCGCTCCTCAAAGACATCTCACCCGGTGTGCTTTGGGTGGCGGCGTTGTTATCGTCGCTGTTGTCGCTCGATGCGCTTTTCAAAATCGATGCGGACGATGGAACTTTGGAGCAGCTGGCACTGTCGGGGCAGGGCTTGACCGTGATTGTGATCGCG
>DATHCO010000357.1:0-30382 GCA_035319505.1 Steroidobacteraceae bacterium | reverse complement strand
GCGTCCTCGGGCCCGTGCGTTCTCGAGCCACGGCAGGTGCGGCATGTCGATCCGGCTGGCTGTCGAGACTCGCCATTCGAGGACCCGCCGGCGCTCGGCCGCGGCGCGCGCCTCCTTGCCGTCGGGCGGCCAGAGCCGCCTCTCCAGGTTAAAGCCCGCCATTTGCGCCGCAATCGTATCGCCGTGCTGCATGAGGCGCGACACCTTGAGGCAGCTTTCACGTCGCTCCATGCCGACCGATTCGTGGCAGGCCGAGGAGAGCGCGGTGAGCGGCGGAATGATCTCGGTGCTGGCGATCATCATCGCCTCGTTGAGGCGGCTCAAGTCCGACGGCAGATAGTGCGCGGGGAAGGCCCCGCGCGCATTTCTCAATGCATCGAACAGGAGCACGATCGTGCGATTCCAGTAAAAGTCGAAGCGCGCGCCTCGGGCCATATCCTGGAGGATGCGATCGGTTTCCGTGGAATCTTTCTCCTTGAGCGCGACCGCCAACGTTGGCAGCCACACGGCGCCGTTGTCAGGGTCGACCCAGCGCATCGTCGTGGCCGCATCGCGAATGTCGCAACCCGGCGTGTTCGCGCAGAGCTGCAGATGCAGCCAGGAGATGCTCGGGTTTGCGGGGTCCAATTCGGCGGCTCCTCGCGCCAGCTCGACGGCGGAGGACTTGAGCGCGGCGGAGTCGCTCCTCGACTTGGCCTGCGCTCCGACGAAGGACAGTGCGGCGGCGGCCGCGAGCGAGTTCGCGTCGGCTCGCGCGCCGAGCGCTTGCGCCGCCGCCGCACGCCATGCCGGATAGGCGCTGTGCGAGAGCGAGTCGTGCGCACCGGCGAGCGAGGCCTGCAGCAGGAGCACGGGGAGTGCCAAGCCTCGCATGACCTGCCCGCATCGCATGAGCATGAGATGAGTCGTCGAGCGCCTACGTGCGGGCGCGGGTGCCCGCGGCCGTGAGGCCGGCCGTGATCGCGAGGCGCATGGCCTCCTCGACCGAGATATCGAGCGGTTGAATGCGCTCGCGCGGCAGGTAAATAGTGTAGCCCCCGAACGCGTAGCTCATAGGAAAGTACACGGTCACCCAATCGCGTCCGCCGTGCGCATCGAGCACCGCCGGCGCATCTTCGCGGGTGACGAACCCGATTGCGTGCACGTCGGCGAACCGCGCGAGCACCACGCGCTGCAGGTCTCGCTTCTCGCCGCTACCCGAGGGGATCAAGCTCACGACGTCACGGAATCCGCCGTACAAGGTCTTGACGAACGGAATGCGGCCGAGGAAATCGTCCCAGTACTTGAGCAGGATTCTCCCGGCGTAGGCATTGACGAGGCTGCCGACTACGAGCAGCAGCAAGAAGCCGGCGATCAAGCCGAGTCCCGGCCAGTAGTGCTCGGGGCCGATGATCTTGAGCGTGATGAGCGCGCGTCGCAGCCACTCCTCGACGGTGTGGACCAGCCACCAGATCACGTAAACGGTGAGCGCGAGCGGAAGCACCGTCACCAAGCCGCTCATCGTCAGCGTCAAAATCCTTCGCAGAACCTTATACATGGGCGAGGCTATAGAGCGCTTACTGCTGGCGCGGCAGCAAGAAGCGCAGGTCGTGATAGCGCAACACGACGCCGTCGCGCCGGATCTTCTCGAGCACGGGCCCCTCCGCGAGCGTCGCTCCCTCGCGGTACTTGCGCATGTTGATGTAGACGAACCGCTCGGAGGGCCTGGTGGCGAACACGTGGACATCGAGGTGCAGATCGGGCAACGCCTCGGGGCCTAAGTTGATCTCGCTGATCGAGGGCAAAACCTCCGTGTCGGACGCCTCCTCGAGCGCCGGTTCGGGGGGTGGCATGGCATGCGGCAGGGCGCCACCCGAGGGACGGCTCCCGGCTCGCACGAGTGGACCCGCACCCTGCGCCGGCACCGCACCCCCGCGCTGCTCGCCCTCCGTCTCGCCGGCGGTCGGGATCTCCGGCGCGTAGACCGGCGCGGGGTCGAGCGGACTGAAATGCTCCGTTGCGCGCGCGCGCGCCACGCTCTTTGCACTATCCGCTGCGCTGGAGGAGGGGGGCGCGGTGGCGCTCGCGGCGCTGGGAAGCGAGGCCGGCATCGCCGGAGCGCCGCGCGGCGCGGTTGGCGGAGCGGTGCCGCGCGACAGCACGATGAGCAATATGACCAGATTCACGGCGAGGAGCGCCGTCAACGCGATCGCCCACGGCGGGAATCGCGGTCGCGCCCGCGGCGCACCGCCGTCCATCAAGCCGGGTATCGCCTGCCGCTGGCGCTCGAGCTCGGATTTCTTCAGTGCATCGAGTATGAAGGACATGGAAAAGCCTAACTACGGGGGTTCTGCATGAGGAGCGGGGAGCCCGGCTCGGCGAGCGCCGTGTCGAGCACGACTTGGGTCTGAAGGCCGGCAATGCCGTCGGCATTCAGTCGATGCTCGCGCTGAAAGTCCTGCACGGCGACCGCCAATTGCTGATCGTACACATCTTCCGTCTCCGGATCGGACGCCGCCCCATGCAGCGCGTTCAAGCTCCGGCGCAGCCAGCGAACCTCATCGCCGCGCATTCCGAGCGAGAGCAGGCGCGCCCTCGGGGTCTTGGGCTTCCACACGACGGTGAACTCTCCGAACCAATCACGCGATAGCTCCTTGAGCGGCACGCGCACGCTGTGCTCGCCCAGATCGAGCGTCGCGAGCTCCTCATCGAGCGCAGAGAGGACCACGCGGTGCCTGTGTCCCTCGTTGTCGGCCAGCGTCAGGATGGCCGGCCGGTTGAGCGCACGGACTTGCGCCCACGAGCCGCGCTGATCTAGGCAGGCGAGTCCCGCTTTCTGCGCCTGGATGCAGGGGTTGCGATCGTCGGCCATGGCCGTGCCCCAGAGCGCGAGGAGCCGGCGAAATGCCGCGGCATCGCCCGTGGTCCCGGCGTTGTCCGCGAGTAGCGAATCGATGGAGATCGGCGGCGGAGGCGGAGGCGCGGGCGGCTCGATGTGTACAGGGGCCTGCACGGTAGTCTTGGCTGCGGCGCGCAGCGGCGAAGTCTGATGCTGCCAGAAGCTCGCCGCGGCGAACGCGAGCGCCGAGACGCAGGCGAGGATCACGGCCCCGGCGACCCATCCCACCCAGCGCGGCGCGAAGCGCCGGCCGTACACTTCGCCGGCCGCGCGACGCACGAGAGCGGGTGTGACCTGGCGTGTCTCCTGGGTGTACGCGCCGAGCAGCGCCCGATCGCAACACACGTTGATCACTCGCGGAATCCCCTCAGAGACGCGATACACCTCGCGAAGCGCAGGGGTGGTGAAAATCTCGCCAGCGGCGCCCGCCACCCGCAGCCGGTGGCGTACGTAGCCCAGCGTCTCGGGCGGTGACAGCGGGTTCAAATGGTACCGCCCGGTGATTCGCTGGGCGAGCTGGCGCAGCTCCGTGCGGTCGAGAATCTCGCGCAGCTCCGGTTGGCCGATCAAAATGATCTGCAGGAGCTTCTGGGTCGCGGTCTCGAGGTTCGTGAGCAGGCGCACCTGCTCGAGCACTTCGGTCGAGAGGTTCTGCGCCTCGTCGACGATGACGATGATGCGTCTGCCCTCCGCGTGCGCCGCGAGGAGTCGCCGGTTGAGGGCATCGACCATCTGCTTCGCGCTGTTGCGGTCGGCTTCCTCGACGCGCACCCCGAGCTCCTCGCAGATGGTGAGCAGGAACTCCGCGGGGGTGACCCGAGGATTCAAGATGACCGCAACGTCGGCGTGGTGGGGTATGCGCGAGAGGAGCGTTCGCACGACCGTCGTCTTGCCCGTGCCTACCTCGCCGGTCAATTGAATGAAGCCACCCGACTCGTTGATCCCGTAGAGCAGGTGGGCCAGTGCCTCGGCGTGTCGCTCGCTCAAGTACAGATAGCGCGGATCCGGGGTGATCGCGAACGGCTTTTCGCTGAGCCCGAAGAAGTTCAGGTACATGGCAGGGGGGATGATACCAAGCTCAGCCGCGGCTGGCGGCTGGGCGAGCGCCTGCCCGTTCTAAGGAGGCTCGCCCGGGTCAGCATCGCCGAGCCGAAGCGATCGCGAATGCCGTCGATGGTGGCGTCGAGTCGCGCCCCCTTGGAGGATTGCCCGAACAGATCGATCTGCCGCGGAATCTGCAAATCTGCAACACCCACGCCGAGAAGCCGCAGTGCGGCATTCGGGCGACCCGCGAGCCACTCGCTCAGGAGTCGCCGGGCGGTGGCGAGGACGGCGGCGCGGTCGGCGAGCACGGTCAAGCGGGCGAGAAGCTCGCCGGGATCGCGGATATCGCTGCCGAAGGTTTCCTCGGCGCTCATGGACTTCCCCTCGCGAGCGGCGACGACGGGCCGCTCGTCGATGCCCGACGCGAGGGCCTGCAGGGCCACCACGTGCAGGATGGTGCGCATCGCTCGAGCGGCCTTCGCGCGCGTTACTTCACGGTGATCGTGATCTTCTGCGAATGCAGCGGCGGATCGAACGCCATGTGGGCCGCATCGGCGAACACTAATTCGAGCGTGTGCTTGCCGGGAGCGAGCGTGAGCGAGGTCTCGGTTTGCCCCTTGCCGAAATGCAGCACCTTGTCCGTGGCGGGGAGCGGCTGATCGAGCTTGAGATCACTCAAGTCCGTGTCGACCAAGAGATGATGGTGCCCGGTGTTGTCGAACTTGACCCCGGCAGGTGCCACCCCCATGCCCTTGAGGCCGAACTTCACGGTCACGGGTGAGGACAGGACTGCGCCGTTCTTCGGAGCGATGAAGTAGACTTCCGCCCCCGCCGGGGCCGCCGTTCGCTGCTGAGCCAAGGCCAGCGCCGCAAGGCAACCCGCTCCCAACGCCAGAATGAGACGATTCATAGGATCTCCAACTGTTCCGCGAGCCTCGATGCCGAGGCCCTCAAATCAAGTCTTTGACGCCATCCCTCTCCTCGCAGAGCTCCCGGTGCGTGAGGAGCATTCTTTCGCGACTGAATTCATTGACGCTCAAGCCCTGAACGATCTCGAAGCGACCCGCCTTGCACGTCACCGGATACGAGTACACGACGCCCTCGGGGATGCCGTAGCTGCCATCGGAGGGCACCGCCATGCTCACCCAGTCGCCGTCGCGCGTTCCGAGCATCCACTCGCGCACGTGATCGATGGCCGCCGAGGCGGCGGAGGCGGCGGAGGAGCTGCCCCGCGCCTTGATGACCGCGGCACCGCGCTGCTGCACGGTCGGAATAAAAGTGTCCTTGAACCAGGCCGCGCCCACGCCGGCGAGCGCGGGCTTGCCGTCGATGGTCGCGTGGTGCAAATCCGGATACTGAGTCGCCGAATGATTGCCCCAGATGATCATCTTCTTGATCTTGGAGAGCGCCACCCCGCTCTTCTCGGAGAGCTGCGCAAGGCCGCGGTTGTGATCGAGGCGCGTCATCGCGGTAAACTGCGCGCGCTTCAAGGAGGGCGCGTTGCGCTGCGCGATCAGCGCGTTGGTGTTGGCCGGGTTTCCCACCACCAGCACGCGCACGTCGCGGCTCGCGTGCGCATCGAGCGCCTTGCCCTGCGCCGAGAAGATCTTCGCGTTCTCGAGCAAGAGGTCCTTGCGCTCCATGCCGGGGCCCCGAGGCCTCGCGCCGACCAGCATCGCGACATCGCAGTCGCGAAAGGCGATCGCCGCATCGTCGGTCGCCGTGACCTTGTTGAGCGTGAGAAACGCGCAATCGTTGAGCTCCATCACGACGCCCTGAAGGGCCGCCACCGCCGCCGGTATCTCCAGGAGATTTAGATTGATGGGCTGCTCGGCACCGAGCAGCTGGCCCGAGGCGACGCGAAACGCGAGCGCATAGCCGATATGTCCCGCGGCACCCGTGATAGTGACGGTAACTGGCGACTTCATGTCTCCTGGGTCCCCCCTGCGCAAAAGCACCAAATGGTAGCCGAAGCAGGCCATGGGTGCGATCATAAAGATTACAGCATCTTAATGAATCGGCGCTCGCGGTGATTTAGTAGATTAGCGTGCTACATGGCTCGTTCACGGCACGCCGCAGCATGGACCCAAACTGGAACGAAAACCAACCCATCTACCGGCAGCTACGCGATCGAATGGTGGTGTTGATCTTGGAGGGGGCGCTCAAGGAGGGCGATCCGCTGCCCTCCGTGCGCGCCCTGGCAGCGGATTGTCGGTTGAACCCCCTCACCGTTCTCAAGGGGTACCAGCAGCTCGTCGACGAGCGTTTGGTGGAGAAGCGCCGCGGGCGCGGCATGTACGTGAGCGCGGGAGCTCGCGCGCTCCTGCTCAACGGCGAGCGCGAGCGCTTTCTCAACGAGCAGTGGCCGCAGATTCTGGCGCTCATCCGCCGTCTCGGATTTTCCGAGCAAGAGCTGTTCCCGGGGGCTCGCGCCGAGATGCATCCGGCGCCGGCGCCGCCGGGCGAGCCGCGGGGAGGCTTTGGCGAGAGTTAGAGATTGACATTCTAGCGGTGCAAAATAGCGCGCCTGCTGACACCATCACCCTAAGGAGCGTTGAATGTACAAGACCAAGATCGACCTCTCCGAGAAGACCCGCCGCAACGTGATCGCCATCCTGAACGATCGGTTGGCGGATGCGATCGATTTGCAGAGCCAGGTGAAGCAGGCGCATTGGAACGTCAAGGGCCCACACTTCATCGCGCTGCACGAATTGTTCGACAAGATCTCGGATGTCGTCTTGGAGCAGATCGACGAGATCGCCGAGCGCATCACGAGCCTCGGGGGCACCGCCGAGGGAACGGTGGCG
This sequence comes from Steroidobacteraceae bacterium, assembly GCA_035319505.1. Classification (GTDB taxonomy): domain Bacteria; phylum Pseudomonadota; class Gammaproteobacteria; order Steroidobacterales; family Steroidobacteraceae; genus Bog-1198. Next base: position 23,653 of record DATHCO010000357.1, on the reverse strand, counting down.
GTCGCCGCCAAGCGCAGCAAGTTGAAGAACTATCCCTTGAGCATCACCTCGGGTAAGGACCACTTGTTCTATCTGTCCACTCAGGTGTCGGTGCTCGGCAAGGCGGTGAGGGCGGCCATCGAGGAGGCAGCGGAACTGGGCGATGCCGATACAGCCGACCTTTTCACGGGTATATCCCGTGAGCTCGACAAATATCTGTGGTTTCTGGAAGCCCATCTGCAGGACAAGGCGTAGGAGCCCCATGAGCCCCGGCAACACCTCATCCGGCGAGTCGCGCGCCGCGGATCCGAGCCTGGGCAGAGCGCTCGCGACGCTCCAGGGGCTTCTCACCGAGGGCGAGACGCTCGAGGCCTGGGCCGTCGAGCACCGCCTGTTCGCGCTCACGCACCGCCGAGCGCTCATCGCGGCAACCAGCGGTCGATTCATCTCGCTCACCCGGCATTTGCTCGGCGGGTACGACTCCGCCGATATCCGCTGGCAGGACCTGCGCGAAACGCGCATCCGCGCCGGCATCATCGCAGCGGACTTGACGCTCGTCGCTCAATCGAGCTCCGATTTGAACATCGCCTCGCAAGTCAATCGCGTGTGGACTTTTCGCGGTCTGCGCAAGGACCCGGCGCAGGCGATCTACCGCATCTGCCAGCAGCACGACCAGGTGTGGCGCGAAAAGCGCCGGGTCCGCGAGCTCGAGGAGCTGCGTGCGCGATCCGGCGGCCTGCAGTTCGGCAACCCAGCGGCCGCATCCTACGGCGCGCCGCCGGGCGCGGCCGCAGCGGACGCCGCGGCGAGCGAGTCGGAGCCCGCCCGAAGGCTCAAGGCAGCGCGCGAGATGCTCGACGCCAAGCTCATCAGTGATGCCGAGTTCGAGAGCATCAAAGCGAAGATCATCTCGGGCCTGTAGCGCAAAGCTAGTGTCCTGAATCAGAAATTCGCCGGCATTCGAACGCCGCGGCGCCCCACCCGCTGCGTTGCTCCTCCCTTGAATACGCTACAGTATTCGCGGTCGTCGCGCCTTGCGGTCGGGCCGCGGCGGCGCTCTCGGTGCACGGCGAATTTCTGATTCAGGACACTAGCTCTCGAGCAGGTGCGAGAAGTAGCTATTGCACAGCCGATTGAGCGGATCGGTCCGCTCGCGCAGCGCGCGAAACAGCCGGGCGCGCTCGCCGAACGCCTTGCTCACGTGATCGGGCTTCAAGGCGCGTGACTGATTGAACGTGGGTACGCCGCCCGAGGCGGCGGCGAAGTCGTTGAAATCGATCAGGAAGTCATCCCAGCCGCGCTCGCCCGTCGAGGAAGGCTCCAAGGTGAACATCGGACCCGCGAAGCTCACGCTGAAGAGCGAGCTTCGATCCTGATGCAGCCGGCTCGCGCCGTTGACGACGTTGCAGCGAAACCCGTTTTGCTTGTAGTAGGACCTGCAGAAAGCGATATACTCGCCGAGCAGCTGCGCGAACTGCGCCTGCGGAAAGCCCCACAGCGTATAGGTGAAGTGCGATTTCCACGCCTCTTGGGGAAAATCGCGAATCCACTCGTGCGCGTACAGGACGACGCTGCGCGTGGCGCGATCGAGCGTCGCACGCAACGCGCGCTGCATGCCCGAGACCACCGCGCCCGTCACGCCGGGCGCCGCGAGCACGCTCCCCACGGTCGAGCCGAATGCCGGCAAGACATTGCGCATCACGGTCTTCTTGATCTGCCCGATCCCGGAGCCATTGGGGTCCGCGCTCTCGTCGGGGATGCGGCGCTCGACGGTGATCTGATCGTTGTAGGGCGAGATATGCAAGCGCAGCGCGCCGGGCGCATTCACGATGCTCGTGAAGCGCGCGCTGAATTCCTTGAGATTGAGCTGCTGGTAATCGATTCTCACCGGTGTGAGCGGCTGAACCTTGAGCACCACCTCGTGCACGACCCCGAGCAGGCCGTAGCTCGAGGTGAGCACGCGCAAGAGGTCGGCGTTGCTGTCGGTGACCACCATCGGCTTGCCTTGCGGCGTGATCAATTTGATCTCCTTGACGAAGGAGGACAGCTGCGCAGTGCCCGGCTCGTGCGAGGCTTGCGGGAGCGTGGTCACGGCGACCGCGCCCACGCTCATGTGCCCCATCTCGGGCGTGAGCGGCAGCTCCTGGCCGCGCTCGGCGAGCGCGCGGGCGAGGGTGCCCACGCGCACCCCCGCCTGCACCCGAACGCTGTTCTCGTCGAAAGCGATGATCTTGTTGAGCGCACTCAAATTGACGGTCGTGCCGCCGTCGCCGCCGACGCAGCGTGTCTGTGAGTAGTCGGCGCCGACGATGCGAATCGGGGTCGGATAGGCCTTGATGTTGGCCAAGATGGCCGGAATGTCCTCGGCCCGCTTGGCGCGCATCACCAGCCGCGGCCGCCGGTACAGGCCCGACGCCGAGGCATCCGGGCCGCGCGAACGATTCCTGACTGTCATGTGTTCCCCCTCGAGCTCAGCTCAACATTCGCTGTCGGGGGCAAACCTTGGAGGCGGGCGATGCGCTCTTGCGCGTCGTGGTACTGGCAACCCCGCTATCGTCAGGCATCTTTCGAAGCCCCTTAGACCGGTGGTTTTGCGTCCCCGCCTTTCGGCGGGTTTGCCCTTGGCAGCCCCTTTACTATGCGAGCATCCGGGGGGCGAAGTAAAGCGGTTTTTATCCCATCAGGAGCAAGGTCTCGGCATGCTCCAGGGCTTCCGGGGTCCCGCATACGACCACGACGTCGCCCGCCTTCAAAACCGTGCCCAAATCGGGCTCGCGTCCGACGATGCCATCGCGCCGCAAGGCGCTCACGGCCACCTTGGAGCCTCGTTCAGCGAGCTCCGCGATGCGCTTGCCCACCGCCCATGCATGAGGTGGCAGCACGATACTGTGAAGTTGTTCACGAAACGCATCGCTGTCATGCGGAAATTCGCCCGCATGGAAGTACTGCCGCAACATGGCGTAGCGATGGCCGCGGATGTCGTTCAACGTGCGGATGACCCGCGGCATCGGCACCTCGAGCAGCAGAAGAAGGTGGGAGAGCAGCATCAGGCTCGCCTCCAGGGTCTCGGGAACCACTTCGGTGGCTCCCGCCGCCTGGAGCTCCACGAGCTTGGCGTCGTCTTGCGTGCGCACCAGGACGGGAACGTCGGCCCGGCGCGAGCGCACCGAGCGCACGATCCGCATCGATACGTCGGGATCCGCGAACGTGATGACGACGCAGCGGGCATGCTTGAGCCCCACGTTCTCGAGCACCGAGATCTCGCTGGCATCACCGTACATCACGGGATCGCCGGCTTCTCGCCCCGCCCGGATGCGCTGCGGATCGAGATCGAGGGCGATGTATTCGAAACCGGTCTGCTCGAGCACGCGGGCGATGTTTTGCCCCACGCGCCCGAAGCCACAGATTACCACGTGCTCGCGCTCCGCGACCGCGAGAGTCGCCCGAGCTTCGCGCATCGCCTCGGTTTGAGGCGACCCCTTTTCGCGCAGGATGGCGCGAGTGATGCGCCGGTTGTGACGAATGATCAGCGGTGCGAGCACCATGCTCAACACGATCGCCGCGAGGAGCGGTTGGACGATCGCCGCATCGGCGAGCCTGCGCCGCAGGAGCAAGGTCAGCAGCGCAAACCCGAACTCTCCTCCCGGGCTCACGACCACGCCCGTACGGAGCGACTTGAACCAGCTGCGGGTCGCGGGCTCGGCGACCCCAGCGACCACCGCGGCCTTGAGCACGAGCATCCCGGCCAGGATCGCGGAGACCAGCGGCAAGGTGCGCGCGAGCAGCCTCACGTCGAGCAACATGCCGATCGTGATGAAGAATAGCCCGAGCAGCACCTCGCGATAGGAGCGGATCGTGGCCTCGATCTGATGGCGGAACTCCGTCTCGGCGAGCATCATGCCCGCAAGAAACGCACCGAGCGCAAGCGACAATCCCGCCGCCTGGGTCGCCCACGCCGAGGCGAGCACCGAGAGCAGCGCCGCGAGCGAGAACAGCTCCGGCGAGCGCACCCCGGCGATCGTGAGGAACAGCGGGCGCAGAAGCCAGCGCCCCGCTGCGAGCACCACGACCAGCGCCGTCGCCGCGATACCGATCGCCGCGAGCAGGTGCGGAGCGGCTGTACCCGCGCCGCCTGCGGCGAGCGGGGAAACCAAGCCGAGCAGCAGCGGGAAGGAAAGGTCCTGAAACAGGCAGATGGCGACGGCGAGACGCCCGTGCGTGCGGTTGTTCTCGGATTGCTCGGTGAGCTGCGTGATGATGATTGCGGTCGATGACATCGCCAGCGCACCGCCGACCACGATCGCAACGGTGGGGACGAGGTGCAAGAGCGCGATGGCGCCCGCGGCGATGGCCGCCGTGGTCATGACGACCTGGGCGCCGCCCACGCCGAGCACTTCCCAGCGCATCGCGGAGAGGCGCGGGAGCGAGAACTCCAATCCGAGGGTGAACACGAGAAACACCACGCCGAAATCGGCGAGCAGGCGCGTCGTCTCGTTGTCGACCGCCACGGCGAGCGCGTGCGGACCCAAGAGCATGCCCACGGCGAGGTAGCCCAGGATCGCCGGCAGCTTCAGCTTGCGCACGCCGGCAACCACGCACACCGAGGCAGCGAGCAAGATCAAGATCTCGGCGAGGGCTGAGTGCATGCGGCTTTCCGGATGGGTTCCTTCGCCTGCTAGCATATAGCCAATGGACGCGTTGGCGCTGCACCGCGAAGGGAACGATTGGCGGCTGGATCTCAAGGGCGATTGGTCGCTCGACCGACTACCCCAAATCGACCGCGAGCTCGACGCGCTGTCGGGACCCATCGAGGGGAGCGTGGTCTGCGATTGGTCGCGCGCCGAGCACCCCGGCTTAGGTCCCGTGTGGGCACTGCTCACGCGGCTTGCGGAGCTCGGCGCCGCGCAGCTCGACATCAGGCACGAGGGCAACCCGCCGTCGAGCGTACAGCTCCTCAAGAAATTGCAACTCGAGATCTGTACCTCGCAGGGCAAGCGGACGATCGCGGTGCCTGCGCGGGAGGGCGCGATCGGCAAGCTCGGCCGCTTCACGGTCCAGCAGGGCACCGAGGCGCGCGGCGTGCTCGCCTTCTTCGGCCGCATAGCCAGCGTGCTCGGCGGGAGCTTCGCGCGGCCGCGGATGCTGCGCCTGCCCTCGCTTGCCCGCCACATCCGCGAGACCGGCGTCGCCGCCGTTCCCATCGCCTCGCTGATCGCCTTCCTCATCAGCGTGGTGGTGGCCTATCTCGGAGCTCAGCAGCTCACGCGCTTCGGCGCCAGCATCTTCGTCGTCGACCTCGTGACCATCGCGGTGCTGCGCGAGCTCGGTGTGCTGTTGACGGCGGTCATCGTCGCGGGCCGATCGGGCAGCGCCTTCGCCGCCGAGATCGGCGTCATGCAGCTCAATCAGGAGATCGACGCGCTGCGCGCGATGGGCTTCAATCCGATCGAGCTTTTGGTCGTGCCGCGGGTGCTGGCGCTCATCGTGGCGCTCCCCTGCCTCACCGTCATCGCCGATGCGATGGGCTTGGCCGGCGGCGGCCTTCTGTGTCTCATCGACCTGCACATCCCGCTCGCGCAATTCACGCTGCGGCTGCGCGAGGCGCTGTCGCCGACCACCTTCTGGGCGGGCCTGGTGAAGGCACCGGTATTCGGGTTGCTCATCGGCATGGTGGGTGCTTATCGGGGGATGCAGGTGCGTGAATCCGCCCGTGAGCTCGGGCGCCTGACCACGATCGCGGTGGTGCAATCGATCTTCCTGGTGATCCTCGCCGACGCCCTCTTCGCCGTGCTGTTCGAGAAGCTCGATTTCTGACATGGTCGAGGAGTCCGCTCGGCCGATCATTCGCGTGCAGGGCCTGGTGAACCGCTTCGGGAGGCAGGTCGTGCACAATGAGCTGTCTCTGGAAGTGCGGCCCCAGGAGATTCTGGGCATCGTGGGCGGCTCGGGAACAGGAAAGACCGTGCTGCTTCGAACGATCCTGGGTCTGCACCGTCCGCAAGCCGGCAAAATCGAAGTGTACGGCCGCGACATCCAGCGACTCACGCCCCCCGAGCGGCTCGCCATGGACAAGAGCTTCGGTGTCACGTTCCAGACCGGAGCCCTGATCTCCTCGCTCACCGTCGCCGAGAACATCCAGCTGCCGTTGCGCGAGGCCTACGAGATCTCCGAGGACACCCTCGATGATCTCGTGCAGCTCAACCTGAGCCTGGTCGGCCTCGCGCCCGACGACGCCGAGAAGTATCCGGCGCAGCTCTCGGGCGGTATGATCAAGCGCGCGGCGCTCGCGCGCGCCCTAAGCCTGGAACCCAAGCTTCTGTTCCTCGACGAGCCGACCTCCGGCCTCGACCCGATTTCCGCCTCGGACTTCGATGCGCTACTGTTGTACCTGCACGACCAGCTCAAGCTCACGGTGGTCATGATCACACACGACCTGGACAGCTTGTTTCGCACCTGCAACCGCGTGGGCGTCATCGTCGACGGAGGCATGGTGAGCGACACGCTCGCCGGCATCTTGCGAAACACGAATCCGTGGATTCACGAGTATTTTCACGGCCCTCGCGCGCACGGCGCCGAGGAGGCGGCGCAGGAGGAGGAGGCGCAGCGTGGATAGAGACACGAACTACGTCGCGGTCGGTGCCTTCGTGCTCCTGGTCATCGGCATGACGGTCTCGTTCGTCTACTGGTACACCAATCAGCAGGAAAAGCGCACCTATCAGCGCTACGAGATCTACTACGAGGGCACCGTGAGCGGGCTCACCGTGGGAAGTCCCGTGCGCTATCTCGGCGTCGACGTGGGCAAGGTGGCACGTGTCATGCTCGACCCGCAGCACCGTAAGCGGGTCGAGGTGATCGCCGAGATCGACGCGGCGGCGCCCATCGATGCCCGCACGCTTGCGCTGCTGAGCCTGCAGGGAGTGACCGGACTGCTGTTCATCGATCTCGAGGACGACCCCAAGTCGACCGCGACGGGGCCGCTCCCGATGGGCAACCGCTATCCGATGATCCGCTCGGCGCCCTCCGACCTGGACGTGGTCCTGAGGAGCCTCCCCGCTCTCGCGAGCCACGCCATCGAGCTGGTGGATCACTTGAACCAGGTGGTGAGCGACAAGAACGTGCGCACCTTCACGGCCACCCTCGAGAGCGCGCGACTCGCGAGCGAGCGCACACCGCAACTGCTCGAGGACATCAAGGGGCTGGTGGCCGAGCTCAAGCGCGCGGCCGCCGATGTGGACCTGGCCGCGGCCGATTTTCGCAGCGTCACGAATGCGGCTGGGCCCGACCTCAAAGTCGCGATTGCCAACGTCCGGCAAATCACCGCAAACCTCGCCAGCACCTCGCAGCGCCTCGATCAATTCATCGCGCGCACCGAGCCGGCGCTGTCTCGATTTGCCGATCAGGGACTGCCCGAGCTCGAGCGGCTGCTGCACGAGAGCCGAGATACCGCGCGCGACATCCGCGATCTGTCGCGTTCGTTGCGACAAAATCCCTCGAGGATCCTGTATGAATCGAATTACCACGGTGTGGAGCTGCCGCAGTGATGAGGCCGCTTGCCTGGAGCATCGCAGCCTTGCTCGCCGTCGCCGGCTGCACGGGCTCGCTCTTCAAGAGCAATGCGCCGCCGCCGACGCAGTACCAGCTGACGGCGAGCCCCGCATCCTCGCAGGTCGACATTCCGGTCGACCTCGCCGTGCTCACGCCGCGCGTGCGTCCCGGCCTCGACACCGACCTCATCGCGGCCCTGTACTCGGATCGCCGGCTCGACTATTTCGCGGGCGCGCGCTGGAGCGGGCCGCTCGATGAGGTGGTGCAGGACCTGGCGCTGCAGGCATTTCGCGCACGTGCGAAATTGAAGAGCCTGCATACCGACGAATCGGCGTTCGCCAGCGGCTACTGGCTCGAGCTCGAGGTCGCGGACTTTCAGGCCGAGTATGCGAGGTCTCGAGCCGCAGGCCCGGGCGCACCGCCCGTTGCGCACGTGCATCTCTTGGGACGGGTGGGCGGTTCCGTCGACCGGCGCTTGCTCGGTCAATTCGAGGCCGACGAACGTGCTCCGGCTGCGGACAATCGGCTGGCGGCGATCGTCGAGGCCTGCAATCAGGCCGCCGACGCCGCGCTCGCCAAGATCGTCGAGGGCACCGCTGAAACGATCGCTACCACGCGCTCGGCTCAGAACGTGGCAAACCCGCCCACTTCCAGCGCTCGGTAACGCCAGTACGCGGCGCGCGATTCATCCGCATGGCGCGGGTAACGCAGCGCTGCCGTCCACTTCGCGTCGAAATACTCGTCGAGCGCGCGCGCCGCCTGGGCGCGCTCGGGCGCTCGCAGCTCCACCGCGGCCTCGAGGTTGTAGTCCTCGAGGGAGGGTCGGGTGAGATCCGCCGCCCCCACTATGCAGAGCCGCTCGTTGCGATGCCGGAAGATCGCCATGGAGACCGAGGTATCGGCCTTGGCGGGAGCGAGCCAGCGTACCTCGATGCGCCCGTCGCCCTCGCTCATGAGCTCGCCTGCGACCGCCGGGTTCGGCGAGCTCCCGGGGTCGAGCAGCACGGAGAGGTGCGCGCCGCGCCGCTCGGCCCGAAGCGCGGCCGCTATCACCGCGCGCTCGCTCAGCAGCCGCGCGCTCAAGTGGATCTCATCCTGCGCACCGCTTGCCGCGAGGGCGTCCAGCAATGCCGCGCGGATCGCCCCTTCGGTGAGGAATCTGGCGTCGATGGAACCCAAGCCCCGCGCAGGGATCGGCGGTGTCGGCGGCAGCCGGTCGTCGTCGGTCGACCATGCGGCGATCGAGAGCTCGCTCGCCACGACTTCACGCGCGAGAGCACCGGAGATCTCGACCGCGAGATCGCCGTCCGCGCTTGCGGGCAGGAGGCAGCGCCAGCCGCCCGAGCCGTCATCGGCCGCGATGAGCTGGCGATGGTCGGCTTTGTGGTTGAGGCTGCGCAGCCAGGACCGCACCCCCGCCGGATCGGTGCTCTCGTCGAACGGATCGCTCCACCAGCCTACGCTCAAGCGCCAGAGCGCCGAATATAGCGCGCTCGGATCGCGTAGTCGCGTGAGGCGCGCCCGCGCCACGATGATGCCCGCCCGTTCGAGCGCATCGAGGGTCCCGGCCGGGGTGCCCCCATGGGCGCTGTCCGCGGGATCGCTCACCACGACGATCCTGATATTCGGGCGCTGGCGCTTGCGCGTGAGCAGGCGCTCAGCCAGCGCGCGCTCGAGAGCAAGCTCGTCGAGCACGATCAGCTGCTCGGCCTCGTCGATCGCGCTGAGCTCGCGCGAGCGAAGCTCGCGGCGCTCGCTCGAATCGTGGATGATCAGCACCTCGGATTCGGCGAGTCGCGATGAGAGCGATGCGACGTGCGTGCCCGGGGGCAGGGGCTTGACCGAGTTCCAGAGCGCAATGGCGAACCAGGCGAGCACGGCAAGCGCAAGCAGGCCTCGGGCCCGAAATCCCTCCCGCCGCGCCGATCTCATCAGTGGTGCAGTCTTACCTGCTGGCGCTGAGCCGCGCCGATGCACAGCGCCGCATGGCACGGCGGTCCCGCCGCCTGACTCTCCAGCGCCTCGAGAAGCTTCGCCGCATCCAGCGCCTCGCCGAACAGGCGTCCCTGGGCGTAGAAGCAGCCGTGCTTACGCAGGAACTCGAGCTGCTCCGGCGCCTCCACCCCCTCGGCAATGACCTCGAGATCGAGACTCTTGCCCATGTCGATGATGGTGCGCACCAGAGCGGCGTCATTGGAGTCCACCGCGACGTCCCGCACGAAGGACTGATCGATCTTGAGAGTGCCGATCGGGAACTGCTGCAGGGCCGAGAGCGAAGAGTACCCGGTTCCGAAATCGTCGATAGCCAAATGCAAGCCCATCGCGTAGAGCTCGTTCAAGAGCCCGATGGTGCGCTTCGGGTCGGTCATCAGGGTCGTTTCGGTGACCTCCAATTCGAACGAGGCCGGCGATACGCCGTGCTTGCGGAAGAGATTGCCGAAACGCGCGATGAAGCTCGCTTGCTTCAGCTGCCGCAGCGACAGGTTGATCGCGATTCGCCCCGGCTGCAGCACCGTGTCCTGCCAGCCCCGATAGTCCGAGCAGACGCGGTTCAACACCCACTCTCCGATCTCCAATATCAAGCTCGACTCCTCGGCGAGCGCGATGAACTGCGACGGTGGGATGTCGCCGTGGCCCGGCAGGCGCCAGCGCAAGAGCGCCTCCGCTCCGACGATGCGGCCGTCGCGCAGGTCCACCTTGGGCTGATACAGAATCACCAGCTCATCGCGCTCCAAGGCACGGCGCAGCTTGCTCTTCAGCATCAAGCGCTCGACCGCAGCGGCGTTCATCTGCGGCAGGTAAAATGCCCAGGTATTGCCGCCATTTTGCTTCGAGTGATACATCGCGGCATCGGCGTTGCGGATAAGGTCGATGACGTTCTCCGCGTCATAGGGACAGATCGCGATGCCGACGCTCGCCGTCAGGTAGACCTCTTGCTGGCTCACGTAGAAGGCGCGGCTGATCTCGTCGAGGAGGGTGCGCGCGAGCGAGCCCAAGCCGGGGCGGTTGTCGACGTCGATCGGCAGCTCGTCGACGAACATCGCGAACTCATCGCCCGCGAGGCGACCGATGACCGTGTCCTTGCTCAGGTTGCGCGTCAGCCGCTCGCTCAGAATCTCCAGAGTGCGGTCGCCGGCGGCGTGACCGAAGGTATCGTTGACCTCCTTGAAGCGATCCAGATCGAGGTACAGGAGCGCGAGCGCGCGCTGATTGCGGCGCGAGCGCGCAATCGCCTGCTGCAGCAAATGCTGGAACTGCATTCGGTTCGGCATCTTCGTGAGCGTGTCATAGCGGGCGAGATAGCGAATGCGCCGCTCGGCGCGCTTGCGCTCGGTGATGTTGCGCGCGACGTAGATGTTGCCCTGAAATTGCGGGTCCGCCGAGGTGATCGCGGAGGAGGCCATGGATACCGGAATCGTCTGGCCGCTCGCAGTGCGCAATACCGTCTCGCGCGCCTCGGGCGCCGGATGCGTGAGGTCCAGCGAGCCGCGGTGCGCCTCGTCGATGAAGCCGAGGAGAGGCTTTCCGATCAAGTCCGCTTCCGCGTATCCGAGAAGCCGCTGGGTCGCCTCGTTGCAGCTCTTGATGAGGCCCGCCGGTGTCGTCACGAGTACCGAGTCGCTCAAGCTGTTCAAGACGGTATCGAGGTAATTCTTGGTGATCGTCGTCTCGCTCAACTTCTGCCGCATGCGCTCGAGCGCGTGCTGCAGCTCGCCGAGCTCATCGCGCCGCGCGACGCGCAGGGGCCCGGTGTAATCGCCTTCGCCGATGCGGTCCGCGGACTGGATCAGCGCCGAGATCGGCCGTGCGAGCTGGCGTGCAATGAGCCACGCTCCGAGCAGCCCCAGGGCGACCAGCGGCAGGGTGATGCGCGCGAGCAGGCCGCGCATCCGCCTGACTTGATCGTCCTGTTGGCGCTCGAGCTGCGCACGGATGCTGGCGAGCGTCTCCTGCAGCTTCGCCCGGCTCACCGAGATCTTGAGGGTTCCGCCGGTGGCGAGCGGCGAGCCCGCGCGGGACGGTATCGCGATGGTCACCGCCAGGGGCTTGAGCGTCGCCTGCTTGAGGAGCGCCGCCTCGTCCGAGGAGCCCGATGGCTCGTCGCCCGCCCGATTCTCGCCGCTGAACAGAGTCTTGCCCGCCGCGTCCGTGACCTCGACCCGGCCGATGTCCCGCTCCTCCAGGAGGCGATCGGCGATCGTGGCGGCCGCGGCCTCATCGGCGCTCGCCACCGCATCGGCGAGCAGCGCCGCCGTCACCTTGCCTACGCTCGCGGCGCGCGCCTCGAGGTCGCCTTCCAGCTTCTGCTCGACGGTGGCATAGGTGAGGTGGGCGATGTCGGCCGTATCGATCCGATGCTCGTAATAGGCGAATCCCCCGAGCAGCAGCGACAGGGCGGCTCCGACCACGAGGGCGACAAGCAAATACTTCGTTTTGAGGCTTTGCGCCATCGCAGAATGATACTCGCTCACGCGAAAGCCCATAAGGGGCCGGGTACAATGAGCTCGATGGGCGAAGGCATGCGAATCGACATCTTTGCGGACACCGTGTGTCCCTGGTGCTATCTCGGCAAGCGCCGATTCGAGCTCGCGCTCGCGGCGCGGCCGCAGTACGAGCCGCGCATCAACTGGCGGCCTTTCGAGCTCAACCCCGACTTGCCCTGGGAGGGCGTCGAGCGCGCGGGCTACCTCGCGGCGAAGTTCGCCGATCCCACGCAGATCGAGGAGAGTCAGGCAGACCTCGTGCGCCAGGGCCAGGAGGTCGGTCTCGAATTTCGCTTCGATCGGATCGAGCGGCTGCCCAATACTCGGCGCTCCCACCTGTTGATCGCTCATGCGGCACGGCATGATCTCGCGAATGAAGTCACCGAGCGGCTCATGCAGGCCTATTTCGAGGAAGGCTGCAACATCGGCGATCTCGACGAGCTGGTGCGCCTGGGAGTCGAGTCCGGCTTGAGCGAGCGGGAGACTCGCTCCGCCATCGTCCTGCGGGAGGGCCAGGACGGGGTGGTCGCCGCCGAGCGCCACGCCGCGGTACTCGGCATCACGGGCGTCCCGACATTCATCTTCGATCGACAGTACCTGGTGTCGGGAGCCCAGGAAGTGATGACCTTCACCCGCGTCATCGACCAGGTGGTGGAGTTCGCCGCGGCCCGCGAGCATGCGCCGTGAGGCCGGAGGAGCTCACCGGCCGAGCGCGCTCTCATATCGTCGATGTCGCAGATCCGCCCTGTGCGCTCCACGCCCACGTGGTCACGCCGTTCGAGAACTTGCGGCGAGCGGCGCGGGCGGAAGGCTTCGATCTGGTCGCGGCGTCGAGCTTCCGCGATTTCGACCGGCAGCTTGCGATCTGGAACGGCAAGTTCAACGGAACTTCGCCGCTCACCGATTCCTCGGGCCGCACGCTCGACGCGCTCGCGCTCAGCCCCGGCGAGCGGGTGGAGGCGATCCTTCATTGGTCGGCGCTGCCGGGTGCGAGCCGCCATCACTGGGGAACGGACCTCGATCTCATCGATCGCAACGCCGTGGCTCCCGGCTATCGTGTGCAATTGACCGAGCAGGAGTTCAGCGAGCCGGGCCCGTTCGCCCCGCTCGCAGAGTGGCTGGAGACGAACGCTCCGCGCTTCGGCTTCTTTCGCCCGTTCCGCGGGATTCTGTCGGGTGTCGGCCCCGAGCCCTGGCACTACAGCTTCGCGCCGATCGCCGAAGGCGCGCGCCGTGCGCTACATCCGACAATCCTGCGTGCCGCGCTCGCCGCGGCGAGCTTGGCGGGTCGGGACCATGTGCTCGCAAGGATCGAGGAGCTGCACGAGCGCTACGTGGCGAGCATCGATTGGCCATGACGCAGAGCGCAGCGCGGGCCAGCGCGCAGCGCTCACCCGAGCTCAGCTGGCCCAGAGCGCCTTCAGCCGATTCACCATCAAGCCGCGCACGGCTCCCAGTTGATTCTCGCCCGAGGTGAACAACGGGGGATTTCTGCGCAGCAAGCGCCAGCGCTCGGCGCGCAGCACCTGCTTCAGGTAATCGAGATTGCGGTCCATCGCTTCGAGATAGGGATTGTCGCCGCGGAACAGCGGCTCGACGAATCGGTAGGCGCGATCGAACTCCCCGTCGAGTCGCTGCGCGCGCGTCTCACGCACGAAGTGAGGCGTCTGCCGCAAGAGGTCGAGTCCCGAGCTGTAGCGCACCGTGATCTTGCCGTCGCTCCCGGCCGCCGTTGCGACGCCGCCGAGCACGAATTCCGGATACAGTCGATCGCGGCACTTCTCGAGATAACAACGATCGGCCATCTGCGCGATCAAATCCGCCGTGCCTAGCAGATGTCCGCATTTTCGATCCCGATTGTCGGCAAGCCGAATCTGGCTGAGCTGGATCTCGTAGCCCGTGAAGTGGACGATGCGCGTGGAGACGGGAGCCCATGCCCCCATGCCGACGCTCGGCAGAAAGCGCGCGAGAAAGCGCGCGCTCCGCGTCACGTGATAGAGCGTGAACTCTGCGCCGTTGCGGTGCGTGAGATCGTCGAATTCCCGAATGTAGCCCGCATCGTGAAATAGCGCCGTCACCAGCGCCATGATCGCGCGCTCGGACCCGATGCGCCGCTCCGCTTCGACGCTGCGCTCGTACCCGACTAGCAGCCGCGCCATCGCCAAGGTCATGTCGAGCGTGTGCTGACGATCGTGGTAGACCGTGTCCACGCCGTGATACCCGGGCATATGGCCGGAGAACAGGCGCTCGAATTGCTCGAATGCCGTCGCGACTCGCTCGAAGGATTCGCCGGGCCAGCCTTCGGCAAACAGCTCGCGCACCGCTTGGGATACCGCCGGGGTGGAGCTGACTTGGACCGTGTTGGTCACGTCATAGTCGTTACGGCGAAGGTCGTACATCGGTTAAGTTTAAGCCCTTCGGCGCTCGGCCGCCCGAACGCAGTTCTCATTGATATGTCAAAGCGGGCGCATTCTGACTAGTAAACCCTGAGGCCCCCGAACTTGCGCCGAACCCGGCGCGCCAGAGTGACATATCCGCCGAAAAAGCCCAAGCACAGGGCGGCGAGAGCCGCACCCGACGCGAGCGCGATGCCGCCCGTGCGGCCGCGAGAGGGCGGAGCGGCCGGCGCGGCGGGCCGCGCGTCGAGCTCGGCTTGCTTCGCCTCGAGCTCGCGCGTCAAGCGCTCCACTTCGCTCTTGGCGGCCGCCTCGGCGAGCGCGGGCGTCGTCGCGCGGCTCTGATCGAGCTCCTCCTCGAGCCGCTTGATTCGCACCGTCGCCGGCTCTCGATTGGTGAGATAGGCCGTCTTGACCCACCCGGTGGTGCCGTCGGCTAACCTCACTTGGGTGAACTCCGCACTGGTCGACAGAGTCTCTACGACCGCTCCCGAGTGCAGTGTGGTCAGCCGCTGACCTTGTTGATTCTGCTCCGAATAGACGCCGAGCACGAGCTCATCCGTGACATAGGCCGTCGCCGCCTGCGCGGTGCCGCCGAGCGCCAAGGCGAGAGCGCCGAGGAGCCTCATGCCGCGATTCCGGTTTGCTTGAGGAGCGGCCTGACATCGGGCTCGCGTCCGCGAAATCGCACGAACGCGTCCATCGCATCGAGGCTTCCACCGCGCGACAGGATCGAATCGAGGAAGCGCGCGGCCGTGGCGCGGTCGAACACGCCGGCTTGCTCGAACGCCTCGAAGGCGTCCGCGGCGAGCACCTCCGCCCATTTGTAGCTGTAGTAGCCCGCGGCGTACCCGCCCGCAAAAATGTGGGTGAAGCTCGCCGGCATCCGGTTGAACGGAGCGGTCGGCGCGACGGCGACGCGCTGCCGTACGCTGCCGAGCGTCTGCATGACCCGGGGCCCCGCGGCGGGATCGAAGTCCACATGCAGCTCGAAGTCGAAAGTCGCCAGCTCGATTTGCCGTAGCGTATCGAGCGCCGCATTGAAGGTGCGGGTGCCGAGCAGGCGCTGCAATATCTCGTGAGGCAGAGGCTCGCCGCGCTCGACGTGCGCGGATATGAGCGGCAGAACCTCGGTGCGCCAGGCGAAATTCTCCATGAATTGACTCGGAAGCTCGACGGCATCCCAGGCGACGCCGTTGATGCCCGCGATGCTGGGGTAGACCACTTCAGTGAGCATGTGATGCAGCCCGTGGCCGAATTCGTGGAACAGCGTCGTCACCTCATCGTGGGTCAGGAGCGAGGGGGCCGCGCCGACCGGTGGGGTGAAATTGCACACGAGTTGCGCGACCGGCAGCGCCTTGCCCGAGGGAAGCGACTTGGCGACGATGCACTCGTCCATCCAGGCACCGCTTCGCTTCTCGGGGCGCGAGTAAGGATCGAGATAGAAACCGGCGACGCTGCGCCCGTCGGCGTCTTCGAGATCGTAGTAGCGCACGCTCGGGTGCCACGTGCTCACGCCGGCGCGCTCGCGGACCTTTATGCCGTACAGCCGCTCGGCTACCGCAAACAGGCCGCGGAGCACTTTGGGAAGGGGAAAGTAGGGGCGCAGCGCCTCCTGAGACACCTTGAAGCGGCTCTCCTGCAAGCGCTCACTGAAGAAAGCCAAGTCCCAGGCCTCGAGTTTGCGCCCGGCGAACTCTTCGAGATCCGAGAATTCGCGGCGTGCGGCCGGCTGGCACCTGCGCGCCAGGTCATCGAGGAATGCGAGCACCTGCTTCGCGCTCTTCGCCATGCGCGTGGCCAAGGCATAGTCGGCGAAGCTCGCAAACCCGAGAAGCTGCGCGAGTTCGTGCCGCAGCGGCAGAATCTCGGCGATGATCGGATTGTTGTCGAAGCGCCCGCCGGAAGGTCCCAATTCGGAGGCGCGTGTGACCCAAGCCTCGTAGATGTCGCGCCGCAGCTCTGCGCTCTGCGCACTGGTCATGACCGTCATGTAGGTAGGCTGATCGAGCCTGAGCAGCCACCCGGGCTGCTTCGCCTCGCGTGCGTCGGCGGCCGCGCGATCGATCGCGGTCGTCGGCAGGCCCGCGAGCTCGGACTCATCGACCACGGCGCGCGAGAAGGCGCGGGCGGCATCGAGCACGTTCTCCGAGAACTTCGTCGCGAGCTGCGCAAGACGCTGCACCAGCTCGCGATAGCGCACCTTGCGCTCCTCGGGCAGGTGAACGCCCGCCAGGCGAAAGTCACGCAGCGCATTCTCCACGACTTTGCGCTGTGCCGGGTCGAGCCGCTCGCCCTCCTGCTCGAACACGCGCGAATAGGCCGCATAGAGCGCGCCGTTCTGGCCAAGCTCGGAGGAGTAGGCGGTGACCAGCGGCAGGCACGCGTTGTACGCCTCGCGCATCGCCTGCGAGTTGGCGACGGCGTTCAAATGGCCGATAGGACTGAACACTCGACTCAAGCGGTAACCCAGCTCTTCCACGGGGATCACCAGCGAGGCAAAAGTGGGATTCGGTTGCGCCGTCAGCTCGGCGAGCTGCGCGCGATTTTCCGACAACACCTGCTCGAGGGCGGGCAGGGCGTGCGAGGCCTCGATGCGATCGAAGGCGGGAAGCCCATGCAGTTCCAGCAGCGGATTGCTCACCCGCGAATTCTAGCAGAGGCACGCATGCCGCCGGCGATCGGCCTGCGATCACGACGGCGGTATATCATGGGGCTTTCTCTCCGATGGAGCATTCCCTTGTCCAGCGAGGCTTTCGATCTTGTCAGCATCGGCGGCGGCAGCGGCGGCTTGGCGTGCGCGCAACGCGCAGCGGAGTACGGCGCCAAGGCCGCGGTGATCGAATCACACCGCTTGGGCGGCACCTGCGTGAATGTCGGTTGCGTGCCGAAGAAGGTGATGTGGAATGCGGCGAGCATCGCGCAGAGCCTGCTCGATGCGGGGGATTACGGATTCGACATCAGCGTTCGCGACAACGATTGGGGGGCGCTCAAGCGCGCGCGCGACGCCTACGTCGCACGCCTCAATGCCATCTATGAGCGCAATTTGGCCGCGAAGGGCGTGACCCTGCTGAGAGGCCGGGCGCGATTCGTGGATGCCCACACCGTCGAAGTGAACGGCGAGCGCTTGTCAGCGCGGCACCTGGTCATCGCCACGGGTGGCCGCCCGATCGTTCCCGAGCTGAGCGGGGCCGAGCTCGGAATCACCTCGGATGGTTTCTTCAAGCTCGAAGAGCGCCCGCGGCGCGTGGCGGTCGTCGGCAGCGGCTATGTCGCCTGCGAGTTGGCCTCGGCGTTCCAGGCGCTCGGCAGCCGAGCGGAGCTCTTCATCCGCAAGGATCGCCTGCTCACTCATTTCGACGTGATGCTCGGAAAGTCCTTGATGCGCGAGATGCACGCCGAGGGCACCGTCATCCACACCCACGTCGCGCCCTCGCGGCTCGAGCAAGAAGCCGGTGCGCTGTCCCTGGTCGCGGTGGACGGTCGCAAGTTCCCCGGCTTCGACTGCGTGCTCTGGGCGATCGGACGCTCGGCGAACGTTGCCGATCTCGAGCTCGCGCGCGCGGGGGTCGCGCTCGATGTGGACGGCTTCGTCCGTACGGACGGATTTCAGAACACCCCCGTCGAGGGCGTCCACGCGATCGGCGACGTCACCGGCCGGGCCGCGCTCACCCCGGTGGCGATCGCCGCGGGCAGGCGCCTGAGCGATCGGCTGTTCGGTGGTAAGCCCGATCGGCGGCTCGAGTACGAGATGATCCCGAGCGTGGTGTTCACGCATCCGCCGATCGGCACGGTGGGCCTGCAAGAGAGCGAGGCGCGCCTCAAGTACGGGGATGCGGTGAAGACTTACGTCGCGGATTTCACCCCCCTGTATCACGCGCTGACCACGCGCAAGACGCACACCGACATGAAGCTCGTGTGCGTGGGAGCGGATGAGAGAATCGTCGGCTGCCACATCATCGGCGCGGGCGCAGACGAGATGCTGCAGGGGTTCGCGGTGGCCATCCGCATGGGAGCGAGGAAGCAGGACTTCGACGACACCGTGGCGATCCATCCCACGAGCGCCGAGGAGCTCGTGACCATGCGCTGAGGAGGCGGCCTCGCGCGGATCGCTGCGCTGCACCGAGGCGCGCCTCCGCTCCTAATCGTACTGCGCGAGCGCCACCAGCACCTGTTCCGTGCTCGGCCGGATGCCGCGCCAGAGCAGGAACGACTCGGCGGCCTGCTCGACCAGCATTCCCCAGCCCTTCTTGGTGCGCTTGGCGTGCAGCGAGCTCGCCCACTGGGTGAAGGGCGTGTGCCCTCGGCCGTAGGCCATGTCGTAGCAGACGGTCCCCTCGCCCACCAGGCCCTGCGGCATTTCGGGCATCTCGCCCTGCAGGCCCGCCGAGGTCGCATTGATGATGAGATCGTAAGCAGGACCCTGGAGCTCGGCAAAGGTGCAGCCGGTGATGGGTCCCATGTCGGCAAACTCCGCCGCGAGCTTGCGCGCCTTGTAGGGAGTGCGATTCGCGACGGTGAGCGAGCGCAGCTCGCGCTCCAGCAACGGCCCCGTCACACCGCGTGCCGCGCCGCCCGCGCCGAGGATGAGCACCCGCTTGTCGGCGAGATCGATCCTGAGGTTGCGCTCGAGATCGGCTGTGAGGCCCACCCCGTCGGTGTTGTCGCCCAGGAGCGTCGTGTCCTCGAAGAAGGCGATGGTATTCACAGCCTGCGCGCGCGCCGCCCGCGGCGTCAGCTCGTTCACGAGCTCGGCCGCCGCCTGCTTGTGCGGCAGCGTCACGTTGAGACCGCGCACCCCGCCGGTCAGCAGTCGCAGGGTTTCTCGGCGAAAATCCTCCGGCACGACGTCGAACAGCCGATAACTCAAGTTCTGTGCCGTGGCCTTGGCGAACATCCCATGGATGAACGGCGACCAGCTGTGGGCCACCGGGTGGCCGACCAGTCCGTAGTGGTCGGGCGCTCCCGCCTCGTGCGGCAGGTTCATCGCAGCCACTCGGCGGCACGTTTGGCGAAATACGTCAAGATCGCGTCCGCCCCGGCGCGCTTGATCGACAGGAGCGTCTCCAAGGCTACCGCGCGCTCGTCGA
The DNA here is from genome assembly GCA_035319505.1 of Steroidobacteraceae bacterium. Taxonomy (GTDB): domain Bacteria; phylum Pseudomonadota; class Gammaproteobacteria; order Steroidobacterales; family Steroidobacteraceae; genus Bog-1198. The sequence continues at coordinate 4,159 of DATHCO010000357.1, read as the reverse complement.
TCCAGCCGTTGGCCGCAGCCGCCATGATCATGGCGTACTCGCCGCTCACTTGATACACGAACGTCGGCATCCCGAATCGGTCCTTGACCCGCCGCACGATGTCCAAATACGGCAGGCCGGGCTTGATCATGACCATGTCCGCGCCCTCGGCGATGTCGAGAGCGACCTCGCGCAGGGCCTCGTCCGAATTGGCCGGGTCCATCTGGTAGCTGTATTTGTTGCCGCCGCCGAGCTGTTTCGCCGAGCCCACGGCCTCGCGAAACGGTCCGTAGAAGCTCGACGCGTATTTGGCGGCATAGGCGAGGATGCGCGTGTGAATCAATCCCGCCGTCTCGAACGCGCTTCGGATCGCGCCGATGCGCCCGTCCATCATGTCCGAGGGGGCGACCACGTCGGCGCCGGCGTCCGCGTGGGAGCGCGCCTGACGCACCAAGGTCTCGACCGTCAGGTCGTTCAAGACGTAGCCCTTCTCGTCGAGCAGACCGTCCTGGCCGTGGGTCGTGAACGGATCGAGAGCCACGTCCGTGATCACGCCGAGGTCCGGGAACTCCTTCTTGACTGCACGCACCGCGAGTTGGGCCACGGCGCCGGGATTCCACGACTCGCGCGCATCGAGAGACTTCTTCTCGTCGGGAACGACCGGAAATAGCGCGATCGCGGGGATCTTGAGCCGCATCAGCGAATCGCACTCGTGCAGCAATTCATCGATCGACAGCCGCTCGATTCCGGGCATCGAGTCGACCGGCTGGCGCTGCCTCTTTCCCTCGACCACAAAGACCGGGTAGATGAGGGAATCCACGGCGAGCCGGGTCTCTCGCATCAGGCGGCGCGAGAACTCGTCGCGCCGCATGCGCCGCATGCGGAGACTCGGAAATGATTCAGCTCTGCTTCCGGTCATCTAGACTGTGACTCCTCAGCTCGGTATCAGCCAGGGGCCTCGGGATCTTGTACCCCAGGGGCCCCCGACCGGCCTGCACCGGCCGTTCCCGGCTTTTGCGTTAATATCACGGAAAGCACAACGCACGCTGGGTGCTGATTTATACATGAAGGATGATGCCGGCGGAAATGTGAAGCGCGCACGCTTTCAGGCGCTTTGTCAAGCACTGCGCCCGGATCTGCTGCGGTTCGCATTCTGGCTGTCGCGCGACCTGGCTTTGGCCGAGGACGTCGTACAGGAGACGATGCTGCGGGCGTGGAAGGCGCGCGAGTCGCTCAAGGATGAGGCGGCCGCCAAACCGTGGTTCTTGACCATCATCCGGCGCGAATACGCGCGCAGTTTCGAGCGCAAGCGCTTGCCCACCGTCGACGTCGATGAGCTGATTGCCAGGGAGGAGCCGATGCTGGCGACGGGGCAGGACCAAGAGGTCGCCGAGGTTCGTGCCGCCCTCTTCAAGTTGCCGGAGGAATATCGCGAGCCGCTGCTGATGCAGGTGCTCATGGGCTACTCGACCGCCGAGATCGCAAGCCAGCTCGAGCTCTCGACTGCCGCGGTGTTGACCCGCTTGTTCCGCGGCCGCAAGCAGTTGCGCGCGCTCTGCGGGGAGGACACGAGCCTGGATCCGGACTCATGATCGATTGCACGGCATATCGACGCGCGCTGCTCGCAAACCCCCGCGAGGCGAATCCGGAGCTCGCCGCGCACCGTGCGAGCTGCCGGGTCTGCGCGCTCTACACGGAGCGGTTGCTCGGCTTCGAGAGCCGCCTGGAGCGAGCCCTGCAGGTGAGCGCCCCCGACCACGCCCAGCCCACGCGCGCGAGTCGGGGCTGGCTTGCGATGGCGGCGAGCATCACGGTCGCCTTCGTCATCGCCGGGGGACTCTGGGTGAGCGCCCCCCACTCGAGCTTGGCGGCCGACGTCGTGGCGCACATGGCCGGAGAGCCGCAGGCCTGGGCGCGCACCGATGTCGCGGTGCCCTCCGCGGATCTGGCCGTGGCGCTCGCTGATGCGCGCATGCGTCTGGGTGCCGGTGCCGGCACCGTGAGCTACGCCCGCAGCTGCGCGTTTCGGGGCCACCACGTCCCGCACCTCGTGGTACAGACGGCCGTTGGGCCGATCACCGTCATGGTGCTTGTGCACGAATCGGTCTCGAAAGTCGTGCCGTTCGACGAGGAGGGCTATCGGGGGGTGATTCTTCCGGTCGCCGGCCACGGCAGCCTCGCCGTCCTGGCCAAAGGCCAGGCGGTGGGTCGGAGCGAGCTCGAGGCGATCGCGGCGCGCGTCGAGAGCGCGATCGTGTGGGTGGGGTAGCTTGGCCGGAGCGAGGCTCCTAGAGCCCCGCTTTGCCGAGCAAATCGATCAGCCTGCGCGAGCTCGCGGCCAACGTGGGATGCGCCACCTCGAACTGCACGGCGATTTTCTCGAGCCGCTCGGACAGGGGAATCGCCCCGCCGGGGGCCGCTCGGCCCGGCACCGCCGCGCTCGAGCCGCGCTTGAGGAGGCGTTGAATGTCTTCGAGGACCTCGGCCAGCAACTCCGTCGATGCCGGGTCCACGTCCCGCACGTTGACGAGCTCCTCGTGCAGTTGGGCGAGCTGATCGCGCAAGAGCTTTGGATCCATGGGCAATAACCTCCGCCTCCTATTCTGCCATTCGTTCTGGCGTCAGGCGTGCGACTTGTACGTAGCCCGAACCCGAGGGAGCGATGCCCGCGTGGATGGCCGCATAGGCGCTCGCCAGGTACTCGTCCGCCCCGAAGGGCGGATTCACGATCATCAAGCCCGAGCCCGCCAGGCCGACGCCCGCATCGTCCGGGCGAACCGCGAGATCCGCGCACAGCATCTTCGGGATGCGCAACGCCTCGAACCGCACGTGCACGGTGCGGCGTTGCGAGGCGCTCACGATGGGGTACCACACGAGGAACACGCCGACCGGAAAGCGACGATACGCATCGGCGAACGCCTGAAGCAGGGGCGAGAGCTCGTCCTCGCTCTCATAAGGCGGATCGATCAGCACCAAGCCACGCCGCTCCGCGGGCGGTAGGTTGGCCCTCAACGCCTGGTAGCCGTCGCCCACTTCCGTCCGGATCCGCCCACTCGATGCGATAGCGCGCGCGCCCGCGCGCGCCTCCGCGGGAACGGATTCGACGAAGAGCGCGCGGTCCTGCGCACGCAGCCCCCCGGCAATCAGTGCCGCCGACCCGCGATAGCTCGCGAGGCGCTTGCCGCGCCGCGCACCGATGGCGGCGAGGTACGGCGCAAGAGGCTTCGCGTCGAACGCGTTGCGAATCAGGCGCTGCACACCGGACTCTGCTTCGCCGGACTTGCAGGCCTCGGCGGATTGCAGGTCGTAAAGGCCGCGGCCGGCATGGGTGTCGAGCGCAAAGAAGGCCGCCTCCTTGCGCTTCAGCGCATCGAGGCAGTGGATGAGCGCCACGTGCTTCGCGACGTCGGCAAAATTTCCCGCGTGATAGATGTGCCGGTAATTCATGGCAAGCTATTTTGCCCTCTTGCTCAGAGAACCTGAGCAAGAGATTGCGCGCCCATAGCGAGGACCTCAGAAAGGGTGTGCGCCAACGAAGCCCGGGAAACCGAGCATAATCGCGATCGGTGGTGATCCATTCACAGCCGACCTCGATCGCTAATGCGGCATTCCAGGCATCCTGGACGAGGTTGCCGTCGGCGCCAACGTCGAGACAGAGCTTTTGGAACAAAGGCCAGTGTCGCTCGCCGGGGTGAATTACGGTCGCATTGGGCTGCCTCAGCCATGCATCACAGAACTCGAATACTTCGACCGCCGCACTGGGTTCCTTGAAGATTCTCGGATGGGTGCCGATGCGCACGACCGCAGAAAGGATTTGCGGATCCGGAGCTGATGCGGGTATGCGGCTCCCTACTTGCGGGGCCTCTTGCGGCGGGCTTAGCATTGAGCGCTCGATGTACCAGCTCTACATTGGAAACAAGAATTACTCGTCTTGGTCGCTGCGCCCATGGGTGCTCATGCGCGAGCTCAAGATCGAGTTCACCGAGCATCTGATGCGCTTCGGGGACCCCTCGAGCTGGGAGTCTCTCAAGAAGATCTCTCCGAGCGGCAAGGTGCCGTGTCTCGTCGACGAGAAGAGCGTTGTGTGGGACTCGCTCGCCATCACCGAATACCTAGCCGAGCGGCACGTGGGCGTTTGGCCGCAGGACGCGCACGCACGGGCCTGGGCGCGCAGTGCCGC
>DATHCO010000356.1:0-4584 GCA_035319505.1 Steroidobacteraceae bacterium | reverse complement strand
CGCGCGCGGCCCGTAATGCTCTTCGTAAACGGTGACGAGCAGCGTGCTCGCCAGTACCACGACTCCCCCGATCGCCATCCGCAGGGTCAGGCGCTCGCGCAGCACGATCGCCGCAATGATCACTCCGAAAACGGGAATCAGGTAGTTCGAGAGGCCCGCCTGAACGGCGTCCAGACGATTGAGCACGGTCAGGAATAGGATCATGGACAGAAAGTACTGCAGAGCCGCCAGCAGCAGAATTCCGATCCATACGCTGGGACCGAAGGAGCTCATGGCGCGAAACGAGCCCCCCTCCAGATACAGCGTCAGCGGTAGGAGGCAGATGAGCACGGCATAGTAGCTATAGAGCAACACCTCGAGCGGCGTGAAGCGATGCAGCAGTTTCTTGCCGTAGACGTTGTAGAAGGCGCTGCCGAGCACTCCCGTCATGATCAAGACATTCCCGGTGACCACACGGCCGCCCGCGAACTTGAGGTCATTCCATTCCACGCCCGAGCACTGCAAAACCCCGGCCACTGCCAGCGCGAAGCTCACCCAGCGTACACGGGTCATCCGTTCGCCGAGCAACAGGTGCGCCATCACCGCGGTCGCGATGGGAAGCGTGAGCGCGAGCAGCGCCCCGTTCGAGGCGGGCGCAAGCCCCACTCCCCAGGTCACACCGAGCTGCGCCGCCACCTGGCCGAACACGCCGATCACCCCGAAGCTCACGAGATCGGAGCCGCTCAAAGGCACGTGATGACCTCGCCGGCGCACGAGCGGCACCAGGCAGGCGGTTGCGAGAGCCATGGGCAGAAATGTGGCGAAGATCGGCCCCATTTGCGCCTGGACGAGTTTTGCGAGGACGAATTGGCTCGCCCAGATGAGATTGCACAGGATCAGGAGGACCCAGTCGGTAAGCTTGGAGGTGCGCTCGCTCATCCCAGCGCTCAGAAGGCTTCGAGCCGCTCTACGTCCCGAATCGTCACCGGTCCCTCGTCGGATCTGGTCTTCTCGGACCCGAGGATTTCGATCGATGCTTTCGCCATGACGATCGACACCCGGCGGTTCGGGTAGAGAATCACCTCGTTATCGCCCGAGCCGTGCATGCTCGGCAGATACTCGATCTTGCCCGCCGAATTGACGTAGCGCAGAAAGTGAAAGCCCATCCTGTATTCCCCGTCCTCGGTCGAGGTGGGCAGAGGACTCGCGACAGGACCCATCGAGGCATCGGCGTTCTTGACGATGGCATCGCGCGCGACGAGAAGGTCCTCCGTGAGCTCGCGGTTCAAGATCTGCACACCCCCGTGCGCGCCGCGCGCCTGATAGAGCATCGCAATCTTGGCGAGATCATCGAGCGTCGGATAGTAGCCGGCATTGCACCAAATCAATCCGTCCCGCCCTCCGCTCTCGCGGGTTCTGACGGCCGGCGCTTGATGGACGCCGATGGGAGTGAGCACTTCGTTTTGCACCATTTCTCCGAGATCCGCCCGCGGTCCACGAACCGACCTCAAGAACCCTTGAAGAGCGGCCCCGAGCAGGAAATAGTCCTGGTCGCGATAGCGCATGACCGTCCCCGGCTCCCACGGATAAGGATGCAAGGTGGCGTTGATCTGCCGGATCTTGTCGGCGAACGACGGGGCGGTGTACCAGGCGTCGTAGTCGCCACCCAAGTATCCATCGAAGATGTCGTTCGGCTGGGTCTTGGTGCTGCCCGTGCCGCCGAAGCCGGTCGCCATGTTGGCCGCATCGGCGAAGCGGATGCGACGCCACTTGGGATCGAGCCCCTCCACGTAGTCGCCCACCTTGAGCGTGAGTACCCAGGGTCCATAGACCTGCGCGAGATGCAGCAGCGCGAGCGGCGCAAAAACGCTCTTGGTCACCGAGCGCACGCCGAAGCGCATTTCGAGCGGATACGGATAGGGCCCGTAGGGCGTGTCGGCTTGCAGATAATAGAGCGTGCCGCCGTCCACGAGTGCGCCCGCCACCCGCCATTTCGGATAGAGCGGTCCGCCGAACCCATCGAGCGTTCCAGGCGGCACGCTGCTCACGAGATCGCTCCAGGGCTTCGCCGGCAAACGGTCCGCGAGCTCGGAGCCGGCCTCTGCGCGACGTGCAGCCAACTTGGCGCCGTCGCCTGAGGCGAAGGTGGTCGGCACGAATCCCCAGGCCACGAAATATTGCTTGATGAGATAGGGTCCGGTTTGCTGGATGAACTGAACCATCACGCCGCTCACCTGCCCGGGCCGGTAGAGGAACGTCGCGAGTCCTTGATGCGCGTGATTTTCGGTGTCATTGACGAGCATCAAGGGGAATGCCGCCCGCGACCAATCCCCGTCCTTGGCCTCGTGCCACACCTTGCCGAACTGAGGAATGAGGCGCCAGTAGCTCGCAGTGGCTCCGCCTGCGGTCTCGCGCACCATCTGGCCGCGCTGCACCGGTACGAGCAGATCCCCGAGCGTGAAGAATTCGAGCTCGATGCCCGGAAAGATGCGCGCATCGCGTCCTTGAATCACCGGCTGATCGAGAACGGGGAGCGTGCGCATCGAGGTCGCGCGCAGCTTCAGCACGCCCGCGAACTCGGGTGCGGCCAGCGCACCCTCTGCGGGCGCGAATGCGGCGTTCGCGACCGGCGCATCCAGCGTGCGCCCGGCCTCGAAGGCTTGCACTGGCAGAGGATCTGCCGTGTCCGCTCTCGCGCCCCACGGAAGCATCGCGAGCAATCCCGAGAGCATTGCCAACCCCTTCCGTGCTCGAAACCCCATAAACAGCCTCCCCGATGATCCGCGTTCTACTCTACTCTCCGAGGCTCACGTTGCCCGACGCCATGTGCCTCACGCGCACGATCCAAGTGTAGCGGCGCGCAGGCGCAGTTGTCGTTAGGGACCCGACACTGCAATGCTCAAGTGCGACATCCGAACGATCAAATGTAGACGGGCCGCACCCCCTCATGTAACGTTATAATTTCCTATGACAGCGCCGGCCAGCAATGGAGTTGCCTCGCTCTTGGCGCGCAACAGCGCTTATATTCCCGGCGGCATCAGCTCGATCAATCGGATCATCGATCCGCCGATCAGCTTCGCCAGGGGCGAAGGCGCTTATCTCTGGGACGTCGACGGCCGGCGCTACATCGACTATCACGCCGCTTTCGCGCCATTCTTTCTCGGGCACAATTTCGCCCCGGTGAACCAGGCGGTCATCGACGCCTTGCAGAGCGGCGCGAGTCTTTTCGGTGCCGGTCCCTCGGAGCTCGAAGGACGTTTGGCGGAGCTCATCTGCACGCACGTCGCAGCGGTCGACAAGGTGTGCCTGCTCAATACGGGTAGCGAAGCCACCGCACTCGCGATTCGCCTGAGCCGCGCCATCACCGGAAGGGCGCATTTTATCGTCGTGCAGGGAGGCTACAACGGAAACCACGACGAGCTCGCCTGCAACGTGTTCAATTCACTCGCGGAAATCGGGCCTCGCGTATCGCCCGGGGAGTATCCCCTTCGCCCCTTGGGCGCCGGCACGACGATCGAGGCCGCCCATCTCGTCCACGCCATCAACTTCAACGATCTCGAGTCGGTTCGTTACGTCTGCCGCCGCTATCCGATCGCGGCGATGATCACCGAGCCGGTGCTGCAGAATATCGGCGTGGTGCGCCCGCGCGACGGTTACTTGGCGGGGCTGCGCTCGCTCGCCGACGAGTTCGGCTTCCTGCTGATCTTCGACGAGGTCAAGACGGGATTTCGCCATGCCCTGGGCGGCTACAGCGAGCTCTGCGGAGTCCGGCCGGATCTGGTGACGTACGGCAAAGCAGTCGCGAACGGCTTCCCGCTGGCCCTCGTCGGCGGCAAGCGCGAGTACATGGACCGGATCGTGCACCCGGATCCTGCGAAGCGCCCGTTCGTGAGCGGCACCTACAACGGACACCCCGTCGCCGTGAGCGCGGCCATTCGCACCTTGCAATATCTCTCCGACCATCGGAGCACGGTTTATCGACAGGTCGATGCTCTCGGGCGACAGATGGAGCAAGGGCTGCGCGAGGTATTCGCCGCACACGGCGTGCCGGCCTCGATCGTAAGGCAGGGCTCGGCCTTCTCCTACTATCTGATGCCGCGAGCGCCGGACGATTTTCACGACATCCTCGAGCACCATGATTTCGAGCGCGACCTCGCTCTGCGGCGTGCATTGATCGATCTCGGCGTGTTCTTCGTGCCCATCGCCACCAAGCAATGCTCGATCTCCGCGGCTCACAGCGCCGAGGATATTCGCCTCACGCTCGAGCAATTCGACCGTGCGGTCGCGAGGATCTGGTCGCATCGAGCAGCACCCGAACGCATCGCCGGTTAGCCGTTTGAGGGCGCGCCGCACCACGCCGTGGCTCGGCTTGATTCTCTGCGCCCACGCCGAGGCGCCGCGCAGGCACACGGCCACCGGGGATCTCGAGCCGAGCGATCTATCGGATCTCGGGTCCCGGACCGAGCCCCCGGACCGCCATCGTCGCCGTCCTGCTGGCCCAGGTCGACCCGCGCGGCAACCCCTCTGCCCACCGTACCGACCCCGACTTTCGGAACCTGCTGCTCACTTCGGTCGAGCCCATCGACCTGCCCCCCCAACGACCAA